>JAVEZE010000187.1:0-4884 GCA_034003145.1 Spirochaetia bacterium
AATAAATATAAAAAACCTGAAGCTATTATTAATTCGGGAGTACGTATTTTTCCAGACAGCATGGAGGTAAAAGTAGATGTGCCTAAAAATGCCAGACGCAGGGAAAAAAGGTCGCAAAGAAGGAATTCAGACAGATATAAAGCAAGGCGTGAAAATCTTATGAACGCTCTGGTCAATAATGGGTTTATGCCAAAAGATATCGAAAAAAGAAAAGAACTGGAAATTCTTGATCCTTACGAAATAAGATATAAGGCTGTTAACGAAAAAATATCAATATATGAGGCTGGCAGGGCATTATTTCATATCAACCAACGCAGAGGATTCAAAAGCAACAGAAAAGCAGATGCTCGTGATTCTGAATCAGGAGTTTTGAAAAAATCTATTTTTGCTTTTAAAGAAGAAATGAACATTTATGGTACAAAAACAGCGGGAGAGTTGCTGTACAAGAGGAGAACCGCTGGAAAAACTGTTCTTGCCAAAAGATATGGAACAAAATCGACAGACCTGTACGAGGTATACGTGGACAGAGCATTAGTGGAAGATGAAATAAAAACAATATGGGAAGTGCAGAGCAGTTTCAGCCCAGAACTTTATACAGCAGAGGCTTATAGGGAAATATCCTCAATCATACTTGATCAAAGACCTTTGCAGCCGCCAGCTGTGGGGAGATGCTCCTGTGAACCAAATGAGCCTAGAGCCTCTAAATCTCTGCCCATTGCACAAAGATTCAGACTGCTTCAGTTGATAACAGATATGCATGTGATTTATCCTGATTATACCAAAAGAAGGCTTACGCTTGAAGAACAGCAGAAAATGCTCAGACTGCTGCTCACCACAGGCTCCTCAAATTTCAACACACTGAGGTCAAAGCTAGGCTTTGACTCTTCCATAGGATTTAGCCATGAGCATATGGATAAAATTATAGGTGATGAAACTGCGGGGGCGATGCGGACACCCAGCGGTAAAAAATGGGATGAGCTTTCTCCTGCTGTGCAGACTGAAATAGTAAAGTTTATATCTGATGCTGAAAGCGATGAGGCAGTGGAAGAGTATCTCATTAACAATCATGATTTTAGTGCTGATGAAGCAGGCAAAATGGCAAAGGTAAACCTTCCTGTGGGGCGGATGGCTTTTTGCGAAAAAGTGCTGGATAAGCTCTGCAAAAATATGGAAGAAGGCAGAACTCTTAGAGAAGCACTAAAAGAGGAAGGCTACGGGGATAGAAACCCCATACTGGACGGTTCTATGGATTCTCTTCCTTATTACGGTGAAGTATTGAAAGGTCATATCATGCCGGGAACGAATGATAAAAAGGATCATTATGAAATCAGAATCGGCAAGATAACAAACCCAGTGGTGCATGTGGGGCTAAATCAACTGAGAAAGGTAGTTAACCTGCTCATAGATACATACGGCAAGCCTGATCAGATTGTGATAGAGCTGGCTCGGGAACTGAAAATGAATAGAGAGCAAAAAGGCAGATATATAAAAAGCCAGAAAGAAAATGAAAAGCGGAATAATGATCTGGATGAAAAATATCTGAAACCATCCGGTATAAAACGCTCCAGAGATATTTTGGATAAACTGAAAATGTGGGAAGAACTTTCGGAAAACCCATTAGACAGGTGCTGCCCTTATTGTGGCGGGACATTGAATTTAGATCAGGTGCTGGGAGCAGAATCTGAAGTAGAACACATACTCCCTTTTAAACGTACTCTGGACAACAGCATGGCAAACAAAACAATAAGCCACAGGAAATGCAACAGAGACAAGGGGGATAAGTCACCATATGAAGCTTTCGGCAGTTCTGACAAATGGCTTCAGATAGCCGCCAGAGCAGACAGGATGCCGCCGAACAAAAAATGGCGTTTTCAGTCAGACGCAATGGACAGGTTTGATGGGGAAAACGATTTTATCGCCAGACAGCTCACAGATACTCAGTATTTCACACGTATGGCACAGCTGTATCTCACAGCGGTATGCAAAAATGTGTGGAGTGTTCCGGGCGGTCTCACAGCTTTGGTTCGCAGGCAGACAGGGCTCATAGGGCTGATAGAAAAATCAGATAAAAAAGACAGGAGCAATCACAAACACCACGCAGTAGACGCTATGGCGATAGGTCTCATAGACCGCTCTATGTTGCAAAAGGTGAGCACTCTGTTCGGCAGAGGTGAAAGCAGATATCTGCACAAAGCAGAGTATGAGCCTTACGAAAACTTTTTTGAAGATGCCAAAGCCTCATTTGAAAAAATAGTTGTTTCATATAAGCCAGAACACAGAAAAACAGGGCAGTTTTTTGCTGAAACAGCATATGGGATTAAAACTGATGAAAACGGGAAAGAGTATCTGGTCACAAGGAAGGCTCTGACTGAGCTGTCACCTAAAGAAGCCTCAAATATCATTGATGATAAAATCAGGAAGGATGTTGAATTTATTTTCAGCCAGCATTCCGAAGATAAGGCCAGGAAAGAAGCACTGTCTGCTTATGCTGAGGCTAACAATATTTTTAAAGTCAGATATTCGCCAAAAAACTCATCTTACTATCCTATAAAAGATAAAAATGGCAACGTATTTAAAGCGTATGCCACGGAAGGCTATCATCATATCGATATTTATGAAAAAAGTGACGGCAGTGTCGCTTTTGAGCAGGCAACTTATCACGATGTCGCACTTCAAAACAAAAAATATATGCCGGCATGGAAGAGAGATAAATCCAACAAAATCCTGCTGAGACTGCATAAAAAAGATGTTGTCAAAATAGACGGAGACGACAGATTGTTCATAGTAATGAAAATAGTGCCCTCTGATACAAATCAGAATTTTGCGATATCGACTGTAGAGTCTGCGGGAAAATCAGACGACATCCTGAAAGACAAAGATGTCACCAAATATATAGGCTTTAAAGCTGTCAAAAAGCGTGGTGTTCAGAAAGTGCATGTGGACGAAATAGGCAGAGTGACCCCTCTGAGATATTGATATGGATAAGGCTGTAGTAGAGATCACAGACCCTGGCAGACATTTGTGTGTGGAAAGGGGTTTTATGCTTGTTAAAGAACACGGTGAGCTTCTGGGTAAAGTTCCGCTGGATGATATTTCGGCTGTGATCACAAACTCATACGGAGTTACTTTCAGCAATAATATTATTATGGCTCTTGCAGACAGGAATATACCTATGATCTGTTGCGGTAAGAATCATGTGCCTTCTGCTGTAGTCTGGTCTCTGTATGGGAATTACAGACAGGCAGCATGCACAGATGCACAGGCAGAAGCACCAAAAGCATTAAACAAGAGACTGTGGCAGATGATTATCAAAAATAAGATACTTATGCAGGCAAGGGTTCTCACTTTTGCGGGTAAAAATTCTGATCACCTGAGGCAGCTTTCATCATATGTGAAATCAGGAGACACAGAAAACCATGAAGCAAGAGCAGCTAAATACTATTGGAATTCTTTGTTTGGAGACGACTTCAGGCGGGATAGAGATCAGGAAGGTATAAACTCTATGCTTAATTACGGCTACACTGTTTTGCGGTCTTTAATGGCAAGAGCAGTGATGGGGGCAGGTTTAAATCCGGCTCTCGGTATACATCACAGAAACAAGCTCAATCCTATGAGGCTTGTAGATGACCTGATGGAGCCTTTCAGACCGATGGTGGATATGCTGATATACCATATCTTGATGGAAGAAACGGCAGAGGTGAATAAATCTGTCAAAAAAGCTTTAAGCACAATTCATTTTTTACCCATCAGACAAAAATCAGGAGGCACTACCATTGGTTTTTCTGTCAGAGACACAGCAGTATCCATTGCTAAAACTTATCTAAAAGAAACAGACAAGCCCATTTTGCCGGAAAGCATACCAGAGCATAAATATATTTCAGAGCATTATAAAAAATGTCTGGAATAGAATATAACAAAGTAAGCGGGCAAAGGCTGATGTGGATGATGGTAATGTTTGATCTGCCTGTTTTGACTTCGGATGAGGTCAAAGAGGCTAACAAATTCAGGAATTTTCTAAAAGATATGGGTTTTGAAATGGCTCAGCTTTCTGTTTATGTCCGGTTTGTGGGAGCAAAGGAAAAAACAGAAAAATATATCAGAGCTGTGAAAGAAAATCTGCCTCACGGCGGCAAAGTGGACATACTTTTTTTCACAGATAAGCAGTTCGAAAATATCATATCTTTCGACAGTAGAGAAAAACAGACAGGGAAAAAGAAACCCGAAGCTTACATCCAGTTTTGATTTTATAAGGTTTTTTTGCAGCATACTGGCAGATTTTACTTTATCTGCCAGCATATTACAGACCACAGATTATAGCAGATAGGGAAATGCGGTCAATAAGCAACATAATATATGTGCCTTTCTACGCCTTTATAATTATAGCAGATAGGGAAATGCGGTCAATAAGCAACGTCCATTTTTCTTTTCTGCCGCGTTTTTGCATTATAGCAGATAGGGAAATGCGGTCAATAAGCAACTGCGCACGACAGTTTCAATCATCGATATCAATTATAGCAGATAGGGAAATGCGGTCAATAAGCAACGTCGGTGGCAACCAGATGCATATCCACTGCATTATAGCAGATAGGGAAATGCGGTCAATAAGCAACAATAAACCCTGTCGCCTTGACCGTTTTTATATTATAGCAGATAGGGAAATGCGGTCAATAAGCAACGCTTTACCCCTGTATTTGTCCATAATAGGTATTATAGCAGATAGGGAAATGCGGTCAATAAGCAACTATCTACGCTCAATATGACGTAGCCCCCATTTGAAGTGGACGTATTTTAGTGCTAAATTAAGCACTAGGAGTATCCATATGTCTATTACTAGTTCCAACGGTAGCAACAGAATTGAAGTCATCACTTCCGTCCAGCGACGCC
>JAVEZE010000188.1:0-4781 GCA_034003145.1 Spirochaetia bacterium
ATTTGTCATAAACATGAATTTTATCCCTTCAGCATGCGCTTCATCAATTTCACTTTTATTGGCCGGCATATCCTCTTTTGCCCTTCTGTAGACGACAGTTACATCTGCCCCTGTTCTCCAGAGAGACCGCGCTGTATCAATTGCGACATTTCCTCCTCCGATAATTACAGCTTTTTTACCGAACGGCACCATTCTTTTTTTCTCCAGGTTCTCAAGTAGGTCAGTTCCCTGAACTACCCCTTTCAGCTGTGAACCTGAAATATCAAAACCAATATGCTGATACGAACCAATGGCAAGAAATACCGAATCATATTCTTTGAGAAGTTTGTCTGTGTGGATATCCTTGCCGAGCGCCTTGCCAAAGAGAAATTTTACCCCAAGCTTTTTAAATATCTGCAATTCTTTATCCAGAATTTCTTTCGGAAGCCTGTAGGAAGGGATGCCGTAGCGCAGGATTCCGCCTGCTTTCGGGTTTTTGTCATAGACTGTAATGGTGTGGCCGAGCCTTGAAAGATAAAACGCTGCTGTAAGGCCGGCAGGCCCTGCTCCGATAACTGCTATTTTCTTGCCGGAGGACGGGAGCTTTTCCTTTACAAGTTTATCATATATTTCGTTTTCCCTTCCCATCTTGTACATTGTATCAGCCAGATACCTGTGGATTTCCCCCTGATGTACAGGTTCATCAATTGTATCTCTCCTGCATCTCATCTGGCAGTGAAAATGGCATATCCGTCCTATTGTGCCTGGCAGCGGGTTATCGCGCAGTGTTGATTCAAACGCTTCCTCAAGCCTGTCTTCCTTGAGAAGAGTGAGATATGCAGGTATATCCATATGCATTGGACAGGAATTTGAGCATAGGGTTGTAAAAAGTGCTTCGCATGTTCCCGCGGGGCAGTGGTGTCTCTGGATATGTTCCTCATACTCATCTTTAAAATACCTAAGTGTCGTGAGTACAGGGTTCGGCGCTGTCTGTCCAAGCCCGCAAAGGGCTGTATCAATAATCACATTGCCTAGCTCCTCCATTACAGCGAGATCTGAATCCTCTCCTTTCCCGTTTGTAATTTTATTCAGTAGATAAAGTTCCTGCGCAAGGCCTTCCCTGCAGGGAACGCATTTTCCGCATGACTCCGAATTTGTGAATTCAATGAAATATCTTGCGACATCTACCATGCAGTTATCCTGATCCATTACTACCATACCGCCTGAACCCATTATCGCCCCCATCGAGGCAAGTGATTCATAATCAATTGGTGTGTTAAACTCTGATGCCGGAATACAGCCTCCCGAAGGGCCGCCGGATTGTACCGCTTTTACCTTTTTTTCTTTTCCCGCAGCTCCTCCCCCGATTTCATATACAAGAGTCAGAAGAGACTCTCCAAGAGGAAGCTCTGCAAGCCCTGTGTTTTTAACTTTTCCGACAAGGGAAAAGACCTTTGTCCCCGGGCTTTTCTCTGTTCCGGTTTTTAAAAACCATTTGCTACCTTTTGAAATAATCACGGGAATATTGCTCCAGGTTTCAACGTTATTGATATTTGTAGGATAGCACATGAAACCGCACTGGGCAGGAAAGGGCGGCCGTGGTTTTGGCCTTCCTGCTTTGCCTTCAGCCGATGCGATAAGGGCAGTCTCTTCTCCGCAAACAAAGGCGCCTGCCCCCTCAACTATTGTAAGGTCAAATTTGAAATTGGTTCCCGGAATGGCTGATCCTATGAATCCCGCCTCTCTTGCCTGGCGGATTGCGTTTTTAAGTCTTTCAACAGCAAGAGGGTATTCCGCCCTGACATATATTATCCCTTCATTTGCTCCCATTGCCCAGGCGCCGATTAGCATCCCCTCAATAATCATATGGGGATCGCTTTCTATCTCGTTCCTGTTCATGTAAGCGCCAGGGTCACCTTCATCCGCATTGCAGATAATATATTTTTTTTCTCCCGATTCCTTTCCCATCAGAGCCCATTTTACACCGGTAGGGAATCCGGCGCCGCCTCTTCCCCTAAGGCCTGATGCCTTGACCTCATTGATAACATCTGAAGGACTCATTTCGTATAACGCTTTAAGAAAGGCAGAATATCCCCCCACAGCAATATATTCATCAATTGATTCGGGATCGATAAGCCCTGCGTCCCTGAGCACAATCTTTTTCTGGCTTTTGAAAAACGGTATCTCGCTCCATTCCGGAATATCTTTATAACCGCTGCCGTAGCTGATGCGACTTGTGTGGTGGTCCCATTCTGAAATTTTACACAGGATAAGTCTTTCGGGAAATGACCCTTTTCCAATTCCCTTAAGAATGGCGGAAACATCTTTTTTCTTTACCTGGTTAAGAATCAGGAGAGGTAATCCCGGTATATTGATGTTGACAAGCGGTTCTTTTGAGCAATACCCCATGCATCCTGTTTTTCTTAAGATGATTCCGGTTTCATCTCCTTTTATTCCTGCTTTAAATGTCTCATACAGCTGGTCCGCACCATTTCCGATACCGCAGGTACCCATCCCGATGGAAACTGATGGGGATGAGGGTTTTATTTTTTTCATTCCCGCTTTTTTTATTTTATCCATGTTTTTGATATATTCTGTCATGACTTTCTCCTTCTGGCAGATTTTTTAGCCGAAGAGAGTTTTTTGATTATTGACTCAAGTTTTTCAGAAGTCATATGACTGAAAATAACGCCGTCGACTGCTATTACAGGGGCAAGAGCGCACTGCCCGAAACAGGCAACAGTTCTGACTGTAAATCTTTTATCATCTGTCGTAAAAGATGTCTCACCTCCTGTCTCTTCCTCTTTAAGGCCAAGCTTGATCATTATGTCGCTCAAAAGGGCGCGGGAACCGCGTGTATGGCATGCTGTTCCCCTGCAGACAGTAACAGTATGATCCCCCTGGGGGGTAAGATTAAAAAAAGAGTAAAAAGTAACAACTGAATAGATTCTTGAAAGTGGAACATTCATTTTTTCAGCGACATAACGGATCGCCGGTTCTGTTAGATAGCTGTGGGGTGTAGCAGTCTGTATCTCCTCAAGCACTGAAAGAAGATCTCCTGGTTTTCCCGTGTATCCGGAAATGATGGAATCAAAAAGTGAATTATCAATTTGCTGAATTCTGGATGATTTCACATAATCCTCCTTGAAAATTTAATATGGTAAATTAAATTGCTCAGCTGAGGTGTGATTTGTAAAAACAAAAAGGTGTATATGCTATAAAAAAACGATTGAGATAAGTATCCGGAAAATATTTAATTTTCCGGATTTAAGATGGTGCAGGAAAGAGAACTCAATAAGGCGAAATAATGTAATTTTTGAGCTGTTCATTTTCAAAAATATTGATCTGGAGAAGTTCATTTACAACATCTCCGATCGAAACCATGCCTATGGGTTTACCCTCATCCATTACAGGAAGATGCCTGATCTTGTTATCATCGAATTGTTTCATAACATCAAGGATGTTATCTGTCTTTTGGGCTGAAATAGTTTTGGAAGCAGGTGTCATAATATCGCTTACATTTTTGTCGAGATTGGCAAATCCCTTTCTTAGAACATCCCTTTCCGATACAATCCCTTTGAGATTACCTGAAGCATCTACGACAACAAGCGCTCCGACTTTTTTACTGTTAAGCGTATCTATGCATTCTCTGACTTTTTGATTTTCCCTGATTGTAAAAAGATCGTGCCCTTTTTTCTTGTCCAGATAGGTACCTACGTTCATAAGAACTCCTTTAAAAAAAACATTAGACCTGGCCCTTAAAAAATAGCTTACTCTGTAAAATCATGAAACTATTTAAGGCTTTTGGACTTATGTAAATTTTAATATGAAAAAAGCAGGAACGCAACTTATTTTTTAAATACTTACATAATTAATAACTGCTTGCTGAATTATTTTTGTGAATAAAGGAGAATTTTATATATCCTGAATCAAAAATTAACAGAATATTGATGTAAAATGTTAATACTTCAGTTACTTTGAAGATTAAGACAGTAAAAACCATTAAAAATTTGCGTTTAATAATGTTTCTTCTGATAATTGACTGTAAACTGAAGTGTAGACAGTTAAAAAAGAGACAGGTATAATAATTTCATGATAAAAAACAAACATCTTGTATGGGAACAGATCAGCCGCAGATTGGTAAAGGATTTCAGGATTTTTAAAGCCTGCGATGTTGAGAGTGTCTCTCCTGAAGGGAAAAAAAGCATTTTTGTGCAGCTTGATTCCCCAGACTGGGTAAATATAGTCTGTGCAGTTAAAAATGATAATGATGAGGAGTGTTTTCTGATGGTAAGGCAGTTCAGGCACGGCAGCGCGTCAATAACACTTGAATTTCCCGCAGGGCTTGTGGATCCTGGCGAAGAACCTGTTGAGGCAGCAGCGCGTGAATTGCTTGAAGAAACCGGAACCAGAGCCGAGAAGCTGGTTTTAATCGGCAAAGCCAATCCTGACCCTGCTTTTATGAATAATATCTGCTGGACTTATCTTGCAGTAAATCCTGCCGCCTATAAAGCACAGTCGCTTGATGAGCATGAGCTTATAGATATTGATTTAGTTCCTGTCAAGAAATTTGAGGCAGAAATGGGAAGCGGAGAGTTTATAAACGCGATTACAGTTCTTGCCTATACCTGGTATAAAAAGTACAGAAACGAGATAATCTGAACCGCTGCAAAGCTGCCGGCAATAAGAGCCAGGTTTCATTTTTACAAAATGAGAGGTTTATTATGCAGCCGCGCATTTATTGGCGGCTGCTTGAAAATCAGTTCATATTGGGCATTGGAAAAGAAAATGAAGGCATTTTC
>JAVEZE010000189.1:0-4731 GCA_034003145.1 Spirochaetia bacterium
ATTTTCCTTTATGCTGATAGGCCCGTTCTTTCCAAGCACAGGATAGCCTTCTTTTGTAAGAAGCATCCCTTCCTTTCCAAGGGTAAAAGCGCCGTTTCTTGTGTAGCGCTCGCCAAGTGGAGTCTGTACAGCGAAAAAACCTTTCCCGTCCATCGCAAGGTCGAACGGGCCGTCTGTCTGCTTGAGCGCTCCTTGAGTAAAAACAGTGAAAACTTCGTTCTGCTCAACCCCTGTTCCAAGTTTACCTACAATCGGGGCAATATCTGCAGAACCCATAGGGAATTTATATACTCCGTTATCGCTCATTCTTCTTATAAGCATTTCCGGAAAAGCTTTATGTATTGAAGTGTCCATTTTATAGCCGTTAAGGTCTATATTTGCCAGGTTATTGGTCAGGGCATCCATTCTGTGCATTTGCGCAACCATTCCTGATGCACCTGTATATAATCCTCTTATCATATAACCTCCGTAAATAATTCCCTGTTTTAATTATCGGTGAGGGGGAAAAATACTTAATAAACTGTATATGGAGAGTTTAAAATATTATTTATACTTGAAAATCAAGGGGTAATAATAATAAAATAGAGCCGGGTTACTGCAGGAATGGATGCAAAATGGAGATTCATGTGCAGCGCTTTACCGGTTCTATTCGCCGATGTAGCTCAGTTGGCAGAGCGGATCACTCGTAATGATCAGGCCATGGGTTCGATCCCCGTCATCGGCTTTTTTTTTATTTGAATTGCATTTGTAATACTACATCAGATATTTTATGGAGAGGAGCTTTCAATTCAAGCGCTGCCTCCCTTATAAGATCGCATGTATCTTCCGTAACCAGGACAATTGCCGGAATGTTCCTTGCAGGGAACTGACGCGCTATGTATAAAACTTCCTCTCTCATGTCTGCTCCGGGCTGCATAGTGATAGACGGCCTTCCGTCTGTTATCAGAATCATCTGCTGAATATCATTCGGATGGCGGATGCGCTCTGAGCTGACCACCCTGAGTACAGCCTGAAGTCCCCCTGCAAAGGGAGTCCCTCCTCCGGCAGCTACAGCCTGAAGCGCGTTACGGGCACGGGTAATGCTTGATGTAGGAGGGAGAATTACCTCAGCACGTGTATCGCGAAAAACAATTACGCCGACTCTGTGCCTCTGTTGATAAGCCCTGGTCAGAAGACCCAGAACTGCTCCTTTTGCCAATTTTATCTGTTCATTTATAAGCATTGATTCTGATGCGTCGATCAGGAAGAGAATTGTCTTTCTTACTGGCTGTACGCGCAGACGCCGCCTCAGATCCTGTACCTTAATGCCATGATTTTCAGAAACTGTTTTTCCATTTTTTCTGCGTTGAACTGCTGCCAGACAGGTAGCAATGGGATCGATTTCATTTATATGTTCTCCTGCTTTAAGCGGAATCGAGGCGATGTGGCGTCCGCAGATGGAAGGGCGTACCTCTTTACGCCTGGGCAGACGGCTGTTCTCCTCAAAAGAGAGGCGTAGCGGTGTTTCGTTTGCTAAAATGACAACGCTGGATGCTTTTTTTTTAGGTATACAAAGATGGGCATGCCTCCTGCGTGGGAGCCGGGGAAAATTTCTTCATCAAGGCCGAACTCGGGAAACTTGCCGTCCTCATCTGTTTCATCGTCGTTGTAAACAAACGGTAGTTCTCCGAAAACTGCGGAGAGCCCCTCATTTAGTTCTTTAGGAATGTCTGCTCCGCCATGTTCGATAAAACGGTCTATGCGGTGAGGCATAGCCATTGTTGCGGCTTCAATAATATCTTCATATGTTACAGCCTCGCGTTCCTGAAAAGCGGCAAGGGCTGTGGCAGATTTTATTATTGTAATCTCTGCACGGTGCCCCTGGGATCCGACTTTAATCGCCAGTTCTGATGCTGCATCTACTGCTTCATCCGGGATTGATACACTGGATAGATTCATGCGGGCTTTCACTATCTGCCGGCGGAGGACGCTCTGGGCTTCATTCCATGAATTGCAGAATGCATTCGGGTCTCTTTCAAAAGCAAGACGCCGCCTGACAAGCTCGCTCCGTTTTTTTATATCCTGTTCACCCGCAACACCGATGCAGAGGCCAAAACGGTCGAGAAACTGGGGGCGGAGTTCCCCTTCTTCCGGATTCATGGTGCCGATCAGTATAAACCTGGAGGGATGAAGTACAGAAAGCCCCTCCCGCTCCACACGGTTTATACCGGATGCAGCTGTATCAAGAAGAAGATCAACCAGATGATCGTCAAGAAGATTTACCTCATCAACATAGAGTATGCCGCGGTTGGCTGCTGCCAGAAGCCCAGGTTCGAAAACTGTCTCTCCCGCGTGAATGGCGCGCTCCACATTCAGCGCTCCTGCAAGTCTGTCCTCAGTGGCGCCAAGAGGCAGTTCGACAAGCGGGACCTGACACTCGATGGTTGTAAAAGGAACACCGCTTTGTGATTTTATGCGGCACTCTTCATGTATATAGTCATCTGCATCCGGCGGACAGTGATAGGGACATCCCTCAACAGCCTGAATCGGAGGGAGAAGACCTGCAAGCGCCCGTACTGCAGTGCTCTTGGCAGTCCCTTTCTGCCCCCTGATCAGCACTCCGCCTATTGAAGGGTCAATGGCGTTTAGAATCAGTGCTGTTTTCATGGCTTCCTGACCTACAATTGCTGTAAAAGGGTACATACTCATTTTTATAACAGACCTCATTCCTCATGATATGAAGCCGGAAAAATCTCCTGCTCCCGGAACTCTTTGGATCGGATATGCATCTTGTTCACCGGACATCTGATAAAATCATACAGCGGGGCGGTATTGAGGTCAAGAGAAAGCTGACATTGACGGACCTGACTTATAACTGAAGCATAGCGGATCACCCTTAATGATCAGGCCTTTGAAAACTCCCTGTAAGCGGTTTAATTTTAAATTGTATTCTGATTTGCAAAGATAATATGAAAGATTCTTTTTTTTAAAATCCTCATTGCTGAGCAATATCGGCAGTGATATAATATGTTTATATTTATCACAGGAGGTAAATTCAATGGGACTCAGTGTCAGGTCGGAAGGTGATTATGAAATGGCTGTTTTAGGCAACAAAAAAGCTGTAAAGATTTTGGCATTTGGGGATTCATGGCTGTCAAATCCCGGTTCTAACAGTTCATTCAGCATTGTAAAGTCAATTGCAGGTAATTTTGATGTAGTTATTTATAGCCTTACTATGGCAGGGAAAGAAACTGCCTATTCTTTGTCCAGAGGAGGTCTTGAGGTATTATTAAAAAAGTATGAAAACCACAACAGGGATGAGAGGCAGAAATTTGATGTTGTGCTTGTTTCTGCCGGTGGCAGCGATATAATTGAGAAAAGTGAATTAAAAAAACTTCTTGTCGATAAAAATGATTTAAAAGAAGAAAAACATAATATCGAGCAGTTTATTAATAAAACAGCATTAGACAACAAAATAAAATCAATTATTTCCCTTTATGAAGAAATTATATCGAGACTGATTAAAATCAACAGTGAAGCTAAAATTATTACACACAACTATGGAGTCGCAGCGTATCTGAAAAAAGGGACAAGAATGCTTGGTATACCTGTCGGAGGCAGCTGGATTGAAAGCTGTTTTACTGAAAAACATATAACAGACGAGAAGATTCAGAGAGATGTGTTTAGATATATTTTTACACACCTAAGCTACAGCCTGATTGATTTGCAGAAAAAATATTCCGGTAATTTTAAAGTAATCGAAACACAGCGTTTAATCCATGAAAATGACTGGAAAGATGAAATACACCTGACCTCTGCGGGATGTGAAAAAATTGCAAAGGAAATATATAATGAGGGTATTGCAAATCGCTAATCCTTTTACAAGCAGTATAGAAACTGAAAACGAAAAACTGTCCTGTTCAATCAATAGTAACTCTTGATTATAGTTAGGAATATTTATTTATAATAATATAAGAGCAGCCAGATAAATCATATATAATACAGTAAAGATTATTCCTTCGAGGCGCTCAATTCTTCGGCCCCTGCCGGTAAATATAAAAATAAACAGCAAAGTACTTGCAAGTATATTAACTGATAAATCCATGTTGGACATTTTTAGCAGGCGGACTGGATTTATAACTGCTGAAATACCCAGAATAAAGAATGCATTGAAAATGTTGGATCCAACAATATTACCGATTGCGATATCCACATTTCTTTTTTTTGCTGCAACAGCTGATGTTGCAAGTTCGGGCAGGGATGTTCCAATAGATACTATGGTCAGTGCAATTATTCTTTCCGGAATTTCAATAAGCCGGGCAAATTTTACAGCAAACTCAACAATTATTTTGCCGCCTGCTGCAAGCAGGATAATGCCGGTTATAATCAATAATAATGATTTAAGAATGGAATATTCTTTTGTAGCTATTTCCTCATTCAGACTGCCTGACTTCATAAGCTGAAAATTATAGCTCAGGAAAATAAGAAAAAAGGATAATAACAGTATTCCGTCGATCCTTGTTATCATTGAAAATGAGGTTTTATCAATTATTCTGTCATTGGCGACTGTAAGAACAATAACCGCTGATAACAGGCAGAGAGGTATTTCAATCCATGTCGTATTTGTTTTAACAGTCAGCGGATAAATTATAGCGGATATTCCCAGTATTCCAAGAATATTAAAAATATTGCTTCCAATAATATTTCCGAGAACGATTTCTGAATTCCCGGCAGCCGACGCAAAGGTGTTTA
>JAVEZE010000190.1:0-4692 GCA_034003145.1 Spirochaetia bacterium
ATTATTAATGCAGGAACCGTGCCATGCTGATATCCGGTATGCGTTAAAATCCGGTTTTTCATGGTTTTAGGGTTAATCAACTGATTAACCCCTGTTGCAGGCGTAATTTCAGAGTGTAATGGTATTTTTAAGCGTTATGGGGTGTTTTATTGGGTAAATGGTATAAAGGTGATTGCATACAGATGCAGGGTGCGGAACAGTTGTTACATCAGTATTGTAACTTTTGTTATTAAGGATTTAATTTACTGCCCGATGCGGCGATCTTTATGGCCTGATGCAGTTTCAGATGTTACACAGATTATCTACAACCTGCAGAACTCTTCACAGATTACATGATTCACTCCAATTTATATTTTTTCTATGCAATTCAATAATTAGTACCGCAGAAACAAATCTTGTTTTATAAAAGCTGCAGTCCAGGAAAAACCAATATAGAAAAACCAATATTGAGATTGCCCTGAATGATAAATAGATTTATAATAAAATCTGCTGCAATACTGTTAATTTATTAAACTGATTTACTGATTAAAAGTGAAAGATCAGATAAATATAATCCATAATTCCTGTAACACCTTAAGACGGGGGACTTAAATGCCTAAAATATTTTTATCTTTATTTTTTATTTTTAACTCAACATTATTTATATGGTCAGCTGATCTTGATGAAATTCTTGATAAAAATTCGATTACAGCCGGTATAAGAAAACTTTCAACAGCAACATATCTTGGGGAGGAATTTTCAAATAAAGGTTTTTGTTATGATCTTGCAAATGCATTTGCTGAAGATCTAGGTGTTGATTTCAATCTGAAGGTAATAGAAGATTTCACGGAATACTGGGAAAAAGAGGGAAAAATTGTGTTTAACTCAAACCAGGCAGTAACTCCTGATATTTATAATGAAATTGATCTGGCTGCAGATATTTTTACAGTAAGTGATAAAAGAAAAAAATATGTAAATATGGTTCCTTTTGTTGAGAATACCGAGATATTTATCGGTAAAAAAGATCTTAAAATCAGCAGTTATGAAGATATCAGGGGATTACGTATTTTTACACTTGAATCTGTAAGCTTTTATCAGCTTATAAAAGATGAACTTGATGCAAGACAGATACCCTTTGTAGTTAATCCCATCGAGGCAGATGATTCTGGAGAAATAAGCTTTCCCTCCGGCCGGTCAGCTGTGCCTGAAAATGGTGTAGAGATTATTATCATTCCAAAAGATGTTTCATACCCGAAATTTGCAGTATACCATCAGCTTCTTCTTGATCATGCTGATCTTACTATACAGGATTCCTTTTCATTTTTTCTTCACTATTCGACATCCCTGACCTTCAGGAACGGTTTGCGCTCACTGTTTCCTTTAAGGGATGAAACTGGTTATCTTGCATTTTGTACCTCATATGAGAGTGAAAAACTGAACAAAAGTTTGGCAGAATTCATGAATAGATATAAAAAATCAGATGAATTCGAAATACTTTTTAAACAATACATGGGAATTGGCTATAAAGATTACAAGTCTCTATTGAATATTACACAGCAGGCTGGCAATTGAGATTTGATACCAAACTTTTCAGACTTTTTTTTACTTACAGTTTTATACTTATACTTCTAATTTCTCTGGTTCTCTTGAGTTTTTTTTATAATCAGTATTCAAAAGCGCAAAAAGAGAATCTTTATTTTTTGAATGCCCTTCTTCATAGTCAGACAGGACATATTGTTGACAGTTTTAAGCAGTCTGCAAAAGAAATAAGCAATGGACGAGAGATGGAAAGTCTTTTTAGCGATGATCCGGTTTCCCATTTTTTTGCTGAAAAAGATCTTTTATCATATTTTAATTCTGCCATGGCAGTCCATCCCTACCTTAAAGAAATCCGGATTCAAAAAGGAAATAGAATTATCTTCTCATCTTCTGAAAATCCGCTGCAGATAGATACGGATAAGTCAGTATGCAGGACAGATAACGTTATATACCGTATAGTGCGGAACAAGACACTTGTTAAAGATACATATCTGCTTTATATAGTCTGCGTAAATGATTTTTTGTTTGACTTTAATTCTCTTCATAATGTTCATTTTACGGAAATTGCTTATGTTATTGATAAAACCTGGGCTGTTGTTTTTGGTAAGGAAGGTAATTCAGCAATATCTTCTGTTGAAAAAGAATCCGATCTTATAATTATAATTGACAAAAATAAATTTTCATACTCCTGGATAGAAAGCCCTCATTTGGTTCAGATTGTTGTTGCTCTTGATAATTTTTATAAAAATATCATAAGAACGGCACTAATACTTGTTCTCTTTATTGCTTTGTCAGGATTTTTTCTCTTTGTAATAATTAAATTCATTTCCCGTTCTTTAACGCAGCCGATCAGAGAGCTATCTGAATATGCCTCATCCGCTCATGAAGGACATTTTCCGCAATTCCGGTATGAAGGAAAAGTGGTGGATGAGGTAAAGACACTTATGTCCTCATTTAATTATATGACCAGGGAAATCAGCAATTTTACAGAAAAACTGGAACTTGAGGTGATAAACAGGACCAGGGTTATTGAGGATCAGAAGAATTCCTTAAAAAAACTCAACGAAGAACTTGAAATGATCTCTGTCACAGATAAACTGACCGGTTTATTTAACAGGAGATATTTTGATGAAATAATTACCAGGGATTTTGATCTTGCGGCGCGTACAAATCTTTATATCGGCCTGGGTATTGTTGATATAGATTTTTTTAAAGAAATCAATGATACATTTGGTCATCTTTGCGGAGATGAGATTCTAAAAGATATTTCCGGTTTAATGATAAGCGTATTCCGCAGGGATTCTGACATCCTGTTCAGATTCGGCGGCGATGAATTTATTATCCTGACTCTTAACAAAGAGGACAGAAAGCCTGAATTCCATTCCTTATGTGAAACTCTTCGGGCCAGGGTTGAGGACTATTCTTTTCCTTGTAATGCAGGCATGGAAGAACTGCATGTAACAATCAGCACAGGTCTTTATTTCGGCAGAGCAGATCAGGTGGAAAATTATCAGGAGATTATAAAAGCGGCTGATAAAATGCTTTACAAGGTAAAGGGATCCGGCAGAAACAAGGTTTTTATCAATGAATGACTTTGCAAAAAATCTCTGATTGATTCCTCTGTAATGAGAAGCTGTGATCCCATCGGAGATAAAAATCGATATTTGACAAACCTGCCTGCCTGTACTAATCTGACATTACGTCAGAAGCTGTATGATTCGAATTAGAGGCAGCATCAGGGAGTTATTTTGAACGAAACTATCATCAGGCTTGGCTCATTTATCCTTTTATTTGCCCTCTTCGCAGGGGCTGAGGCTATTTTTCCAAGGAGAAAGAGGTTATTCTCAAGGCGGCTTAGATGGCCCAACAATTTCGTAATGGTATTCCTCGGCGCGATCTCAGGAAGGGTTTTTCCTTTATTTATTCCTGTGGCGGCAGCGTTGGCAGCAGAAGAGAGGGGGTTCGGCCTTTTCCATCTGGTAAAACTGCCCTCCCCCCTTTCTTTTATCCTTACCCTGCTTATTCTTGACCTGGTTATCTACTTTCAGCACCGCCTTTTCCACCGGATGCAGTTTCTCTGGAAAATACACAGGATGCATCATACAGACAGGGATCTTGACTCATCCTCTGCCCTCCGCTTTCATCCCTTTGAATTTATAATTTCACTTGTAATTAAGACAGGTGCTGTCTGGATAACCGGCGCTTCAGCTGGTTCTGTCCTTGTTTTTGAGGTGCTGCTAAACGGGGCAGCCATGTTTAATCACGCAAATATCCGCCTCCCGCTTAAAGCCGACAGGGTTATAAGGAAAATACTAGTCACTCCTGATATGCACAGGATCCACCATTCTATCTACAGAAAAGAGACTGACTCGAACTACGGCTTCAGCCTTTCCTGGTGGGATTTCATCTTCCGCTCCTATACCGATGCCCCGCGCGACGGGCAGATTGATATGAAAATAGGCCAGAAAGGGTTTGATGATCAAAAGCACCTCCTTTTTCCGTGGATGATTGCTGTTCCGTTCTTCAAAAAAGGGTGATTTCAAGGTGATGGTAACTCTTCGCGGCGCGGGAAAATACTACAGCAGTTCAAACGGCAGATCAAACAGCAGTTCAAACGGCAGATCAAACAGCAGTTCAAGCAGAAATTTAAAAGCGCTTGATGGAATTTCACTTGAAATAAAAAAAGGTGAGATTGTCTCTTTTATAGGACCGTCGGGAAGCGGTAAAACAACACTGCTTAAGATTCTGGCGGGGATAGAAGAGCTTTCCGAGGGAAGTATTGAATACCACAGCAGCGTTAGCAGGGAGCATCCGGCTGTTATGGTTTTTCAGGATTACCTTTTATTTCCCCATATGAGTATTTTTGAGAATACAGCGTTCGGCCTTAAAAGCAGGGGATTTGAGAAATCTCTTATAAGGGAAAAGGTCTTTACCTATCTTGAATACTTCGGCATTCCTGATAAGGCAGATAGTTATCCGAAGCAGCTTTCAGCCGGCCAGCAGCAGAGGGCGGCTATAGCGAGAGCAATGGTAATCGAGCCTGCCCTTCTCCTGCTTGATGAGCCTTTCGCCAATCTTGACAAGAACCTCAAAGTAGAGACAGCCGGGTTTATCAGGGGGATTCAAAAAAACTCGGCACCACTACTGTAAGCGTTACCCACGACCAGGAAGAGG
>JAVEZE010000191.1:0-4659 GCA_034003145.1 Spirochaetia bacterium
GACTACCTGAAACCTGTCATGGATCTGGGATTGTTTTATTCACCAATACATAACGTAATTCCTCATGTTGACAAGCTTGCTCCCAACCTGCTTCAGTATGTAGAGGGGCTTAAGAATAACGGCGAACTCATCCCGCTCTACAGAAATCAGACCGGTCTTCTTTACAATCCTGCAAAAGTGAAAAATCCGCCACAGACATGGGAAGAGCTTACAACATGGATAAAGGCTAATCCAAAAAGATTCGGTTTTAACGATCCATCAAAGGGCGGTTCCGGCCAGTCATTTATACATGCAGCTATTGGACAGATGACAGGCGGACTTGATCAGTACCGGGGAGATCTTGATGTGGTGCCTGCCAAGATGGAAAACTGGAATAAAGTCTGGGACTGGATGAACAGCATGGAAGAGTACTGGACTTATACAACGTCAAATAACGATTCCATTTCAAGGGTGAACTCCGGGGAATTCTGGATGACTGTAGCATGGGACGATGATATGCAGGTTAACCTGAAAAAAGGAAGTCTTTTCAAGGAAGCTGTATTATATATACCAAATTTCGGGCTTGCAGGAGGCGGAGACTGCGCAGGAGTGCTGAAAAATGCTAAAAACAAGGCTGCGGGGCTTCTTTTTATAGGATTTCTGACAGAACCTGATCAGCAGATAAAGATGAACGAGAGGATAGGCAGCTATCTTGCGAGGACAGATGTAAGCGGAAAAATGCAGCTGCTTCCTGAAGAACAGAGGCAGAAAAACGGTGTTGCGTGGATACCTGCTCCTTATAAAAGAGCGTTTATCGATCAGTTTGTTAAGAATGTATTGATGAAATGATGAAGTAAAAAATGAGCGGAGCACATAGTTGTTCCGCTCATGAATTTATCATTGTCTTGAAAATAAGGTATTGTTTTATGAATATGAAGCAGTTTTTAATTATCATTATAATAGCTTCTATATTTGCCGGAATAATAATTACTGCCGGCAATTTAAGCGGACCTGTTGATGACCAGGAAGAGAGGATAACTGATATCAGTTCCTTGAGCTGGGATGAAATTAAAACTGCAGCTGTATCAGAAGGTAAAGTTATAATTACTACCTGGTGGGCAGAAGCATACTTCAACCAGATAGCCAGGTTGTTTGAAGATAAATACGGAATACATGCAGAGGTTGTTGTCCAGCAAAATGCGACAACACTTCAGAAGATAATTCTTGAGAAAAAATTAAAAACAGGAACTATTGATATTTTCATTGCTGGTTTTGCGGGGCATCTGCAGAAAGCGCTTGATGAAAATATTTTTTTACCAGGGCTTAAAAAAATTCCTGACTGGGATAAGCTTTTATATCCTGACAGAAGCTACCAGAAAAACCTTTATATAGAAGATTTAATGGTTCCAATATACAGAAACCAGGTAGGCTTTTTGTATAATCCCGAGTATGTTCCTGTCCCGCCCCGCAGCTGGGAAGATTTTAACAGCTGGATAAAGGAAAACCCCAAAAAATTTGTCTTTAGCGCGAAGGATGACGGATCAGGAGAGGCTTTCAAGCATTCAGTTGTTTATAAATTCGCAGGTGGGGCTGCCCGGTTCAGAACAGGGAGCAGATATCTTGACGCGGAAAAAGTAAAAGAGTGGCAACTGGCATGGGAATGGTTTAACAACAACAGGGTTTTTCTTGGATTCAGCAGCTCAAACCATGACTCTCTTAAAAGAATTGACAGCAAAGATGCGTGGATAACCCCGGCATTTGTTGATGACACAACTATTGCCATGAAGAGCGGGCTCCTCGATAATACACTTAAAATGTATGTACCTGATTTCGGCTTATTCAAGGGGGGAGATGGAGCCGGGATTGTTGTCAACGCGCCTCACAAGGCGGCAGCAATTCTTTTTCTCTCTTTTTTAATCGACAGGGATATTCAACAGATGATGAAAGATCTGATCGGATCAGACTGCATCAGAAATGATATCGAAATTCCTGACAGTGATTTTCTTTCTAAAGCTGAGCGCGCACACGCAATTGAACATACTGATCCTGTTTACTATATCTATCTTGATTCTGAATTTAAAAAGCATGTTTTAAACGAATAAAACTATATTCTTCTGATATCACTTTTATAATCTGATGGACTCTTACCTGTAAGTTTTTTAAATATCCGGCTGAAGTAGCTTGGATTTTCATATCCTATGTGATAGGAGATTTCGTAGTTTTTCATGTCGGAACCGGCAAGCAGCTCTCTTGCTTTTTCAATTCTGTATTCAGTAAGATATTCCCAGATACTGAGCCCTGTTTCTTGTTTGAAAAGATGGCAAAAATAATTTTTACTTATCCCCGCATAATTGCATATCTCATCCAGGTTAATATTTTCGCTGAAATGGCTGTTTATATATTTTTTTGCTTTTTTTATATATCTGGATCTATCGTTCCCTCCAGGAAGAGTGAAATTTTCCGGCAGATCATTTTTCTTTTTAAACATTTCAGGCTTCAGTATCCTGGTATTCTCAAACAGATATTTTTTTGCAATATATGAACAGACTTCTTCATAGGCATTATGAATGTTGAAGCAGCTATTGTAGAAACTGCTTAATGCGATTACAACTGAAATGTTTTTTTTATTGCACATCAATTCCAATAAGTCAGAAACAACTTTGTCCCTTATATGATTACCGCAGGATGAAAGAAGGAGTATGTATTCATCAGGGGTGTTTTCAAAGAAATAAATTTTATCGTCATAGGTTGTTTTTAGTTTTTCAGTCAGCTGTGTAATCAACTCATCTGTTTTTTTGTTTTCAGTAGAGGAAAGATAGTTGTTGTAATCAAGCCTTGTTATGGAAATGAGGGCCATCTGGAAATTATCAAGATTGAAGTTGATCTCCAGCATATTCATGATCTTTCTGTATTCTTCAAGGTTGTTCCGGGGATAAAGGAGGTTTCTGAGAAGTCTTTCAGCAGCAAAATCAAGAGATTTTTTATAAACAAATTTTCTTGAAATATCTGACTTGATATCTTCAATAGATTCTTTAATAAGCTGCTCAAGTTTATTTTCATCAAGCGGTTTTAAAAGATACCCTCTGACTCCGTAGCTTATTGCCTTCTGGGCATATTCAAATTCATTAAACGCGCTTAAGATTATTATCTGGGTTTCAATATCATCTTCCCTGATCCTGTTTATAAGTTCGAGACCGTCCATTCCTGGCATGATGATATCTGTTATTAATATGTCAGGAGGTTCTTTTTTAATTATAGAAAAAGCTTCAACCCCATCTGATGCTTTTTGTATTTCATCAATACCCAATGATTTCCAGTCAAGTATTTTTTGAAGAAGCCTTAGCGTAGGTTCTTCATCATCGCAAATAAGCAGTTTCATTTTTGTTTTCCTCACATTTTATGTCAGGCAGCAGTAGCTCAATTCTGAATCCTTTTCCTTCTTCTGAAAATATTCTTGCCCCGTAAGGTGACCCGAATTTAAGAAAAATCCTGTTGTGAACATTTTTTAAACCTATGCTGTCTCCTTTATCCTCCATGGAAAGGTCTTTAATATAATGTTGGATTTCTTCAAGTTTTTTTTCTGTAACTCCATTTCCGTTATCTAAAATTGATATTGTCAGGTTGTTGCTGGCCGTTGATATTTTTATTTTGATATCAATTGATTTATTGTATAATTTGTTGTGGTTGATGGAATTCTCAACTATCGGCTGGAGAATCAGCTTTATGGTCTTTCTGTTACGCAGTTCTTCTGGGCACTCAATTGAACAGTTTAGAAGGAAAGGAAATCTTTTTGACTGAATATCAAGATAGCAGGACAGGTGGTTTAATTCATCATCTAAAGAGACAAGTTCTTCCTGGTGATAGATTCCGTACCTCAGCATGCTCCCCAGGCTTGTTATTATTTGCCCGGTTTCCTTATTTCCTTCGTTTACTGCTGAGGATTTAAGCAGCTGAAGAGTATTGAAAAGAAAGTGGGGGTTTATCTGCGATTGTAGTACCTTGATCTGAGCTTCCTTATTCTGCAGCTGAAAAGAAAATATTTTACGGTTTAGTTTTACAATATTTGTTACCAGGCTGTTTATTTTTGAGCTTAAAAGTCCTGTTTCTGTAGTAGTGTTTTCATTTACAGTAATGGCAAAATTGCCTTTTTCAATCTTTTCCATTGATCCAATAATGTTTTCTATCGGCTTGGTAATTAATCTGTTCATGAAATTGTAAGAAACAGAAAGGATGAACAAAAGGGATGCGGCAATAACTAAAAATATATATTTGAGTGGAGTTATATGTGACATGAGTTCATTTTTGGGAATTATCGCAATAACTGACCATCCGGAAATCTCAGATATTGTATGTACAATTGCTGACTCATTTCCATCAATAATTGTAAAAAAAGGGTTATGTAATTTTATTATCTTTTCTTTAAGGTTTTCAATTTCACTCAAATAAATAGGAGTGAAGTTGTTTCTGAAAATTGATCTTCCGTTGTTGTCAAGAAGTATGACTTGTCCGTTTTTTTCCAGGGTAATATTTCTAAGTGCTTCAAACAGTTCATATATATTTAAATTACAGATAATTGATTCACCATAAACCCAATCCATGTTGAGAAAATTAAAAACAGGGATAACAGCGGAAACTGTTTCATTGGATCCTCCGTAATTTTCATAATAATAATTTTGATGG
>JAVEZE010000192.1:0-4586 GCA_034003145.1 Spirochaetia bacterium
TCGCGCATCTTGAAAAGGCTTTCAGTATTATAACAGGCAGTTCTTCAGGCGGTAAAAGAGTTTCTACATGCGGTGACTCGGAAAATGATTACAGGCAATCTAAAAAAATAATCCTTTCAGGAATGTACTGGAGCGGCACCGGTGCGTTATACGATTATTTTAAAGAGTTTAAGGATGTAAAGGCGCTGCCGGTAGAGCAGCGGCTCTGGAAGGAATCTGACTATAGCCTCGGCTGGGGGCTTAAAAATATTGAAAAAATTGATGATGAAGGTTTGAGGCAATACCTTATCAGGCTTTTTCTGATACCACTTACCGGGCTTGTCATGCCCCGCTGCTGGCAGGATGTTCTGGGCGGTAAAGTCGGTATTAATTCAGTTAGAAATGATAAAAGAGGTAAATATTCGCTTTCTATTTTTGATTTCTTTCGTGCAATAACATGTTTGAGAGCTGAAAAAAAACTTGATTATTCCTCATTTTTAAGTTTATCAGCTATATTGACTGACCGGGTTCTGAACGCGCTGTCAGGGGATTTTAGCGGAAATATCCTTCCTGACAACGCTGTTCATATCGGTGATATTGAGAATTTCAAATTTTTCAGCAACGCGCACCTGATCTGTGTTTTCAGGGACCCCCGCTCAAATTACGCTGCGCGGTATCATGAAAATATAAGGTTCAGAAAAACACCTGACGAGTTTATAAAATATTACCGTGAAACCAGGGAGAATTACGCTAAAAAACTTTACAAGTTTAATGATATTTCAGATAAGATTATTGAAGTCCAGTTTGAGGAGTTTATTCTTTCGGAGGATTTCCGTAAATCACTTGCGTTAAAACTTGATCTTGATCTTACGGGATGGCGTAGAGAAAGGTATTTTAAACAGTATAAATCGGAAAAAAATGTTTATAATTACAGAAATTTCAGCGACAGTAAAGTAATTGATTTAATCGGCAGTTCACTAAAGGAATATTGCTGGTGAAAAAGCTGATAAAATCAATAATCAAAAAACTCCCGCGGTGTGTCATAACAAAACTTGTGAAACTTAAAAACTGTAACTACTGTTATTTCTTCCGGTTATTCCCGGTACAAAAAAACAAGATTGTTGTAAGCAATTTTTTTGGCAACAGCTATGGTGACAGCCCGAAGTATATTGTAGAAAAATTACTGGAAAAAAATGTTGATTGTGAAATAGTATGGCTTCTTAAAAAAACCTTGGTTCAAAAAGCACTATTTCCTTTAAATATAAAAATTGTAAAATACGGTTCCTTCAGAGCGTTATATGAGCTTGCGACAGCAAAAGTCTGGATTGATAATGTCAGGAAGAAAACATGCCCCCCCAAAAGAAAAAATCAGTATTATATACAGACATGGCACAGTTTTTTAAGATTAAAAAAAATCGAAAAAGACGCCCGGGAGTTTTTATCTGAAACTTATGTGGAAAGGGCAAAAATAGATTCCGCTAATTGTGATTTAATGATATCAGGATGTGACTTTGGCCATAATATATACCGGAATTCTTTCTGGTATGATGGTGAGATTCTAAAATGCGGAACCCCAAGGTGCGACATTTTTTTTAGCGATACCGCGCGCTGCAAAGATAGAGTATATGAATACTGCGGTATATCATCCGGTACAGGTTTGATTTTATACGCGCCCACTTACAGAAGCAATTCAGATGTTAAGGCGTATCTTCTTGATTACGAAAAAATCATAACTGCCTTGATGAGCAAATTCGGCGGAAAATGGAAAATATTGATAAGGCTTCATCCGAAAGCAGCATCTTTATCAGATCAGATAAATTATAATGAAAATGTTTTCGATGTGACTGATTATGATGATATGCAGGAGCTGCTTGCCGCATCTGATATATTAATTACTGATTATTCATCAAGCATGTTTGACATGATAGTAGCGGAAAAATTGTGCTTGATTCACGCGCATGATTTGAAAGAATACACCGCAAAAGAGCGGGAGTTGTATTTTACTATGGAGCAGCTTCCGTTTTATGTGTCGCGGAATACGGATGAGCTGATCAAGAATATTAAAAATTATGATCCAGAGGATTACGGGTTAAGGTTAAAGCAATTCAGCAGAGAGGTAAATATCTATGAAGAGGGGAAGGCTTCTGATAGGCTTGCCGGGATAATCAGGGAAAAAATAAGTGATAAGAGTATTTAGGAGATCAAATTGAATATTATTATTGAAAATATAGTAAAGCATCCCGCGGGGAGCGGTATAATCAGGACAGGATTTTTAATACTCAGAGCAGTAAGAAGCCTATCTATGTTCAATATTGCCTATTATTTTTATCCGATGAATCCTCCTGATGTGCCGGGATATGTAACAGCGGCAGGAAGAAAGGGAATATCAGGATTCGCATCTGGAAAGGAAAGCGATATTCCTTTAAAAATCGAGCTTCTGGTTGACGGTCAGGTAATAAATACAACTTACGCGGCGCAGAAAATATACTACCCGTTTAAATATTACGGTGAATTTATCGGGTTTTATTTTCCTATGAAAGCAGTCTGGAATTATATTAATAAAAGGCAGAAAATTGAAGTACATGCAGATGGAAAACCGCTTAAGTTCCGTGCCGGAAAAAGAGGAAATGATCTGATTCCAAATTACGGCAACTTGCAGAATAATAAAGATAAATCTGTTAAAAACATTACAGTAAATATATCTGAAGGTAATTTAATTAACAAATTCGGCCGTATTCAGCCGCCGAGAAATACAAATAGCGGCTGGACTTCAAAAGTTTTTTCATCCTTTGAAACTGCAAATGAGCTGTTTGAAAAAGAGTTCGGGAAAAAGCTTTATGTATTTTACGGTAGTCTTCTCGGATTTGCCAGGGAAGGGGGGATAATTCCCTATGACTGCGATATGGATCTTGCTTATTTCAGCGAAGAAAATGATGCAAAGAGGGTGAGAAATGAGTTCTATGAAATTGCGGAAAAATTGGGGAGTGAGCGCAAAGATGTTCTTTTTTCGGTTTCTAAAATAAATTTTCCAAAAATGAGAATAAGCGTTACTCCTACATGGATAACGCCGGATGGTGATTTTGCGTGCACCTTTGCGTATGTGGGTGATAAATATAAGGTTACGCGTGATGATGTTCTGCCGCTTCAGAAGATAGTGTATGAAGGGTATGAATTAAATCTCCCCGCGAATCCTGTAAATATAGTTAAATACGTTTACGGCAGGGGCTGGAAGTATCCTGACCCGGGGTGGAAATGGCTGATTGAATATAAACTGCGTCCTGAAATATTTAAAGCAAGGCTTACAAACTCACAGGTTAAGAAACTCAATAAAATTATTTTGAGGTGATGTTATGTGTGCCTTTAAAATTATAAAAGGAGTATCTTATTAAAAAAATATACACCCTGATTATTTATATTTTATTGACAATCCCTGTATATGCTCAATATTTTAATCATGAAAAAGAAACAGAATATCTTAAAAAAGCATATCTGCAAAACGCGATTGTCTTTCCGACCACCTCATATCCTGTCTCAAGAAAACAGATTATCGTGATAGCTGAAAATCTTGAGAAAATGATTTCAGATCCCGCTGAAAAAGCGGAAATTAGGGAAACTATCTACAGGCTTAAAAACAAGGATAATATTGGAGTTAAGGCAAAAACAACATTTGTATACAACCATCACTCTGATAAACTCTGGGATGATTATTATGAAAATTTTTTTGGCATACCTCCCCTTTTTGAACTCAATTTAATGATTAACAGTGACAGGGTCGCGCTTGAAGCAGGGCAAACCTGGAGGCGGCAATTTGAGAACTTTCCCGAAACCAATTTACCTGAAAATAAAAAAGATGATATTATTGCTATGGAAAACCAGTTCCTTTCGCGCGGTCTGCTCTCTTATCAGTTTGATGAAATGGAATTCCTACTCGGGAGAGCTCAGGTCCATTTCGGGGATCCATCTTTTAATTCGCTCCTGCCATCAAACCGCCTTCCTTTTATGGATATTGCAGGCCTAAAAGTACCTATAGGCCCTTTTGAGCTTACAGGGCAGATTGCGACACTTGAAAACCGCAAAGCTCTGGAAGATCAATACAGTTCTGAAGGGGAATTTGAATTCGGGCGCAATACAATAATGACAGCTCTGCATAAATTTGGATATCACAGCTCCTGGATCCGCGTCTCTGTAACCGGGTTTTCAATAATATCGCGCCCTGATAACGGATTTATGTTAGGTGATGTATTTCCGGTTTTTTCCTGGCATACAGCAGATGTAGGCTGGCATAATCTTAGTCTGATCGGTGATATTTCAGTATCGCCTTACAGGGGAGTGAATCTGTTTTTCCAGACAGGATTTGATGATATCAACGCGAGTGATGTTTTCGGGATAAATGATTCACAAATACCTACTGTACAAGCCAGTATAATCGGCATTTCCTATCTAAAAGATATTAATAAAAAATATCAGATTGAAATTGATTTTGAACTTGGAAAAACCCATTACCTCTGGGGTAACTTTTATGCCGGTGCTGATCCTGGTGAAAAGAATCATTATTTCGAAAAAGCAATCTACAGGGTTTTTATGGATTCCGATAACAGGATTCTTCC
>JAVEZE010000193.1:0-4571 GCA_034003145.1 Spirochaetia bacterium
CCCTGCTTATTAATCTAATTTCACTTGTTCTGCTTGTCATACCGTGCAGCTCTTCCTACATTGATAATATCATTGGTGGCAGCGCTCTAAAACAGCTGCAGAGGCTTGGTTGTTCCGGATATTACAAAATTGTATTCAAAGCTGGGGGGATAGAAAATCAGGCTCATTAGCGGGCAGCAGATAATCCGTTATCCGAAATCAGCCTGAAGTGGCCTGGGCTGATTAATTAATCAGCCCAGGTCTATCCGCTTATCATCTTTGTCAAATACAAGAAAATCTTTTTTATCAATAGTGACTGTACAATTGTCGCCTGTATTAAATTGGGGTTCCACATTAAGCTGGGAAAAAAGGTGCAGGCTGTCTGCCTCAATCTGCAGCCCCCATTCTGGGCCTGTCGGCAATATTGCAGCAATTGAGGCGTTTATCTCCCATTGTTTATTGTTTTTTTCTTCCTGCGGAAGATTTATTTTTATTGCCTCAGGTCTGAATGTAACTGTCTTTATTTTATCTTTAAGAGATGTATTTCCTGAATCACACAAAAAGTTCACAGCTGAATTAAAAAGTACAGGTACTTTTTCCATTGAAAGGACATTGATTGGAGGACTGCCCACAAATTTTGCGACAAACAGATTTGCCGGTTTTCTGTATATATCCATCGGCGTGCCGTACTGCTGCAGTAGCCCGTTTTTCATAACTGCTATGCGGGTTGATAATGTCATTGCCTCAAGCTGATCATGCGTTACAAAGATTGTTGTATTGTTAAGTTTTTTATGAAGCCTTTTAAGTTCAGAGCGCATTTCAATCCTGAGCTGGGCATCAAGGTTTGAAAGAGGCTCATCCAGAAGCAGTACATTAGGCTGCAAAGCCAGCATTCTTGCCAATGACACTAGCTGCTGCTGTCCCCCTGATATCTGGAATGAATACCTTTTTTCAAGCCCTTCTATCTGCAGAAGTTTTATAACAGCTGCTATCCGCTCTGTCTGCTCCTGTTTAGGGATTTTTTGCTGGACTAAACCGAATCTTATATTGTTCCAAACTGTCATATGAGGCCATAGCGCATAGCTCTGGAAAACAAGTCCCATCCCTCTTTTTTCAGGCGGCACATAAGCACCTGTGGAAGATGAAAAAAGAACTTTATCATCAAGGCTAATCTGTCCTGCTGTCGGCTCTTCAAGCCCTGCAAGCATTCTCAGCGTAGTTGTTTTCCCGCATCCTGATGGACCTAAAAAACTTACAAATTCACCATCTGCAATTTTCAGTGACAGTGAATCAACCGCCTTGACGCCGCCCTGATATTGTTTAACAAGATTTTCAATCAATATTTCTGCCATAATTAATTACCTCTTAGTCCGCTTGTAATTCCGCTGCCTGTAATTTTCTGCAACATCAGTGTGAGTGTCATGATAACTATGATAATTACGACAGTTACCGCGTTAGCCATTTGTGTATAACCGTAATCAATATATCTGAGGACCTGGGTTGTCATTAGCTCAAGCCCCGGAGTAGCAAGAAAAATAACAAGTGTAAGTTCTTTCATGCCTGAAATAAAAGGAAGAACAATACCTGAAACAAGTGTTTTGCGCAAAATAGGGACAACTATTTTGAAAAATCTTTCTCTCCAAGGTGCGCCGCATATCATCGCTGCTTCCTCAGGCTCGCTTCCAAGCTGCATCATTGCTGCTGTGCCGGCACGGGAGGCGAAAGGGAGGTATTTTATTGACATGGCAAGAATTATCAAATACATGGTGCCGTAAAGGCTGGGTATCGGGCCGCGCTGTACAGCAAACAGTGTTAAATATGCTGCTCCAAAACCTATCGTAGGTATTATGTATGGTAGAAAGGAAAGATGTTTCAGGTAGGTTGTTATCCTGCTTCCCGCGTATCTGACAGAAACATATCCAATAAATGTGCCAATTGTTCCTGCAATCAAGGCAACTATGGAAACAATTCTGATGCTGTTCCACGCAGATGTAATAACAGAAGAATTTCTTAAAATTCCTGAGATACCGGCCAGATGTGGTATTGATTTGCTTATCCAGTAATCCAGCGTAAAATTATCCATTTTAAAAACGCCCATTCTTATTGAAATTGTTGATAAAACCAGAGTCAGGAATGGGATAACTATTGATATCAGGATTATGGCAACTATAAATATCAGAACAGGCCCTTTCAAAGCTCCGAGTTTTTGTCTGTTCTGAAAAGAGCCTTTACCGGAAACTGTTACAAATCTTTTTGCTTCTTTAACAAAGAAAATATCGATACTGACAACCGCTATACCTATAAGGACAATAACCATAGTCAATACGCTTGCGATTCCCTGTTCTCCCCTTTGTACTGCGCCGTAAAGCGCTGTAGAAAGAACAGAATACCTTACAGGAGAGCCAAGCAGATAAGGGGAGCCAAATGAACCTATTGTTCTTGAAATAATTAGAAGTCCTGAAGACATCAGGGCAGGCAGAAGCAAGGGGAGCACTATTTTGAAAAGAATAACACGTTTGGGCGCCCCTGCCATGCGGGCTGATTCTTCAAGCTGCACATCTACTGACTGCAATGTGCTTCCAAAAAGAAGGAAAGCAAGAGGGAATAAACTCATAATCATGGTTACTGTAATTGGAAAATAACCGTAGGCTAACCAGTCTGGCGGAGAAAAGCCAAGTGTTTCAAGTATCCCCATCGTCCCTGCGACGCGTCTGTTTTTAAACATTGTTATCCAGGCAAGGGCGAAAGTCCATGACGGGACAATGTAGGGGAGAATCATTATTTTACTGAAAACATTGTGGCCAGGGCAGTCAGTCCTTACAAGAATCCATGCAATAATAAAGCCCAGGAAGATAGAGCCTGAAAGCGCTACAATAGCGATTTTCAAAGAACGCTGCAATGGCATCCAGAAAAGGGTTTCGCTTATGGGAGATGTAAAAACCCGTTTAAAGTAATAGATAGTCAGAGAGCCTTTCTCTGACGCAATACGGGCTGCATCCCTGAACTGTACCCTGAAACCTTCTGAAAGCAATGCAAGTAAAGGCCCAAGAACAAGATATGTCAAAGCGGCAACAAGTATAAAAGCTATTATTGGCGTCGGATCATGCCGCAGACGGTATAATTGATGCCTTACCTTTAGGGTAAGGCATCTTTTGTTTTCATTTTTAATCATTATTTGGTTATTCCCGGTAATGAAAATTTGCGATAACTATTTATTATTTACCTGATGTATTAATTAACCAGAGATCAAGAATATCCTGTCCTATTTCCCAGGTTAATTTGTCATCAAGAATTACCATGTATTCACTCCAGGCTTTCCATGATCCAAGATCATCATCAGCATGAACCGTTACAGCAGGATTTGGCGAATATACACCAATATCTTTCATGAATGGGGCAACTCCTTCTTCTGTAAGCAAGAATCTTATGAACAGTTTTGCTGCATTGGGATGTGAACATCCATTTACCATTACAGCGTTAGTACCGCTGGCATATCCGATAAATGGCTTCATTGTGAAAGCTGCCGCAAGTTTTAACCCTTTTTCGTTGTCACGCTGTTTTGCATAGGTGTAAAAGCCTATCGGAGCGTCTTTCTGGCCCGGAGCTCCTACTGCATCGCCTACATCACCGTCGCTGCGCATTACAACCGGATCATTTTTGAAAAATCTGATTACCCATTCCCAGCCCGCGTTCTTCTCTGTAAGCTTAAGCGGTTTTCCGTAGAATTCCTTATATGAATCGCTGAGTTTTTTTGCATATTCAGGTTTTGTCAAAGCGGCAAAAAAAGCAATATTTGCCGGAGTAGTGGCAGGATCCCGCAGGAATACCTTTCCTTTCCAGCTTTCTTCTGTAAGCTGCCATATATTTGTTACCGGGTTGCTCTGGTATGATTCTGAATTATAACCAAAAATCCGCTGTCCTGTTCTGTAGTTAAGCGGCATGTGGAATTCTGCAGGTATTACATCGGCAAGATCAGGCGGTACCCAGTTGACAACATACCCCTGGGGTATCAGGTCATTAACGATTATGGGAGCATCGCTGATGCCTACAACATCAACCTGGATGTTTTTTGCATCTACTTCCCGCTTTACCCTTTCAACCTGTTCCGGATTTCCCATTTTAGTGGCTTTAACTGTTATACCGTATTTTTGGGAAAAAAGCTCACCAATAGGCTCAATCTTGCTTGAAGTGTCATATACAACAAGCTCTCCCTCTGCTTTGGCAAGTTCGATAAGTTTTTCAAGTGAAAATGCTTCTTCTTTTACCGGAGCAGCAGTTTCAGGCGCATCTTTTTCTTTTCCGCCGCCTGCAAATACAAAAACTGATAAACTGAAAAATAATACCAGTATTACAGGTATCCGTAATTTTTTCATAGATAATCCTCCTGATTTCCTTTTTACAATATTATATGTAATTAAAATTACATTATTGCAAGAATAATTTTAATTCAACCACTTTGTTATGTCAAGCTCAACTGTCAAAGCTCAAAACAAGGCAAGCTTACTTCTCTTGTCAAAAGTGTCAAGTGTGAGAATCAATTCTGGGTATCAAAGCTCTTGAGAGGCTCATATAGATAAGCCCGCCTCAGATCG
>JAVEZE010000194.1:0-4504 GCA_034003145.1 Spirochaetia bacterium
TTATGCCTTTTTTCAGAAAGCGGGGTAAAATTCAGGTTGTTTGTCTGTATCGCCTTATTGTCTGAAGTAAAGAAATTATATCCGAAAACGGTTGAATCCCCTGAAAAAAGAATGAGAGGTCTGGCATCGTGGGTTGTAAAATCTTTCACCCGCGCGGAATAGACCCGGCCCCCCTTAAGGGAAATTCTGAGATCTATCTTGTCATTTTCCAGTGTAATATACTCATCTTCCCCATCCGCTGATCCGGCAAATACACCATATTGCCCGGGGTCTGCCCCGGGCACTGCGCCCGGAACTGTTTGTGTTACTGCTTCGGGTTCAGCAATTGCACTGTCTGCAGGGATTTCTGTAATCCCGGGTATTGTGCCGAGTTTCAGATTCAGTTCACTGATCTTTTCGAGCACATCCGGATGATTGGGTTTAAATCGTAAAGCATTGACATATTCAGTCCGGGATCTTTCAAAATTTCCTTTATTATATTCCGTTTCCGCCGCAGTCAGTGCTTTTTCAAATTCCTTATTGAGCCGGCTGTTATTGTAAATACTGAAACCGATGAAGATCAAGAAGATCAGTACCAGTCCTGTAATAGTATTTTTATCCATTCTTTCTGTTAATATTATTTTCTTCCCTTGTAAAAAGTCAACCCGTCTTTTGAAATACCGGCGCCATACACGAATTTGCAGGCCCGTTCATTTTCCGGCACAAATATATCTCTAACTTCTGTCAAAGCAATAAAAATATGTTTCCGGTTAAGGGCAGTACTAGCGGTTATAGTCATCAAATTCTGACTGGTCAATCATTTTGACTTTTTCCTCAAGGATTTTGATCATCTTTTTTGCATTATCGATCTTTTCCCTGACCTCGCGAATCATGGTTTCGGCACTGGGTGATTTGGTAAAAAAGCCTATATTATTTTCCCATAGCACTATATCATTTTCCAGCTGCTTGATTTTTGTAAAAAACTTATCACGCTCATTCCTGATTTTTCTTGATGCTTTGGGATTTGTTTTAAGATTTTCCAGTCTGGATCTGAACTTGAGAATACTTTTATCTTCATCTCCGATTTTCAGTCTGTCAAATTCTTTGTTCAGTGCGATACGGTACTTGTTTGTAATCTCATCCTTCCTGTTGAAAGGTACAAATCCTATTTCGGCCCATCTCCTCTGAATATCTTTAAGTCTTTCGAAGGCTTCCTGTACGTCCGTCCCTGTTTCAAACTTTTCAAGTTCCTGAATCAGTGCAAGTTTTGCATTAAGATTATCTTCATAGGATGTATCCAGGTCACTGAAAAATTCCGACTTTTTATCAAAGAAATGGTCACAGGCTCTCCGGAATCTTTTCCACAGCTTTTCGGACTGTTTTCTGGGAACAGGGCCGACATCCTTCCAGTTTTTTTGCAGTTTTATAAGGGCATCCGTGGTTGCTTTCCAGTCGGTACTGTCCTGCAGTGCCTCTGCCTGAAGGCACAAATCAATTTTAAGCTGGAGATTGTTCTGCTGTATTTCCTTGTTGTCGGCATAAAAATTTCTTTTCTTATCGAAAAAGCTGTCACATGCATCCCGAAATCTCTGATATACCTTGTTGTTTTGCTTTTTTGGCGCGAATCCGATTGTTCTCCACATTTTCTGCAGGGCCATAATTTTTTCGGCCTTTTCGTCAAAATCCTTGAAATTCGTGATTTCGAGAAGATTTATTTCCTCTACTTCCTCACACAGAGCTATCTTTGCTTCCAGATTTCTGCGCTGAACATCCTTCTGTTTTTCGAAATATTCATAATGCCGCTTATTTATCTGTGATGTTGCCTCCCTGAAGCGTTCCCATATTTCATTTTTCGATTCAACAGGTACTGGACCGATTTCACGCCACTGATTATGATATTCCTGCAGGATCCGGAAAGCGTTTACCGGATTTGGTTCAAGAAGAAGTTCTTCAGCTTTTTCACATAACAGCACTTTGGTTTCAAGATTCTTTTTCAGATCAAGGTCGCGTAACTCTTTATTGATTTTGATATAATCATAAAAAATTTCCACGTGATGATGATAATTCTCCCAAAGGTGCTTTACTGCATTCTGGGGAACAACGCCTATTGAATGCCACTCGCTCTGGAGCAGCCTGAATTCATTGAAAGTTTTATTTATTGATTCCTCACGGTTGACAAGCTCTTTTATCTTGTCGATTATCTCATATTTCTTCTTGAGGTTTTCGTATTTTTCGGCTTCCTGTACTCTGTTGAAATCAGTCTTCTTTTGCCGGTATTTATCAAGAAGATGTTTAACCCGTGCTTCAAGCGGATCGACCCAGGACCGGTAATCCTCAAGGGTACCGCCGCCTTCCAGAAATTTGTTCTTTCTCTCCTCGGCTTCCTGCTTTAACTTTTTATAAAAAAATACCTTTAATCTGTCTACATCATTCCGGATTTCCGAGGGCGGCCTGTTATCGATCAGAAGTGCCAGTGTATCGACAAGATCATTCTTCGAAAAACCAGAATAATCAACAGGGGGAAGTTCAATATCATCAAGATTTCTGACTTCACTTCCGTGTTCTTCAGATCCGGATTGAATTTCAGACTCCTGTACTGTTTTCCTTTTTCGCCTTACCGGGATTCCATCTTCCTTTCCGGGCTGTTCCCCTGCTGTCTGTTCACTGTCGGCCTGTGCTCCGGCAGCCTGCTCCTCCCCGGCAGTTTCCCCTCCGGTCTGTTCCCCTGCCGTCTGCTCACTGTCGGCCTGTACACCGGCAGTCTGCTCCTCCCCGGCAGTTTCCCCTCCGGGCTGTTCCCCTGCTGTCTGTTCACTGTCGGCCCGTACTCCGGCAGTTTCCCCTCCGGGCTGTCCCCCTGCTGTCTGTTCACTGTCGGCCCGTACTCCGGCAGTTTCTCCTCCGGACAGTCCCTTCTGATTATCAATATTTTCTGCTGCCGGAATTTCTTCAGCATTTGTATTTCTCTCAGTTCCGCGGGCATCTTCAGTTGCCCCGGATTGTTCATTACGAACAGAGTCATCCGGATCTTTCTCTATTATCATAGCAAGTCCTTTCTAATTTCAGGTCTCTATTGGAAATCTTAACCATGTAAGCTATCATGGACATTTTAAGCTACGAAAATATTGAAATATTTAATAAACTCAAAGGCCCGGAGAAATTAATATGACAATCTGTTAATTACATCTGTCATATAATGAGAGTTTAAATATATTTCACTTCCCCTTTTAACAATAGTTCGTTAAATTTTTGAGTCTGCGGATTCCCTCCTAATGCATATCTTTGATTATGAGTGTTTTATTGAAATTCAGGTTATTTGATAATATATTGTTACTTAGTTATTTATGAAAATACAAGCGGGTATTGTTTTTAAAAATCAATTTTTGAAAAAAATGATACCGGTTTTCTTCAAAGTACCGTGAATGATAATAAATTTGTATAAGGAATAATTTGTTATGAGTACCACAAGATTATTATTGATCATTGCATTATTTGCACTTGCAGGATTCAGCATTTACCGGAAACATTTCAGGCAGAAGCAGGAAGAACAGGAAAGGGGACAAAAAAAAGGCAGGGGGAAACCTTATTTATCCGAATTTCAAAAGGATGATTATGAGCCTTATTCAGGGAATTAACATCTTTTAAAGTCTGTTTTTTGTGGCAAGATGCCGGAAGGGATTGATTACCTTCTGCAGAAGTCTCAGACTGTCTGTCATTATCTCGGCAGTTCCCTGCATGTTCTGGGTAAATTCAAGTTCCCGGCCGTAAAGGGTTTTTAGTCCACCGGGCAGAATTATCTCTATTATGTAAGCATCCCCGGCCGGGACAAGTGATTTGGATTCCACAATTCCGCGCACCATTCCATATTCGAGGTAGGGATATCCGGCAAGCTTGATGTTTACAGCCTGGCCCGGTCTGACTTTTCCCGATCTGTGCATTTTGAGATCAACCCTTCCAATATAGTTACCCGGATCAAGGGGAACGACACTCAAGACAGGCTCATCCCTTGCCACCATCTGATTTTGCTTCCAGAATCTTGTAAAGGTAACAATGCCGTCTACAGGAGATATTATGAGATAGGTATTTTCCCAAATCCGTATCTGTGCTTTAAGATTGTTGAGCGATTCTGTAAGGATGGAAAATAATCTTGCTCTTTCTTCAACCATTTTTATCCTGTAATCCTGCAGCTCCTGATTTTTCCGTGCAAGTTCAAGGATTCTGGCTGCATGATCAAGCCTGACATCCTGTAGTTCGATATTGATTTTATTGAAGGTCTGACGCGAAATATCGAGTTCGCTTTCAGAAAATACCTTATCAGCAAAAAGGGATGAATCCCTGATGAATTTTCTTTCTTCAATACGTTGGTTCTCAAGATAAAATTTTTCTTTTTCTTTTACCCTCAGGATATACTCCTCCAGCCCTCCAATTTCCCGGATAACCGAAGATATCTTATATCCGTAAAAATCATTTTTTACATAGTTATCATAATCGGACAGGTTTTTAAGAAAACTACCCCAGTATTCCT
>JAVEZE010000195.1:0-4498 GCA_034003145.1 Spirochaetia bacterium
GAAAAACTTGATCTGCTTTGCTCAGGAGATTCATTTAACGCGCATGAAGAGTTCTCGGCAATTATCCCGAAATATATTGAAAGATATCTTATCCGTCACAGAAAAAAAGATTCAGACAAGGACCCCTATATTCTAAAGGGTGCGCTTTATGTTATTAACAATTATATAAGTGACAATTATTCTGAAATTTCCGCAGCAGGTGACTGGAAAACCAGTATCGCTAAAACCGAGGTTACAAATATGGGTTTTATTGTCCCAGAGATTACTACAATAATCGCGATGTGCCTTGAAGAGGTAAGAATGAGGCGGGCTGTAGCGTAAAAAAGCCCCCTCCCGAATAAACCGGAAGGGGGCAGGAGGAGTTTTGCGGAGCTCCTTATTTTAAAAGGCCTATCATTATAGAGCTGCCCTGTCTGTTGATCTGGAATATCTTTCTGCTTGATCCCTGTTTATTGAGAACAGAATAAAAAGATCCAATATCTGTTACCGGTATTTCGTTAATTTCCTCGATTATGTCCCCCGGTTTTATACCCGCGATAGCGGCGGATGAATCCTCAATAACTGAAACTATTACCACCCCTTTGACTGAGCTTTCAGTTTTAAGCTCTTTTCTTATATCATCAGAAAGTGTTGTCACAATAAGTCCTGGCCACAAATCCCTGTTTTTCTGAATTTCAGATTCATCTGCCCTCTTTTCTATTTTAACATTTACTGTTATCTCTTTTTTATCCCGTACAAGCTTGAATACTGATGTTTGGCCTGGAGAGAGTCTTCCAACAATCTGGGTAAGATGTGATGAGCTGTCAATTTTTACGTTATCAACTTCTGTAATAAAGTCGCCAGGCATGAGTCCTGATTTATCAGCCGGGGATTTTTTGAAAAGATTGAATACAATTGCTCCTTTTTTACTCTCAAGCCCCAGGCTTTTACGCATATCATCAGAAGATGGATCGCTTAAATCTCCGATGCTTACACCCAGCCAGCCGTATACAACGCTTCCGGTTGATATAAAATCCTCAATTGCTTTTTTCGAGTTGTTTATGGGAATCGCGAAACCTACTCCGACGCTTCCACCTGACTGGGACGCTATCCAGGTATTTATCCCTACGATTTCACCCTTCATGTTGACAAGCGCGCCGCCTGAGTTTCCGGGATTTATCGAGGCATCAGTCTGTATGTAATCTGTAAACCCTGAAATCTGGGAATTAGCCATGCTTTTTCTTCCAAGTGCGCTTATAATTCCCATTGTCACAGTTGATTCAAACCCGAACGGGTTTCCGACGGCAAGCACAATGTCGCCTACAAAAAGATCGTCAGAGTTGCCAAGTACTGCGACAGGAACTTTTTCCGATGTTTCAAACATAATAAGGGCAAGGTCTGTCCTTGGATCGTTTCCTATTATTTTGGCATCAAATTCCCTTCCGTCATTGAGTTTTACCTTTATCTCATTGGCGTTTCCCGCGACATGGTTGTTTGTAAGGACATATACCTTTTTACCGTCATGTTTGACAATTACACCTGAGCCGAGTCCCGGGCGGCTGTATTCCCTTTTCTGTCCCGGTGGGTTCTGTTGTCCCGGCTGATTGGGCTGATTTCTAAAAAAGAAATCAAAAGGATTTGAGAAATTCGGGATAGTCTGTTCTACAACTTCTACTGTGTTTATTTCAACTACAACAGGGAGCACCTTTTGCGCTACACCGCTGAATGAATAAAAAACCTGATCTGCTGAATCAGGAGCAATCCTCCCCCCCATCTGAGGCGCATCTGCCGAACTCTGTAGAGGTTTTTCTGCTTCTTTGGATGGTGAAGAAAAGATGCACTGTGAAAATAACAGTAAAAACAATACAGTGAAAAGTATCAAAATTCCTTTGGTTTTCTTATTGTTTATCATTTAAAACTCCTTTAACTGGTTTTTTAGTTTCATTTAGTTTTCCTTTTAATAAAAATATACAAACACAGTAAAAAGTTGTCTAATAAATATTTAGTTACAATTTTAAACAAAATGTTATTACAGGGTTTATCAAATTTTATAGATTTATGATTATGAAACAGCTATTATTAATGTAATCATTATTTTTTAATCATTCTACATTCAGGAGTAATAAAGTTGAATAAAATAATCAGCCTGAAAAATATAATTTTGACGGCTTATATATTTCCTCTTGTGATGTTTCAGCCTGCACAGGTTGAGGCGCAGCAGCTGGCGCAGTTAATCACGGTTGAAAAAGCTGTTGAGATGGCATTGGAGGAAAACCTGTCCCTTAAGGCAGATCAGTATTCCCTTTCTGAAAAAAAACGGAGCAGAGATACAAGATGGAATGCTCTTGCCCCGGATTTTGGGCTTTCATCTTCGATTGCTAAAACAAATGAGGAGCCGCTGATGGGAGATCATCACTGGGATCTTTCCTGGCAGTTTTCTGCCCAGCTTGCCCTTTCAGCCTCTCTTGTAGACGGAATAAGGTATTTAACCCAAAATTATGAAGCAGGCTTGATAAGTTACGAAGATGCCAAAAATCAGCTTAAAAGAGATGTGAAGAAATCTTTTTATTCGCTTCTTGTTCTTGAAGAGAGCCTCAAGCTTCTTGAAAATAATATTAAAACAGCGGAAAAAAGCTACCGCCAGGCTGATATAAATTATAATAACGGGCTTGTCTCGGAACTTGATAAGCTCCAGGCACTGGTGACGCTTGAGAGCCTCCGCCCTGATTATGTTGAGGCTTCAAATAACTATAACCGGAATATTCTTAACTTCAAGGAGATGATAGGCCTTGAAAATGAGGAAGAGATAAAACTGGAAGGAGTTATTGACCCGGCTGTTTATACCATAGATGTTAACGAACTTATATTTACCTCTCTCACAGAAAGGCTTGACATAAAGGAGCTGGTATACCAGGTTAAACTTCTGGAAACAGATCTTTCCTCTTCAAAAAACAGCCGTTTTCCAACGCTGGTACTGGGATATACAAAAAACATGATATTCGCTGATGATCCTTTTAAAGATAAAATTATCGGCTCACCGGAAGAAAGCTGGAAAGATGCGGGCGCTTTTTCGATATCGCTGTCGCTTGATATTGATAACCTTATTCCATGGCTTTCAAAAGATACTGAAATAAAAAACAAAAAAGAGAGAATACGCCAGGCTGAGTCAAGGCTGTCGCAGGCTCTCCGCAGAGCGGATATCGATATCAGGACAATTGTCATGAATATCGGAAAATCAATTAAAAAAATTGAATCACTTGAATACAATGAAAAACTCGCAAAAAGAAGCTACGAACTTTCATCAGAAGGATATAACGCCGGCACGGTTGAGCTTTTAAAGCTTGAAAACTCTATGAATCAGCTTCAGGCAGCCAGGCTTAAACTGGCTGAAGAGCGCTATAATTATCAGGCTGCGCTCCTTGATCTTGAATACGCGATTAATAAATCGCTGGAGGATTTAAATGAATAAGAAAACAAAAATCAGGATTGCTGTAATTGCATCTGTAATAATAGTCCTGCTTGCTTCCATCGCGGTTTTTAACAGAATCGGGCAGGAGAGGAAAGCTGATAAAAAAAACCAGGCCGCAGCAACAGATGCAGTATTTACTGTAGAAACCTCTATTGCCGGGAGAAGGGATATTACAGATTACATAAGAATAAACGGCGATGTTGAGGCTGTACGCAGTATTGATATCTATCCTGATACTGCAGGAAAGCTAAGTAAACTTTATATATCTATCGGCAGTTATGTTAAAAACGGCCAGGCTATTGCTGAAATAGACCCGTCAAAGCCCGGGCTTTCATTTGCTTTGAGCCCTGTAAGATCAACCATAAACGGTACTGTAACATCTATTCCATATGAGGCAGGAGCAACTGTATCACCTTCAACACCGGTCGCGACTATAGGCGATCTTTCCATGCTTCAGGTAGAAGCGGAAATCGCTGAACCTTATATTGCCAAAGTTGAAATGGGGACTAAAGGGGAAGTTTCATTTGCAGCATGGCCGGAAAAAAAATATGAAGCCCATATAGTTGAAATCAGCCCTGTCGTGAACAAAAGGACAAGAACTATGGGGATTAAACTTGAGTTTGATAAAAATTATCCTGAGATAAAGGCAGGGATGTTCGCTTCTTTAAAACTGTTTACTGAAACAAGAAAAAATGTGATTTTTGTCTCTTCCGAAACAATTGTGACAAGAGGAGGGGATAAAAGCGTGTTTACTGTCTCGGAAGGAAAAGCTGTCATGAAAAGAGTTGTAACCGGCATTACTGTCGACGGCTTAACAGAGGTAATATCCGGAATTGCAGAAGGGGAAGAAATAGTTACACGGGGGCAGAACTTGCTTGATGACGGTGTTGATGTAATCATTCCTGGCAGGAGAAACTGAATATGACACTTCCAAAACTCGCTGTTTCCCGGCCTGTTACAATAATCGTAATTATTTCGCTGATTGTAGGGCTGGGCCTTTTTCTGCTGCCTGGTATTCCGATTGATCTTTATCCGGATTTTAATCCTCCT
>JAVEZE010000196.1:0-4489 GCA_034003145.1 Spirochaetia bacterium
TACCCGTCATCCGCGAGGCAGAAAGCCTCAAGGAAGGGTAAGCAGCAATAAACAGGCTATTATTCAGTAAGTCTAAGCAGCTCTCTGAGCTCTTTGTTATTCATCTCTGATATCCACTTTTCTCCCTGATTGACAGTAAGATCAGCAAGCTCTTTTTTTCTTGAAATCATATCATTTATCTTCTCTTCAAATGTCCCTTTTGTAACAAAACGGTATACATTGACATTTTTTTTCTGCCCGATCCGAAAAGCCCTGTCTGTTGCCTGGTTTTCAACAGCAGGATTCCACCAGAGGTCGTAATGTATTATATTGTTTGCCGCAGTCAGATTTAAGCCTGTCCCCCCGGCTTTAAGTGAGATAACAAGAAAACGGCTTGTTAAATCATTCTGGAATCTGTCGATAATTTCATTTCGTTTTTTCTGCTGAAGGCTGCCGTGAAAAAACAGGGGTTTATAACCGGAATGTACCTCGATTATCTTTTCAAGAAGAACTCCCATTTCTTTAAACTGGGTAAATATAAGTGCTTTTTCATTTCTTTCATATATTTTTTGCAGCAGGTCAAGAAGCAGCTGGCTTTTTCCTGACAATTCAGGTTCCGCGTTATCAGTTTTAAGATATAATGAAGGATGATTGCATATCTGCTTGAGACCGGTTATCAGTTTTAAAATAATTCCCTTGCGGTTTATCCCTTCGGAGTTACTTATCATATTTTCAATATTATCCACAAGATTCTGATAAAGCGCTGTTTGTTCGTTTGAAAGTTGTCCCCATTGATCACTAACTATTTTATCCGGCAAATCGTGTATAATCGATTTATCGGTTTTCATTCTTCTAAGAATAAAGGGAGCAGTAATTTTCCTGAATACATCAATCTGTTTTTTATCGTTGAATATCTCTATGGGAATTGCAAAATTTTCTTTAAATGATGTTTTGGAACCAAGCAGGTTTTTCATGGTGAAATCGGTGATGCTCCAGTAATCCATCAGCCGGTTCTCCACCGGCGTTCCGGTCATCGCAATCCTGTAATCTGCTTTTATGGATTTTATGGCCCTGGTTTGACTGGTTTCTGCGTTTTTTATGTTTTGAGCTTCGTCAGTTATAAGACATTTCCATTTTTTATTTGCAATAAAATCCTTATCCATTCTTGCAAGAGCGTAGGTTGTAATAATAACATCTATATCCCTGTTTTTTAGTGAATCTCCGTTTCTGCCTTGGCCATGGTAGATAACGCTTGTAAGGGATGGGGCAAACTTTTCTATTTCCCGCTGCCAGTTTAGCAAAATCGATGCAGGTACAATAATGAGAATCTTTCTGGATTCAAGTTCTCCTGTTTCTTTGAGTTTCAGAATCAGCGCAATAACCTGTATTGTTTTACCAAGCCCCATATCATCAGCAATTATTGATCCTATTCCAATAGTATAGTTGTGATAAAGCCATTTAAAACCTGAAAGCTGATAAGGGCGCAGCTCTGCAAGAAGAGAAGCAGGGAGACTGACATCTTTTGGGGTAAATAAATCCTGCAGAATCTCTTTTATTGCAGGCCCGGTTTCTACCGGGACATTGTTGAAACTCTCCTCAAGATTTACTTTCAATATATCAAGAGGAGATAATGATGGTCTTTTCTCAAGCTGTTTTTTTATCCTCTCCATCTCTTTTTTATCAAGCATTATGTATTTATCTTTAAACCTGACTATGCCTGAATAATTTTTGATAAGCTCCATAAATTCTTCTTTTGACAGGAATGTGCTGCCGGCTGAAATTGCCCAGTCAAAATCAAGAAGTGAATCAAGCTGAAGATAAGTTTTTATGTTTCGTTCATTGCTGCCACTCTGCTTCACGGCAAGTGTTAATTCGGGAATAAAAATTGTCTTAAGTGCTTTGGGAAGAATGGTTTTTATTCCAAGAGTCTGCAGCACCGGAAGTGCGTCAAACCAGAGAGATGCAAATTCACCTGAAGAGACTTCAACAGATTTCTGTATTTTAAGGGCTTCATTAACCGCAGGCAGGTAGGTTGAAAGAAGGCTGAGATCTTTTAATACCTGAAATTTGTCAGGGTTATTTGATATCATAAATGATGACAAACTCTCAAGCTTTGCATCATTTGCCCTTCTGTCTTCAATAAAAAGTTCAAATAAAAAATTGTTCCCACTCTTTGTTTCATCTATTTTGATTACAGGAACACAGTTTTTGGGATGAACAAAAAATCTTGCAAGCCAGAGATGAATGGTTTTGGCATTTTCCAGCTGCTGAAATATTTTTGGGGCATACACTTTACTTCTGAAAAAAAGGGCAAGCATATCGTTATCATCTTCATTACTGACAGGGATGAATTTAATCAGGTAGTGGGAAATCAACATTGAAATAATAAAAAGAACCTGTTCCTGTTTCGGAAGAAAAGCTTTTTCATATCTTACTATCTCTTTTGGTATTGAATCACATAATTCCTGATAGATATTTTTTATTTCATTATTAAAAATGGCTGGAATCCATCTGATAATATATGATTTGTCATCCAGTGATATAATATCGGGGATATAGGCGCTTTTCTCAATGAGCATGAGGACAAAGCTATGGATAATTGTGAGAAAAGAAAGAACCGGCGGATATTCAGAAAGATCCCTGATTGTTAAAACCTGAAGATACCTGATCAACTTGTCCATGGCTCCTGTCTGAAATTCCAGTTTTTTATCTCCTGTTTTAATTTGTCCTTTTATAGGGACTTTCCCTTTGGTTATCTGTATTTTTGCATCATCATAAATGATTTCCGGAAGTTCTTCAGAAATATCTGTATTTTTAATCTGTTTAATAACTGCGTTTGACATCTTTAAATAATGATCTGAAATTATTTTCCTGAAATCACCTTTAAGATAAAACAGAGGCTTATCTGTCAATAATCTGGTAATGGGAGAGAGCATTTCAGGGATTTTTGTGAAATCAATCAGCTCAAGATTTTCCCTGTGATAGCTAAAAACCTCCCCCTTATCAATTGTAAGTGAATCCATACTGATAATTTCTTCTTCTTTATTGCTGTCAGAGGAAAGATGTAATTCTTTTACAAGATCATAATTGTGTAAATTAAAAACGAGAAAAGGATTTTTATCAATTTCATTGGCTATGATATAAACTACAGCTGCCAGATGTTTGCACGGCACTGCACCGTCTGGACAACTGCAGCGCATTCCCATTTCTTTCCATGAGACAGGGAAAAGTTTTATTTTCTCTTTTAATAGATCAGCACATAATTCCTGCGGAAGAGTCTTTCCTTCAAGCTGGGACATGTAGTATGTGTTAGCACTGATGATTGAAAAAATTTTCTTTTTCTCATCATTTTTAAAGCCGGGAATGGTTATGGAAATATTGTAAGGTCTTGGTCTGCTGCCGGAAACCCTTGATGTAATTTTATTCCCCTCAATATAAATAGATAATACTGAACCGTTTCGCGCGTAACGCTGTCCTCTTGGAAGTCGATTGGAATAATCAATATTATTTAACGCTTCAACCCATTTCTGTCCCCACCATGTATTGCCGTATCGTACAATTGCCATTTGTCTATCCTTGAGTCATATGTCAATAATTACAAGCGATTATAATCAATTCCTCTCTTATAATCTATCAGTTTATTTTCCTGCCATTTGTGATATATTAAAAGCATAAGCACTGAAGGATTCTATGCCGCTGCAGAAAGAAAAGAATAAAGATTATTTTACCTATGCGCAGTATAAAAACTGGCCGGAGGATGAGAGGTGGGAAATCATTGCTGGACAGACTTATGATATAAGCCCGGCTCCGGATACGACGCACCAGGACATATCCGGTAATATCTTTTACCAGATATATAGTTATCTCATTGATAAGCCCTGCAAGGTTTTTGCGGCCCCTTATGATGTTTTTCTTCCTGAAGAAGGGGAAACAGGGGATGAGACAAGTACCATAGTTCAGCCTGATATTCTGGTGTTCTACGATCTTTCAAATTTAAGTGAAAGAGGGCCCTTATCCCTCTGCCGAGAGGAAGAAAGCCTAAAAAAAAATTAATAAAAAATAGACTAGATAACCTTCAGGGAGATAGACTTCCTGGTATTAATGCATGCGCGCTTGATGAAAAGGCCGGAGTAAAAGCAGTTATTGTTAACTGCTTCACTGTTATTCGCCTCCTTTTGGAATAAGGCCGGCTTCTCTGAGATATCTTATAGATCCCTTGTGAAACGGAATAGGGACACCATCCCTGTTATCTTTTGTATTTATCAGCTCCAATAGACCAGGCACATATTGTTTAACAAAAGTCATATTTTCCCACCACAATCGAGTAAGCGTATAGGCAACTTCCTCCGGCATATCTTCAGCGCAGGCAGCAAAGCTTGATGTCATAAGCTGTGTTGTGTCAGGGAGCCCAATTTCACTCCCAAAAATACTCAGATAGAAATAAGGGTAAATTTTTAAAAACTCGCGGAAGTTTTTATCAGGTTCAATTGCAATTTGAATAAAACTATCC
>JAVEZE010000197.1:0-4480 GCA_034003145.1 Spirochaetia bacterium
ATATAGCAAAGTACAAAAACAATGGTGCACCTGCTGATATTGTAAAAAACTGGATGAGAAGCCGCAGTACAATAGATTTTATCGGATGGTGGGAAAAGCTCAACAATCCGGATTTTAAACTGGTAGAATTCGACCAGTTAAGATATGTGGAAAAAATCTTCTTACAGAAATAAATAGTGCTTTCGGAAAAAGTTATTAGGTTGTTCTGTTTATCAGATGCAAGAAAGGTTGAAACTGAAAAACTTAAAACAATACTGAGGCTTCAGGCAAAATAAATATATTTTCAAACATAAAAATCTGATTTTAAATGTTCTTGTGGAATGAATCGTGAAACCTGCCTTATTATCGCGCGAAGAGTTCCATTATCTAGTTCTGAATGTAAAGGTATGGTTAAAATCTGTCTTACACCGGAAGATGTAATATTGCAAAGTTTAACATGGCTTCCCTTTTGGGAGATAGTTTTAAAACCTGATTTATTCAAAATAGCAACAACTTCTTTTCCGGAAAGACGTTTCATTTTAGGCATAAACCGGTTCCATCTCCATGGTTATTACAACCGGGGCATCTTTGTATAATCCAATTTCCCTGAGATCTTCTCCCTCAAGGTGCAAATACAATGCATCGCGAAGATTTTTGATTGTTTCATCTATGGATTTACCCTGTGTAACAACCGGCAGGTGAATTGCCTCTGCTACAAACCATCCGTTTTCACCAGGGTAAATGTTAACCTGAATTGTTCTATGCATTAAAAACTCCTCATTGATAGATAAATTATAATCAATAATTATATGAATATCTATTGAAATGCTGAAATGGCAAAGTAATTTTTTCGGATGAGGCAGGGAGATCTATATCTCTGCCTGGAAAATATCAATATTACTGACAATAAAATATTTAACTTATCAGATGGAACATGGGTATCATTAAAATTCCGATCATGACATCACATATTTACCGTAAAGGTAATATTGCTTGACTAGTTGGGCAACATGTTCGATTCTTTAAAAAGTTAAATATTATTTTTGGCGCTTCTGGCTATTTGGTGGGACAAGGCATCAAATCAAGCCCGCCAAGATGAAAAAGAATAGCATTCTTAAAGCGCTTTTTGTTGCGGAACCCGCAAGCTATCTTTTTGATATGCTGGATTCTTGCATTTTTAGCTTCCAGCATACTGTTATTTACTTTATGCATAATTGCATTCATTATTCCCCAAAAATATCTCCTGATTGTTTTTCTTACAGCCATCATTGGTTTAAGGCGGGAGCTGCTTATCCAGCCAAGAAGACGTATCCATTGCTTTTTGGCGGCTGATAAATATTTAAAATCCCATAACATAGATGCCGCTTCCTTGATTCTCCATGCTCTTGCAGTTTTAAGGTTCATTTAAACGACAGAAAACATAATAAAATACTGCTGCCTGAAAAACTCAGGGAATCTTTGAAAGAAAACATAAATTTTCTCCTTTCAGACAGCACCTCCCGCGGTCTGGGGTGTTCAATGTTTGATATTGAATGTCTTGCAACAGCGCTTGAGCTTTCAATTTTACTGGTTACAGATGACAGGGGGGCCCTTTTTGACTTTGCTTCTGAATATGAGGTTAAATGTATTTCTACACTGAAGCTGCTTAAATTGATGCTGGATGCAGGCAGGATATCTTTAAAGGAGATCCAGGACACGGTTTATATGTGGGACTATATGGATGACCTGCCGGGTAATTTTTATTCAGAATTTAAAAGATTATTTGAGGTAAAGCCTGTGCTTTACCATTAAAAATCCTGTTGATATCTTTATTTATAACCTGGAAAAAATTATAGCCCGTTCAAAATGAAATATTATATGTAAATATGAAAAGGAATTTGACAGATATTTTGGGAGCAAGTATAATATATAATATACTGTATTATGAAGGGGGGAGAATATGCCTCAGCTATCATTATATATTGACGAAATTACTCTTAGGAAAATAGAACTTGCTGCAAGGATAGAAAAAACATCTATTTCCCGGCTTGTTGTAAAAAAACTCAATGAATCGTTTCAGGATAAGTGGCCTGAGAATTTTGATAAGCTTTTTGGTTCAGTTAATGACAAAAATTTTGATATTCCAGATGAATTAGCCTATGATAGTGATTTAAAAAGAGAAGAACTATGAAGTACTTTCTGGATACGAACATTTGTGTATATTACCTGAAAGGAATGTATCCTGGAATAGTTGAAAATCTTCTTTCCAAAAACCCTGAAGATATAAAAATACCCTCAATAGTAAAAGCTGAATTACTTTATGGTGCAGAAAAAAGTCAAACAAAAGATAAAACAAGAGAAAAAATATATGAGTTTTTGCTTCCATTTGAAATAGTTGGTTTTAATGATGCTGCTGCAGAAAGATTTGGAAAGATGAGGGAGTATTTAGAGAAAAAAGGGATGATTATAGGTCCAAATGATTTAATCCTTGCTTCAACCGTATTAAGTTTTAATGGAACTTTAATAACAAACAATGTAAAAGAGTTCAAGAGAATAAAAGAATTGAAAATAGAGAACTGGTTAGAATAAAAAAGAACAAAGGAGTTTTCATGTTTTATGCGATCAATATCCTCCATTTATCTATAGCGCTCTTTATTCTGGTTAAGGGGATTAAATATTATAGAACAGCTTTTACATTGGGGATATTCTGGTATAACGTGACTTTTACCCTGATCCTGCTTGCGGCTATTTATACCATGGGAGCTCCTGCCGCGTTAAAAGAGAGTATATTTTATGAACTGGGAGGATTTAAATCACTGATACAATCACTTGAAACATCTACAACAGTTCTTCTGATTCTTGCCTTTGATGTAATTATATTAATAGTTTTATTCTTTTTTACAAACCTGCTTACCTACATTTTATTTCCGATATTTATTGTTTTTATTTTAACCAGAATTATTGCTCCAGGTATAACAGTCTATCCTCCACTTGTAGGGATAAGTGTTTTAATTCTTCTGACCGGATTTTATGTAATGCTTATTCTAAAGAAAGAGCTAAGGAGTTATGTCAAAGCGCCAATGATAGGCCTTCTTGCCGGATTAAACTTTTTCCTTCCAGTTTTTTTAATGTTATATGTAAAATCATTTGATAATCTGAGTATTGAAATTATCAGCAAGGTTAATGTCAATATATTGTTTTTGGCGCTGGTATCTATCTCCCTGATTCTTGAATTATTTATTTTTGCCCCGGGGATAAATCGGACGTTTAAAAAAAAGAAAACATAAAATACTCTGGAAAACCCTAAAAGGGAAACCCTTCATTCGCGCTTTCCTTTGGAGCTTTGTAGAGCGGCTCCCTTACTTCGGCAGTTCCGTGAATTTCAAGACCTTTTACATATATTGCCTTTTCAGGGACAGGACAGATGTTTTCGCAGCTTCCGCACCCGATGCAGATTGAATTGTCTGTTACAGGGATATCAAGGTTGTTTTTATAGGGTTCCATCCCCACCGCATGTGTCGGGCACCCTTCCGCGCAGGCGCCGCAGATTGTGCCGTTGGTCACTACTATGCACTTGTCCTTTTCAAAGTAAACCCTGCCGATCTGGATTGTTTTTTTCCTTTCAATTGTTATCGGGATGATGGCGCCCGAGGGGCATGCGCGGGTACAGGCTGTGCATTCAAACTCGCAGTAGCCGCTCCTGTAATCCATGACCGGCTGTAGCATTCCCTTTATTCCGTATTCAAAAAGGGAAGGCTGAAGCACATTTGTCGGGCAGACAGAGACGCACCTGTGGCAAGATATGCATCGTGCTGTAAAATGGCTTACTCCTTTTGATCCCGGCGGTGTCGAGGGGGTGTTTTTCTCTCCTGTCGGGGTTAAAGTCCTTTTCCGCATCGTGAGCCAGGAGGGGATGAGAAGCGCTGAAAGGGATGCGCCGGAATAAAGTTTAATCCGGCTTAAAAATGATCTTCTGCTTTTGTCAAAGCTTCCCCTCCCTTTCCGGCTGATTGTTTGTGCTGTGTACTTTACCGCCTTGCTTTTTACCAATCCAATCGCGCCGGCAGGACAGCCTGTAAGGCAGTCTCCGCACATCACGCACCTGCTGTTGTCAACAGTTCTTCCGGAAGAATCGATACAGCCTGTCCTGCATTTTTTCCCGCATAGTCCGCACGATGTGCACAGCGAGGGGTCAATCACCACCCTGTTCACAGAATAACAGCTTAAAAGGCTGAGCAGGGTTCCTGCCGGGCAGACAAGCGAGCAGTAGATACGTCCCTTTTTTATGGTGAAGAAGACTATCAGGGAAACTGTTAAAAATGTTACAGAAAATACAGGCAGGTTAAAATTATATGATATCAGCGTGATGAAAATTCCAAAAGGGCGAAGTGCGTAAAACAATAATCTGTTTGCAGATACGGCAAGGGGGTGTAATATGTCTGTCGTCATTCTTCCCCAGATGGAAAAGGGCTCAAGGAGAATCAGGGGAATCATTATTCCAGCAATGACGGCTGCAGCGCAG
>JAVEZE010000198.1:0-4459 GCA_034003145.1 Spirochaetia bacterium
AGAACTGTAGCAAGTGCAGTGTATGATGTTCCTGATGTAGAAGGGTGAGCCACAAGGATCTGTCCCTTGAATTCAGGGCGTAAAAGATCGTCCCATGAAGTTGGCGCTTTTGTTCCCGGGTTCGCGGCAAGCCAGTTTTTGTTTGTGGCAAAACCAAGTGATCCGACATAAATACCTACATAGTGATCATCTTCATCCTTGTATTTCTTGAGATCAAGCAGATTTTTGTAGTTTGGTGATTTGTATGCAGCAAGAAGGCCCTCATTCTTTGCAGCTACAAAGCTGTCAATCGGGCCGCCCCACCAGATATCAAACTGGGGATTGTCTTTTTCTGCCCTGATTCTGGCAAGCGCCTCACCGCTTGACATTCTTACATAGTTGACTGTTATGCCGAATTTTTTCTCAAATTCCTGTTTCATTCCCTGGCACCATTCTTCCTGGGGTGTCATGAGAACATTAAGTTCAGTTGTCTCAGCATCTTTTTCCGCATTTCCCATCGCGAAAATAGCGGGCGCAAGTAAAGAGATGATGATTAAAATAAATAACAATTTTTTCATCTTAAAATTCCTCCTTTAGAAATCAAAAATGATTATATCACTTTAGTATTTTTAAATCAAATTATTTGACGCAATTTAGTATTTATTTAACTGCAATATGGCTTCTTTTATATTATCCGGATACGCATAACCAAATTATTCCGCTGCTGAATTATAGCAAAAAGAAAAAATCATTATTTATTTGATCTAATCTCCCTGTTCCTTTTATCTGCCATATCTTTTATTTTTTCCGCAAAGACTGGATAACGCTCAAGTACCCTGTCAAAAATATCCTTGTTTAGCCTGTAAAGGTCGCAGTACTCTTTTGTTTTTATTGTCGCGGTTCGCGGAGTACTTAAAAGAAGAGCTATCTCGCCGAAAAAGTGACCTGAAGAAAGAGTCGCATATACAATCTTCTCATCCTCAGAAACAACATCAACAGATCCGCGGCTTATAAAATACATGTCATATCCCATCTCCCCTTTTTTGACAACATAATCATCAGGCGTATAAACAACAGGCTCAAGATTCATTATTATATCACGGATAAGCGCGTCTCCCGCGCCCCGGAAAAGAGGAACCTTTTCTATCATCTCCTTGTTAAGGAATATGGAAATATTGGTTTTAAGTGAGGCTGGAAGCTCATGAAGGACTGATGACTCATCATACCCCCTTCTTGTTTCCCAGATATAATTGTAGTAATCATTGACCTTTTTCTGTAAATCAGAGGGAAGGTTTCTGTACTGCATAAAGGTATTTATTTTCTCAATTTTTTCCCGCTGCTGGGCGCGGGCAATATCAAGGTTTGCGATAAGGTTTGCAATATTACCAATGATAAAACCGTAAAGACCGGCGCCGATAATCTGCACGCATATTGTATAAAGTATCTGGATTGTTTCAACTGGAGTAATATCGCCGTACCCGATTGTTGTCAGTGTTGTGATAGTCCAGTAAAAAGCCATTAAATACTGTTTTCCGGTGCCAACATCAGCAAGGTCACCTTCAAGAAAAATCCAGCCGCAGGCTACAAGATGGGCAGTGATAAATATCCAGAAAACAAGAAGAATCATTCTCACAATATAGGGATTAAAAAGAATCGAAGTTCTTGCCCTTCTCAATGTCTGGACAGCCCTGAACAGTTTTAAAACCCTGGCAAGCCTTAAAAAATTAAGAGTTTGCAGAGGGAGTGCGAAATCAGAACTCCCGAGAATAAACCAGAATGGTATTGCAGCGGCAAAATCTAACCAGAACCATCCCTTAAGATATATCAGTAATACTTCCCTTCTGCTTGAGATTAGTTTTCTTTTTTTAATAACCGCTGTATTAAACCGGATAACAATATCAGTTAAAAATATTGCAGTAAGAATAATTTCTGTTGCATTCGCATAGTGTACCGCACTTCTGCTGAAGAATATAACAGATAAAGGTATATTGATTATTGTCCAGATAATTGTTAAAAGAAGAAATATTTCCCACGCGAACCTGATTCTATTGTCAGGCCTGACCATTTTAATTCCTGTAAGCATAAACATTTAAATCCAGTTAAAAAAATATTTTGCTACTATTATCGTTATTCATGGGTTTAAAAATTAGGATCAATTTTAATTACAGAGATGCAAATCACTGCAGATCACGGCAGATCACGCTATTTTATCAGGATTTTCTATCTCGCGCGCGTTGATAATAAGCATTTGCAGACGGTTTTCCACATTCCCGATGCTGGTATCAGGGTCATAATCAAGCGCTATAATCTGGGAACCGGGGCACAGTTTTTTAACTGTTTTGATCATCCCTCTTCCTGTTATGTGATTCGGGAGGCACCCGAAAGGCTGCATTATCACAAATGAGTTTACACCGGAGGCAAACATCTCCATAATCTCGCCAGGCAGTTTCCACCCCTCAGCGCCGATATAGGTAACATCCATAAAAGGTTTAATATTTTCCACCAGATTATGAATATTTCCCCTGTGCTCATGAAACCTGAAATCATCCTTGATAACACCCCACACTTTTTTGTGAACAAAATCATAAAGCTTGTCTGTAATATCATGGACAATATAATGAAAAAATGAGTTGGGAGCCATTTTTCTTCTGCCAAGCTCTTTTTCAATTACCGCGGTCTTTCTGAAAAAATCATGCATCGCAGGCTGGACAACTTCCATACCGTTAAGTTCAAGGTAGGATTCTATGTAACAGTTAGCTGCAGGATGGTAGTTGACAAGTATCTCGCCGACAATACCTACCCGCGGCTTTCTCTTTTCCTCAAATATTTCGATCCTGTTGAAATCACTTACCGCATCTTTCAATAAATCAAGCAGAGCGCTTTTGCTTTTGTGAATATTTTCGCCGAGCCTTTTGATATGGCGGTTGAAAATAATATCGGTAATCCCCTTGTTTGTTTCGTACGGCCTTATCCGCCTGAGCATCATTTCATAGGCATCAACAATTGTAAGCCCCCACAACATCCGGACCTGATGTTTCAAAGTCATTTTAAAACCGGGATGGATCCCTTTGGTATCCTTACCTGTTGTCACAATCGGAACTTCTGTATAACCTGCGTCATCAAGCGCTTTCCTCGCAAGCGCGGCATACTGGCCAGCCCTGCATGCCTCGCAGTTTTTCGCGACACCAAGGGCAAACCCAGTCTTTTCCCCTTCTTCTTTTTCAAGATACGCAAGTGCCTCCCCAATATTTATCTGGGCTGGATAGCATATATCGTTGTGAACATATTTTTTCCCAAGCTCAATTGCCCTTTTGTCCGCTACCGGAAGGGGCTGGATACTGATTCCGTCTTTGCGCATAACGGAAGAGAAAATCAGGGAAAATGCCGGGGAAAGATTGGGGGCAAGAATTATTTTTTCCTTTCTGTCTTTTTTAGTGTAAAGAATCTTTTTTTCCAGCTCAAACAGCCTGGTGCCGCCTGAATGCCCGGAAGCCGCTGCAGCGCTGCCTGTATTTTCCTTCTTTCTCCTTGCCCTTATCGTTTCTATAAATGACTTGATCCTGATGTTAAGCGGGCCTGATGATTCACCCTCATCAAGCTTTAAGATAAGCATCTCTTTGCTGCACCGTTTTCGAAGCTCTCTTGCCATTTCATCAGAAATAATCGCGTCATGCCCGCAGCCGAAACTCACAATCTGGACAATCTCAAGATTGGGATGGATAGCAGCCTCAATAGCAGCTCCTTCCATCCTTGTGTGAAAAGTGATTGTAGTTTCCATTCTGACATCAGAAAGATCGTGTTTATCAAGGCCGGGAAGGGAATCAAGCGTAAGGACAGGAATGCCAAGCGATGTAAAATAGCGGGAAAGGTTATGGTTTACAAGCATATCTGAATGGTACGGGCGCCCCGCAAGAAGAACAGCGAAATTACTGCTCCCTTCAAGATCTGAAAGTACTCGGGCCCCCTCTTCCCTCATCTTTGCCTTGAATAATGCCATCGCGCAGTTACCCTGGTCAATCGCATCCCGTACTGCGCTTCCTTTGAGCGAAAACTCATCCGAGAGCCAGGCTTCGATCTGCCGGTTTTTAAGTTTTTCATTATACCAGTGGAAAATAGGGGTATCAATCTTAATCCCGGTTCGCGTAAAAAGATCGCTGCTTTTCTCAACAACCATAGGATACCCCTGCAGCATGACGCATGTGTGGTTCCCCTCTGCCGAGTTGTTTTCCATCGGCAGCCTCACCATCATGGGAAGAAATATCCTGTCAACACCTTTTGAGGCAAGCTCCTCAACATGCCCGTGAACAAGCTTTGCGGGAAAACAGGCGGTATCTGAAGGGACATATTGAAGACCTTTCTCATAAATGTCATAGCTGGAAGCGGATGAGACAACTACATCAAACCCGAGGGCAGTAAAAAGGGTTCTCCAGAACGGGAGGCTGTTCCAGAACTCAAGGGTACGGGGAATGCCGATTTTAAG
>JAVEZE010000199.1:0-4434 GCA_034003145.1 Spirochaetia bacterium
CCATTGCTGATTCAGCGTCTTTTCCAAGCCCGAATCCCTTGATGGTTTTAGCAAGGATAACTGTCGGCTCCCCGGTATGCTTTACTGCCTCGGAATAGGCTGTATATACTTTTCTCGGATCATGGCCTCCCCGCGACATCTGCCACAGTTCCCTGTCAGTTTTATCCTTTACAAGCTCAAGAAGTTCAGGGTCATCTCCGAAGAATTTTTCCCGCAGATATTCAGGCCCCTTTGACCTTATAGTCTGAAAATCGCCGTCAACCATGGAGTTGAATTTTTTATAGAGCAGCCCTTTCTTGTCGCGGGCCATAATTTCGTCCCACTCAGAACCCCATATCAGTTTTATTACATTCCACCCGGCTCCCCTGAATACCCCTTCAAGTTCCTGAATTATCTTTCCGTTGCCTCTTACAGGCCCGTCAAGTCTCTGAAGGTTGCAGTTAACTACAAAAATAAGGTTGTCAAGTTTTTCTCTTGCGGCAAGAGAGAGGGCTCCCCGTGATTCAGGCTCATCCGATTCTCCGTCTCCCATAAAAACCCAGACTTTCCTCCCTGAGGCTGGAATTATTTCCCTTGCCTCAAGGTATTTCATGAATTTAGCCTGATAGATCGCCATCATCGGCCCAAGTCCCATTGAAACAGTCGGAAACTGCCAGAATCCCGGCATCAACCATGGGTGAGGATACGAGGAGAGCCCGTTGCCTCCTATCTCCTGGCGGAAATTCTCAAGATTTTCTTCTGTCAGTTTTCCTTCAACATAAGCGCGGGCATAAATCCCTGGAGAAGAATGTCCCTGAAAATAGACCAGATCAGCGCCTGATTCAGATTCAGGCCCTTTGAAAAACCAGTCAAATCCTACTTCATATAATGTTGATGAAGATGCGAAACTCGCGATATGGCCTCCGAGATGCATCCCTCCTTTATTGGCACGCACAACCATTGCCATCGCGTTCCAGCGGACAAAAGCTGCCACATTTCTGGCAATAAAGGAATCTTCCGGAATTTTTGCTGCGCCGGGGGGGAAAACAGTATTTACATAAGGGGAAATTATCCCGGGTGAGGTTGATACCCCCTTTGAACGGGCAGTATCGGTAAGAGTGCGCAAAAGATAATCCCCTTTTTCGCCTCCCTCCTTGTCAATCACACTTTTTAAAGAATCAACCCAGTCCTGTGTTTCTTCAGGATCAGGATCATGATAATTTTTCTGCATAATAAAATTTCCCCCTCTTTCAAAGAGTTTTCAAATACCATTAAAGGCTGCCGGATTATATTATCCTCCGGAAACCTGTAATATCCAATTGTTTTCTGTAATAAACAGCGCTCACTTTACCGCTTTACCCAGATGTAAAAGCCCCTGGCGCTTTCTGCTGCTATTAAAAAAAGCTTCTTCCTTTAATAGACCAGTGTTTAACAGTTTAACAGCTGCGCAAGAGGCAAAAATAGAACTTAGGGTAGATAATGATACAAAATAACTTTTTATGCAGATAGTTCTGCTGATACAACTGAATAAAAATAAAATATGGGGACCCCGATCCCTTCCGCCCGATTGGTCCCCATATGGTAATTGTGTCTGGACTGCGCATAACAATACTGCGCAGAAAAGTAGATCAATAGTAGTCATCGCCTTTCGGGGTAAACTCCGCATTTTCCACCCACCATTCTGGCTTTCTTACCATATCAAGCAGATTATCAACAGTTTTCAGGTGATAGGATTCATGTTTCATAAGAACTTCATACAATTCTTTTATTTTGGGATCCTTGGTTTCTTCAAACTGTTTTTTGTAGTGGGCAATCCCTTTTTTCTCAATCTCAAGTGCTCTTTCATAATCTTTTACAACATTATCATCAAGTTTGAGATTTCTGAAATTATGCTTTATCTCTTCAAAAACTGTAGCAATTTCCCTGGCAGATCCCTTTTGGGAAGCTGCCATTGTGTTATTCTGAAGTTTTTCTATTGCTTTTCTGTGCCTTACTTCATCCTCAGCAAGCATTTTAAATACTTTTTTGATACCGCTAACCTTGCTTTTTTCTGCAAGATCAAGATATAGCGCTTCAGCGTCTTTCTCCATCTGTATTGCATATTCATACATATCCATACTGCACCCCTATTTTGTTTGATTTATTGATATACTTAATTATCAGAGATAATTCCAAATACTGCAAGGAAATTCTGGAACTCTCTTCAGAAATCATAATTCACAATAAGAAATGTTATGCTATGCTGCCGATTATTGTAATTGTCAGTTTATATAATAATCAATTGTCGAAACTACCCTTACTGTTTTATAAATCTGATGCTCTTCCATCGCCCCTGCTGTCATATCACGGGGGAGGATTGAGAAAACACCCTGGTTTGCGCTTTTGATCCCCTTGATAGATGACCCTGTTTTTGCCGCGAATGTGTCGGCCGATTTTCTGGCATTCATAACAGCCTCATCAAGCATCTCTCCCTTGATATCATTTAACCTTGTAAAAAGAAACGACGGGCCTGAATAGTTATCGCTTAAAACAACACCGAGTTTTACAAGGTCTCCTGTCATCCTGCTTACCCTGTCAACAAGGTCAACATTTTCAGAGCGAAGTATTACAGAGGTTTTAACCTGGTACCGTTCTCCCCTCCACCCTTCCTGGTAATAACCGTAGGCCAGTTTATCAGCCATGATAAGGCGCCCGGGAATGATTTCTTCGGCGGCAAACCCCTCATTTTTGATAAAAGCGGTAACAGCATCCCTGTCTTTTTCAAGCTTCACCTGTATTGTCGCGGGGTCATCTCCCCCTGATGAAAAATTGATCTCCCAAAGGGCAAGGTCTCCCTTGACCTCTCTTTCTGCAAGCCCTTTTACAATCAGGGAAGGTTTTTCAGCTCTTGCATGGTAAAAAAGAAGACCAAGAATCAGGGATGAGAGAATTATTGAAACAGAGAACAGCACTACGCCAGTTTGTTTAGTAACAATACTTTTCATTTGTTTTCCTTTGTTTTCCTTTTTTCGGTTACTTTTAATACTATAATTATTGTATATATTTTGCAAGTCTTTGACTATATATGTATTATAATATATATTATTAATTAAATTTGGAGGTTTGCTGTGAAAAAAAGGCCCTGGTTTTTCATTTTAATTTTTTCAGCATCGTTATTTCAGCTTTATGCCGAGGAAATAACATTTAACAGTTTTATTGAAAGCGTTATTGATAAACATCCTCAGCTGAAGGTTTATATCCTTGCCGAAGACGCGGCAAGAACAAGAACAGCAGGGATACTGGAACAGGACAAATGGCTTTACAGTATAAAACCTTTTGTAAATTATTTCGGTGAAGCTGCCGCGGCGCAGTATAAAAGCGATTCAAGCACACAATATGGAACAGATTTTACCATCAGCACACCTTTGGGATTAAGCGGAGGGGAAAGCGGAATAACAGCCTCGAGTACTGCTGAATTTCACAATCCCACATCAATGGAGCAGCCGGAAGAATTATACAAACAGGGGATATCGGCATTTTACAAACAGTCGCTCCTTAGAAACAGGGGAATGAAGGAACAGAAGCTGCTGCATGAAGCGTCAGGCAAGGAGCTGGAAATTACACTTCTTAATAACACAGAACTTGTTGAAAAACTGCTTCTTGAGTTTTCACTTGATTTTCTTGAATGGGTTTATCTTGATGAGGCGACAAATCTGCTAAAGGAAAGGGTTTTATTTTCAGGTGATCTTTTAAAACAGGTAGAACTCAGATTTAAAAACAACCTGGTTGATGAGATTGATGTGCTGCGGAGCAGGGAATCGCTTCTTAACAGCAGACAGGCGCTGTCGCAGTCAGAATACCAGCTTGAAAGGCTGCGGAACAGTCTTGATGACAGATTATCACTAGGCCTCAGCGAAAAGTCAAAGCCGGTTTTTGATTTTTTCACTATTGATACTGAAATTGAAAAGAAGATAACAGAAGAGGACCTCCTTTCAATAAGGGCATCCAGGATAATTGAACTTGAAAAGGAAAAACTCGACTTAACAAGGCGCCGCCTTGAATATTTAAAGGATCCTGACCTCAATCTGAGCTTAAGCATCGGCGCCTCAAGCAGGGAAATAACTTATTCAGATTCACTTTCAGCCATGACTCCGACCGCATCTGTAAGCCTTGCTTTATCAGGCGCTTTAAATAAAAAAACAGTTGATATCCAGCTTGAAGAGAATTCAATACTTGCGGAAAAAACCGGTGCGGACAGGGAAAATCTTTTATTCCGGCTTGATTCCCTCAGAAACTCTCTTGTTACCCAGTTAAATCAGGACAGGAACTTTATAATAAATCAGGATGAACTGGTTTCCATCGCGAAACTGAAAACAGGGGAAGAAAGAAAATATTATAACCAGGGAAGAGGGCAGCTGATATATATTACCCAGAGTCTTGACAATGAAACGCTTCTGCAGATTAAAAAGCTTGATA
>JAVEZE010000200.1:0-4396 GCA_034003145.1 Spirochaetia bacterium
AGAAACACCGCCTGAGAAATCGATGTTTTTTGATCTTATTCATTTCAAGCATCCTGATATACGCAAACTCAATAAAAAAATATTTGACCACAGCATTAGAACAAAAGAGACAACAGAAAAGATTCAAGAGTTCAGAAAATTAATTAAAGATAAAATATATGAATTTGTAAATAAATTTGATATTGATATCCTTATTCCTGAAAATATCAATACTATTCCGCTTAATATTCCCCTTTCCCTGGCAGTAACTGATTTTATCGCGGAAACCGGAATACCGGTAATAGCACATCATCACGATTTTTTCTGGGAAAGGAAAAGGTTTCTGCGAAACTGTGTCTGGGATTACCTGAATGCAAGCTGTCCTCCCCATCTTCCTTCAATGTATCATGTTGTAATAAATTCATCAGGACAGAATCAGCTCGGCCTTAGAACCGGGATAGCGGGAATCCTTATCCCGAATGTGATGGATTTTGCGACTCCTCCTCCGCCGCAGGATGATTACACCAAGGAAATAAAAAAGGATTTCGGGATTGATGAGGATGAGCTGCTTTTTCTGCAGCCTACACGGGTTGTGCAGAGGAAGGGGATTGAACATGCAATAGAGCTTGTTTCAAGAATGAAGAGAAAGGCTGCCCTTGTAATTTCACATTCTTCAGGGGATGAGGGTTATGAATACCATGACAGGGTAAAGGATTACATTAAGCTGATGGGAATAAAAGCTGTTTTCGCGGATGAAGTTATTACAGATAAAAAACGGTATACAAGGGAAGACGGGCGGAGGGTTTATACGCTTGGAGATGTTTATAACGCATGCGATATCGTTACCTATCCTTCAGTATTTGAAGGTTTTGGAAACGCTTTTCTCGAAGCTATTTATTACAAAAAACCTGTTTTTGTAAACAATTATTCAATCTATTATCACGATATAAGGCCCAAAGGGTTCCGCGCAATCGAGATGGATGATTTTGTCTCTGACGAAACTGTAAGATCAGTAGACAAGATACTTGAAAGCACTGAGGCAAGAAACCGTATGGTTGAGAAAAACTATCTTCTTGGCCTTAAGTATTATTCCTACGATGTAGCAAGAACCAGGCTTAAAAATATAATGGATGCAATCTGGGGTACCTCATACAGGTACTGATTACTGTTTTTTATTGCTCTGTGCTGTCTTTTTTCCAAGAGCTATATATTCAGATGCATTTGCCCTGATTTTTGCGATATCCTCATCGCTTATCTCTTTTATTTTTCTCGCAGGCGATCCAATAATCAGGGAGCGGGGGGGGAACACCTTTCCCCCAGTTACAAGTGAACCGGCGCCCACAACACTGTCTTCCCCTATTTCACACTCATCTAAAAGTATCGCCCCCATCCCGATAAGGCAGCCCTCTTTAACTGTAGCTGCGTGAATTATCGCGCCGTGTCCCACTGTTACATTATCCCCTACAATACACGGCATGTCATGGTTTACATGAAGTATGGCGCCGTCCTGTATATTGGTCCCTTTTCCAACCCTGATTGGGGCAATATCACCCCTTAAGGTTGTGTTGAACCAAATATTTGAATCCTCTCCAAGCTCTACATCACCTATAATATCAGCGCTGTCTGCTATAAAAACTGCTTTTTCAGTATCCGGTGTTATTTCTCCATATTTATAAATCATAGATTCCTCCGTTTATTTTAATTTACTAAAAATTTTGCAAAAATGTAAAAAATATAATAACACTCTTAATCAAATATTCCAATTATGTTATTATCCATCATGCTTAAAGGGAAACTCTCAACCATCTTTTTAGGAATGATATTTCTCATCGCAGTCGGCTTTATGTTAAGTGTGGCCAAATCTGTTTTTATTCCAATGGTGATAGCAATACTGTTTTCATTTATGCTTTATCCTCTTGTCATCGCTTTGCAGAATATCAGGATTCCCAGAATTATCGCGATAACTCTTGTTATTATTATCCTGTTCGGTTTTGTTTATCTGATTGTGATAATTCTTTACAGCAGCATAAATGCTTTCAGCAATCAGTATCCCTGGTACCTCGAACAGTTTAAGGATATTTACAAGGACTTTTCATATCAGCTTATGACACGGTTCAATATATCAACTACTGATTTTCTCCTTGACTATAACTGGGGAAAAGTCTCGCGTGGATATCTTTTATCTTTTTCAAACTCGCTTACCAAACTGATCGGTTATATCTTGATTGTATTGTTTTTCCTGATTTTCCTTTTTCTGGAATTTCCCCTGTTCAGGCTCAAACTTAAAAAAGCTTTTCCTGTAAGGACAAGCAAAAAATTCTTTATAGTTATCGGGCACATAACCCGGGAAGTTGGAAAATACCTTTCAATTAAACTGCTTATCAGCGCGATTACCGGGTTTCTGGTATGGGTTGTTCTGCTTATAATAGGCCTTGATTTTCCGCTTGTATGGGGCGTGCTTGCTTTTTTTCTTAACTTTATCCCGAATATCGGTTCCATTATTGTAGTTTTCTTTATCTCGATACAGGCTGTTGTCCAGTTTTACCCTTCAGTTGGCATGGTAATGCTTGTTACTTTAACTATGACTGCCATACAGGTGACGCTTGGCAATCTGGTTGAACCGGAGCTGCAGGGCAACAAGCTCAATTTAAGCCCTGTAATAATACTTTTTTCGCTTCTCTTCTGGGGCTGGCTCTGGGGGACTGTCGGAGCTCTTCTTTCTGTCCCGATAACAGTAACTATAAAAATTGTATGTCAGAATATAGAATTTTTAAGGCCTGTAAGTATAATGATGGGAACCGGCAGCCTCAGGAAAAAACCAAAACCGAAACCTAAACGCAGAAGAAAAAAATAGAAACCAGATATCAAAAACAAAAAATATAAGGAAAATAAATGGCTAAAAAAAGAATTTTAACCGGCGACAGGCCGACAGGCAAGCTTCATCTTGGACATTATGTCGGTTCAATAAAAAACAGGGTAGCGCTTCAGGATAAATATGAGTGTTTTTTCATTATCGCTGATCTCCACATGCTTACAACAAAGCCGTCACGGGAGGCGATAGAAGCTATTGGAACAAACGCGCATGAGCTTGTGCTTGATTACCTTGCCTGCGGGATAGACCCTGCAAAAAGTGTTATATACCTTCAGTCAGCGGTACACGAGGTTTACGAAATGAACCTTATCTTTGAAAACCTGGTAACTGTTCCCCGCCTTCAAAGGGTGCCGAGCATCAAGGATATGGCAAAGTCTGCAAACCTTACAGAAATACCTTTCGGCCTTTTAGGCTATCCTGTACTGCAGGCTGCCGATATTCTTATGCCGCGTGCCCATCTGGTACCGGTAGGAAAGGATAACGAGTCCCATGTTGAGCTTACACGCGAGATAGCCAGAAGATTCAACACCCTCTACGGAGAAGTCTTTCCTCTCCCAGATGCAATGGTAGGTGATGTTCCAAGCCTTGTAGGGACAGATGGAGATGCCAAGATGTCTAAATCGCTTAACAACGCGATAATGCTATCAGACAGCGCCAAAGAGGTTCAGAAGAAAGTCGCAGGGATGTATACAGATCCTGCGAGAATAAGGGCTGATATTCCCGGCAAGGTCAAAGGCAATCCTGTTTTTATCTACCACGATATTTTCAATCCAAATACCGCAGAGGTTGATGACCTTAAAGAGCGGTATAAAAAAGGGGCAGTAGGGGATGTAGAGGTAAAACAAAAGCTTTCTATCGCGATAAATAACTTTCTTGAGCCTATCAGAGAGAGAAGATCGCAGTATGAAGGGCATAAAGGGCTTGTTGAGGAAATACTTTATGAAGGTACCATGAAGGTGCGCCAGGAAGCAGCCTTTACTTTGAAAGAGATGAAAAAAGCGATGGGGCTTTCCGGCGTATGGAATAAAATAAGCAGAAAAGCTGAAGAGGCAAGAAAAAAAAGAGAGAAGGGCTGATCCCCTTAAATATATATGTATTTGAATCAGTTATTTATCTGGGCTCTTGCCAATAAGGCTTTACTTGTTACGGTTGGAATTATTTCCACAGTATCATTTACAGGAACAGTGTTTGCTGTTCCTTTTCTGATTAATATCATTCCAGAGGACTATTTCCTCAAAGAAAAAAAAAGAAAGTCTTTTAAAACTCCTTTATCTGCGATTATGTTTTTAATTCTTCTTGTAATAAAAAACATAGCTGGAATTATTCTTTTATTTCTCGGTATAATACTTCTTTTCATGCCGGGGCAGGGGCTTTTAACTATCTTTCTTTCTGTTGTGCTTATAGATTTTCCCGGCAAATGGGTGTTGCAGAAAAAAATAATCCATAACAAAAAGATAGCATCTGCTGTAAACTGGATCCGAAGGCGTGGCGGAAAGAGAGAGCTGATTATCCCTTGATTACAGCTGCTCCTATATCAATATCTGA
>JAVEZE010000201.1:0-4389 GCA_034003145.1 Spirochaetia bacterium
ATTGGCAGGTTTGACAAAACAGTTTGACAAAAACCTCTCTTTTTGTAAATATTGCATATGATAACCAGAAATATTTTTAAAAACATTTCTCCCCTTGATCACAGATACTTTTTATCAAATAAACAGCTTTTTGAGGATTTGAGTAATTATCTCTCGGAAGAAGCTTCAATAAAATATTGTGTAAAAGTAGAAGCTGCACTGCTTAAAACACATATTAACATGAACAATCATGAAAACAGCAAAGAACTGATAAAAGAAGCAGATTCTCTCGAATCAGCAGTTGATCCGGCTGAAGTTTATGAAGAAGAGGAAAAAACACAGCACAATATAAGAGCTTTGGTAAATGTAATAAAAGAACATATATCAGACAGCATCAAGCCCTATGTTCACCTTGGAGCTACATCTGTAGATATCCTTGATACTGCCTCATCACTTAAAATACGGGATGTAACAAGAAATATCCTGCTGAAATTGCTTATTGAAATTGAGGAACTGCTTATAAGAATCGCAGAAAAAGAAGCAGAAACCCCTCAGGTAGGCAGAACCCATGGACAGCATGCTGTCCCGATTACATTCGGCTTCGCGATTGCTGAATATGTCTCAAGGCTGGGTAAGTCAATAATCAAAATTAAAGGGTTATCTGATGATCTTCGTGGCAAACTGGCAGGTGCTGTAGGGGCATACAACTCTACATCTTTGATAGTTAAGGATCCTGTGCAAATGGAAGAAGATACCCTCTCTTATCTTTCCTTAAAACCTTCAGAACATTCAACCCAGCTGATAGAACCTGAGTATCTGCTTAGGCTTCTCCTTGAAATGAATACAGCATTCGGGGTAATCGCTAATCTTGCAGATGATCTCCGCCATCTTCAGAGATCTGAAATTACAGAGCTAAGAGAGATGTTTACAGAAACACAGGTGGGATCATCAACAATGCCCCAGAAAAGAAATCCATGGAACAGCGAGCATGTTAAAAGCCTGTGGAAAGCATTCTGCCCAAGGGTAATTACTTTTTACATGGACCAGATATCAGAGCATCAGCGTGATCTTTCCAATTCAGCGTCATCCAGGTTTGTAGCAGATTATATCGCAGGTTTTGCGGCAGCGTTAAACAGGATCAAAAAGGTTTTATCAACATTATATGTAGATAAAAAAAAGATGAAAGATAATATTGTACTTACCGGTGACCTTGTCCTTGCAGAAGCAGCATATATTCTTCTATCCTGTTCAGGTGAATCTGATGCGCATGAGAAAATAAGGAAAATTACACTGGAATGTGAAAAAACCGGAGAAAAATTATCCCTGCTTTTGATGAAAGATAAAGAGATATGGGAAAAAATAACAAATCAACTTAAAAAAACGACAGGGCATGATTCAGCTGAATTTTTTGCCAATCCGGAATTATACAGGGGACAGTCAGTGAATAAAGCAAAAGCATTGGCTGAAAAATACAAAAGAGAAATGTTGATATTGAAGGAGAAAATTGTATGAATAATATGCCAATGAGAGAAGGGTTAAGCTATGATGATATTTTATTTTTACCTGCATATTCAGAAGTTTCACCTGGAGGGGTAAATCTAAAATCAAGACTGGCCGGCGATATATATTTGAATGTACCAATAATTTCAGCTGCCATGGACAGCGTAACCAACTCTGTTCTTGCAATAGCAATCGCGCTTGAGGGAGGAGTCGGCGTAATTCACCGGAATTATCTTCCGGAAAAACAGGCAGATGAAGTGGCAAAGGTAAAAAGGTTTTTAAACTGGGTAATTCAGGATCCCCAGACTGTTACAGAAGAAACTACCATCGGCACAATAAAAAAAATTATGGCGGCATATAATGCGACCGGTATTCCTGTAATTGACGGGAATCAAAAACTTTGCGGAATAATAACATCAAGAGATATGAGATTCTGCGATGATAATTCCCTTCTTGTAAAAGATGTCATGACCAGGAATCCAGTTTCAGAAGTCGGTATTCCGACAGTTGAAAGCGCAAGGGAAAAATTCGACAAATACAAGATAGAAAAACTGCCAATTATTGATGAAGACGGTTTTGTAAAAGGACTTGTTACTTATAAGGATATGGATAAGAAAAAAAGTCATCCCAAAGCCTCCCTGGATGCGTTTGGAAGGCTTATTGTAGGGGCAGCGATATCTCCAGTTGACTACAACACGAGAATCCCTCTGCTGCTTGATAAGAAGGTAGACTTTGTTGTAATGGATACTGCAAGCGGCGACACAAAAAGTGTCCTTGATGCTGTAAATGATATTAAAAAGAGGTATAGTATTCCTGTGATTGGAGGCAATGCTGCGACTGCGGGGGCAACCCGAAGACTGATAGACGCAGGGGCAGATTGTATTAAGGTAGGAATCGGCCCGGGGTCAATCTGCACAACCAGGATTGTAGCCGGTATAGGCGTGCCTCAGTTTACTGCTGTATTGGACTGCGCTGAAGAGGCTGAAAAGTCAGGAATCCCTGTGATTGCTGACGGCGGAATCAAATATTCAGGAGATATAACAAAAGCAATCGGCGCCGGTGCAGATATTGTAATGATAGGAAATCTCTTCGCAGGTTTAAAAGAATCGCCTGGTAAAGAAGTTATCTATGAAGGGAGAATTTTCAAGGAATACAGGGGAATGGGATCATTGGGCGCCATAAATGATGGATCAGGTGATAGATACAGAATGGCGGAAGGAGAAGACCCGGTTCCCGAAGGAATTGAAGGGCGCGTAGCTTACAAAGGGGAATTAAAACCGTTTCTTGCCCAGCTTGTGACTGGTTTGAGAAAAGGGATGGCTTATTGCGGATGCACTGATATTAATGAATTAAAGAACTATAAGAATTTTATGAAGATAACTGCGGCAGGGCTTAAAGAAAGCCATGTACATGATGTTTTTATTACAAAAGAATCACCAAATTATACAAAATAGGGGTTTGAAATGAATTTAGTAGTGATAGGTGCTCAATGGGGTGACGAGGGAAAAGGTAAAATCGTAGATTACCTGGCCGAAGATGCTGAAATTGTTATAAGGTTTTCGGGAGGAGCAAATGCTGGGCATACAATTGTTCATGATGATATTACATACAAGCTGCACCTTGTCCCTTCCGGAATAGTATATCCCGATATAACAGTGGTTCTTGGCAGCGGCATGGTAATAGATATTGAATCACTTTTCAGCGAACTTGATACGATAAAGCAGCAGGGAGTTAACTGGAAAGGGAGAATCTTTATTTCAGACAGAGCCCATCTTGTTTTTCCTTCTTATAAAAAACAGGATCTTGAAATGGAAAAAACTCGAAGAAATCCTATTGGTACAACAGGCAGAGGAATAGGGGTCGCATATGCACTTAAATCCCACAGGGATGGAATCCGCCTGATAGATATATTTGACAATGCAGTTTATAAAACTTTCAACAATGAGGAAAAAGAATACATTGATAAATATAAAGATAAACTTTTTCCAATGATGATAAATCTTGCAGATTTTATAGCTAAAAACAAAGATAAAAAAAAGCTGTTTGAGGGGGCTCAAGGATCTCTTCTTGATCTTGACCTTGGAACCTATCCCTATGTTTCATCCGGCTCATCTTCAGCTGCCGGAGCCTGTACAGGAGGGGCAATAGGACCTAAAAACATAGATAGAATTCTTGGAGTTTTTAAGGCTTATAACACGCGAGTAGGCAATGGACCTTTTCCGACAGAGTTTAATTCTGAAATAGAAGGTGAACTTGAAAACAAGGTAAGGGAAACCGGCCGTGAATACGGAGTTACTACAGGCAGGCCGCGGCGGTGCGGTTTTCTTGACCTTGTTGCGTTAAAATATATATGTGATACAAATTCAATAACTTCGCTTGTTCTCACTCATCTTGATATCTACGATGAGATGGAAAATATTAAAGCATGTGTAGCCTATAGTTTAAACGGCAGGGAAATTAAAGTTTTTCCTTCTTCCATAACAGCTCTTGAAAATGTAAAACCAGTATTCAGGAATTTTAAAGGGTGGAACACGAAATTGACTGATATAAAGAAATACAATGATCTTCCTGCAGAGGCAAAAGAATATATCAGGTATATCGAAAATTACACCGGCGTCTCTGTTGATATTGTTTCTGTCGGATATCAGAGAAATGAGACTATGACAAGAAAGGCTATATGGACAAAATAATTGTACTTGATTTCGGAAGTCAAACCTCCCAGCTTATTTCCAGGCGGATAAGAGAAGCCGGTATTTTCTGTGAAGTTTTACCTGGTGATACAATAGCTGGCAAAATTGATAAAAACAGGCTTAAAGGGCTTATTTTCTCTGGTTCTCCCGAATCTGTTTATGACTCAGGCGCAACTGCGGTTGATAAAGAGTTTTATAATACAGGGGTTCCAATACTTGG
>JAVEZE010000202.1:0-4387 GCA_034003145.1 Spirochaetia bacterium
TACCTTTTTTATGAATAAAAATAAAAATCATTGAAAAATTAAGGAGTGCGATAAAAATTATAAATATTACGATCCAGGATTTTCTTATAAAAAACACTTTAATGCCTGAAACTCCTCTGTCCGGTAAATACCATTGAAGCATTTTTTTCATTGCATGCTTCAATTACCTAAAAATCGCGAAGCGATCCGCCCGGCTGTACAACAGCTGTTATTCCCTCATCAAGCCCTACATCTACACCGTCCCGGAAAGGAAAGAAAGCATCTGAAACCATTACGCTTCCCTTAAGTCCTCCGTTTTCAGAAGCAGCTTCAGCAATTATCTCTTCCCTTTTTTCTCTCTCCTCAAGCTGGCTCCATGGAATACTGTATTTAACCCAGGATAGCCTGTCCCATGTTTTTCTGTATGCTTTATCGCGTGCTATTTCCGCAACCCCTACCCGGTCCTGTTCCCCTGTACCAATACCCACAGTAACTCTGTCTTTAACATATATTACTGAATTGCTGGTTATTCCGCTTTCCACAAGCCACCCGAACAAAAGATCTTCATATTCTGCCTCTGTAGGTAGTCTTGCAATTTTATATTCCCTGTTTTTATATGTGCATGAAGCGGGAAGAAAATCCTCTTTTTTCCTTGTTACAGGTAAATAAGAAAGCTGGGTAATCACTGAGCCGTCAATTAAGGATTTAAAATCAATAACACGTTCCCCAATAAAATTATGGAGTTTTTCAATATTTTTGATTTCCATTACCCTAATATTCTTTTTTTTCTTTAACAGATCAACTACATTCTCTTCATAACCGGGAGCTGCAACAACCTCGATATAATTTTCCGATAAAAGAAGCGCAGTTTCCATATCAAGCGGCCTGTTAATTACGACAGCACCTCCGAATGCGGCAATTCTGTCTGCCATAAGCGCTTTGGAAAATGCTTCCGCATTTGACTCACCTATTGCAGCGCCGCAGGGATTGTTGTGTTTCACAATCACACAGCATGGAGAATTGTTAAAATATCTTAATATGTTTAACGCGTTGTCAACATCAGTAATATTTGTTTTTCCGGGATGTTTTCCAGACTGCAGCAACTGTATATCCGAGGCAAGATATTTTCCAGGGAGTATTGTTGAGACATCTCCAATTCTGATATTACCGTTTACAAGTTTATAGAAAGAGGCTTCCTGACAAGGGTTTTCACCGTAACGGAGCCCTTTTTTTTCACTCTCAATAGTCCATTCCACTTTTTCATACAGCATTGATTGTCTGCAGTTTTCATCATCATAAAATGATATTTCCATTTTTGACGGGAAGCGATCCTTGTGCAGCGTATGATACATTTTCTTAAGATCTTCAGTTCCCATCATTTACTCCGGATATATTATTGCTGGCTGCTGTTATAGCTGCTGATTTAATCATATTAATGAATTTCATAGCATTTTTCAACATCGCTGATATCAAGCGTTGAAATATACTCAGAAATTGTTTTATCATAATAGGCAGTATGTTTAAAAGTCTTTCTGGCAAGGGTAAAGCGGGTTTTAAGTGATGTTTTACCTTTGTGTTTTTCCATTTCATCACAGATCATGCTGTAAAGAGAAGGATCGCATACTGATGCTACCCTGTGGAAATTTTTGGCAGAAGCGCGCAGCATACAGGGCCCCCCTATATCAATATTTGTTCTGGCTTGCTCAAAAGTTGTTGTTTTTGAACCTATAGTGCTGCTGAAAGGATATAAATTCACGACAACCATGTCAAATTCAATTGAATCTGTTCTTTGTAGGTCTTTTTTATGCTCATTGTTATATTTTTCGCTTAAAATTCCGGTATAGATCCTGAAATCAAGGGTTTTCACAAGTCCTCCCTGCATTTCAGGCTGTTTTGTATAATCTGAAATCTGAACAAGGTTTTTACCTTTTATTATACCGTCTATTTCTGATATAAAATTAAACGTCCCTCCTGTTGAATAAAAAATTATTGAAGGATTTATAAATATAAGTTTTTCTATAAATAGATCAAGCCCAGTTTTATCAGATACGCTTACCAGGATATTGCGGACAGCTACAAGATTATCAATTTCATTTACAATATTTAAAGCCATTTAAAGTCCTTATCAAGAATTTCATGAAGATTATAATATATTAAAACTCAAATCAAGTTAACTCAAGGATCAAACTTGCATAAATATGGCATCATAATAAAGCAGTTACTTGATAAAAGGTTTTTCAGGTGATATCCTTTGAAAAATTATTTTTGGAGTAATTATTTGAAAATTAAAAAGTATTCAATCTTTATTATAATATTTTTACTTTCTTTTTCGCTGATAAATCTTCATGCACAGGAAGAAGAGTTTCCTGAAAATGAGGAAAACTTTGAATATATCTATGGACTCGGCGACCAGATTTTTACAATCAAAGCAGGGCTGATTTTTCCTCTTTTCCTGTCGTCTCCGGATTTTAATTTCACATCTACTAATCTTTCCATGGGGGGGGCAGGTTCGCTTGAATGGAGCACTTTTATAAACAGCAGACTTGCACTTGGCGGCGAGTTCGGCGGGATGTTCGCGTTCAGCCCCAATGACAGGATTTTATACATGATGCCTCTTACATTCAAGGTTACCTATTTCTACAGAAAATATCCGTTTGAATTCCCGATTTACTGCGGCGCAGGAATCTCTTTCAACAGCATTGATGACGCGTTCCATCTTGATTTCATCCTTAAGCCAGGGGCTTCTGTCTATTGGAATTTTAATTCAGAATGGGCTTTCGGGTTTAACCTTGTTTACTGGTGGGTACCGCAGATTTATACCGGCAATGGAGATGTTCCGGCAAGCCATACAAGATTCGGCAACTTTCTTGAGACAACAATGTCGGCCCTTTTCCATTTTTAAATTATATTATATTAGGGGATTAGATGAAGATTAAATATATTTTACTTATTTTTGCTGCAACACTCTTTTTTTCCTGCAACCAGAGCGATGTGGGAATATTTTACGGACTTGAGAAAGAGGTAAAAATCAAGGATAACTCACTCTCCAATAATTTAACAATCGGGAGCATGGCGAAAAACGGGTCAGAACTTTATATTGCAGCAGGGCGGGTTTACACAAAAACTTCAGGATCTTCTGAGGATTGGAGAAAAGTATCTTCTCCTTCAGGATATGATCTTTCCACAAGCCTTGCTGCCAACGCTACAGATTCAAACGTTTATGCTGTTTTTTTTGATACAGATACTGCTGAAAAAGCTCTTTTCAAAATGCCGGACGGCGGCAGCTGGACAAAGGTAACAGATCCAATCTTTGATGGAAGCATTGAATTTGTAAAATCCGCAGGCTCTTTTATTCTGGTCTCAACCAGAATAAACTCAAACGATGGAAAACTTTACTATTCAAACGGCGGCGCTTTTACAGAAGTTTCCAATATTACAATGATTGGAAGCGAATTCAATGTTATAGAATTTGATACAGGCACAGGAGATACTTACTGGATATCAAATCACAGTATTTTATACAACGGTGTTGATTTTGATAATATGGCAAATGTTTTGGAACTGGACGGAGATAAAATAATCAAAGGACTTTCTGAACCATCAGATCCATCAGATCCGTATATCTATCTTTCTTACTGGAACAGGGATAGAAGCAGAGGATACATAAAGGCTGTGGACGGAGCATCTATTAACGCAGAAGGAGACAGTGAAATATATAACCTCAATGGTTTAACAACATTCACAACAGAAGGTTTTGAATTTCTCCTTTGCGGAACAGGGGGAAGAGGCTACCGGCAGATTAGCTCGCCATCAGATTCCAGGCTTGATCTTGCAACTCCCAAAAATGATGTTTTAAGCGAAAATTATACATCAGCTATTGAACTGCAAAATTGTGTTGTGCTTGATTTTTTTGTTGACGGCGGAGATGACGGAGATCTTTACGCGCTTACCGCGACAACCGGGCTCTGGAAAAATTCCCTTTCAGGCGGCACAAGGGTCTGGTCTATAGAATAAAGTCACTGTAAAGTTAAAATGAGTTAAAACAAAACACAAGTTTTAGAAGTTTTTTTCAAGAAATGAAAGCGCATCTCTAAGTTCAGGATCTTCCCTGTAATAATGGGTCTCAAGTTCATCCGGAGTAAGCCCCTGAAGCTCATGACTCATATAGTGAATCCAGATATCCTGTTCCTTGTTCTCGATAATATGTTTTTTGCAGTAATAATCCGGATGAATGGGAAGGTTTTCTGATGATGAGGAGAAAGCCTTATAATCATGCACAGCAATTTTTATATCCTCCCTTTTTATCCCTTCAGCCAGGATAATATTGACAAGATAGTTTATTGTCTTACCTGAATCAAATATGTCATCAATAAACAGGATCTTGTCTCCGCTTCTTAGGTATTTAGGA
>JAVEZE010000203.1:0-4381 GCA_034003145.1 Spirochaetia bacterium
TGATAATGATCCGGTACTTCTGCATGTAAAACGTGTTGTGAAAAAGCTTATTCTTCTTCTTGAAAGTCAGGAAAAATCGGGTGATTATTTTAATTCACTTATAGGCAGCTGCACCAGAGGTGATCTTATGGTAGTATCTGCTGTTTTTCACGATATCGCAAAAGGGCAGGTTTTCAAAGAAAAAGAAGGCATTACCTCCTGCCCCGGACATGAAAAAGCGGGACTTCAGATGATAAAAAAGTTCTTCGCGGAAAGGCATCCTGGCGATGATGAGCTTGAGTATATTTTGGCTCTTGTTGAGGCACACGGGGTTCCCCATCTTTTTCTTGAGCCGGAAAACATAAATATTGAAAGTGATTTTGATATGCTTGCAGAAAAATACTCATCTATTTACCCTGATCTGCTTCTTTTTCTAAAGGCAGATGTCGCAGGTTCCCAGCTGGAATCAAAAAACAGGGAGCATTTTGATTTTATCAATAATTACCTTGATAAAAGAATTGCTTCTGCCTTATCCTGAAATTATCTCAAGCAGTGTTTTTACTTTTCTCGTTGTTATCGAATAAGCTCCGGATTCGGCATATTCCCTCATCAGGTTTATATCATCTATTGTCCAGATAGAAACCGGCACATATCTCTTTCTCAGGGTATCAAGAATCTGAATATCGCAGTATTCAAAGCTCATATTCAGGCATATACCTCCTGTTTCCCTGTAAATATCTGTCAGATAATCTGTATAGGCTTTTTTATCTGAATGAAAAAGCATGAGCATATTTTCCGGGACAAACTCTTCAGAAATGTTGATCATAAATCCTGCATCAGGATAACTTTTTTTTAGTTCCCTGACCTGAAGTGCTGTAAAACCTGAGAAAACAGTTCTGCGGTAAGTTCCTGTTTTTTTTAAAAGAGCTATTACCGCATCAATAGAGCTGAAATCCTTTATATCGAGATTCAGGTGGATGCTGCTTTTTCCTGTTGCCAAAAGAAGATCGGGAAGTGACACAATTCCTGTCAGATCGCGGAAGATGTTTTCTGCGATTGATATTTCTGAAAAAGAGGCGGAAGGCTGAAACCCGTCATCATGGGATAAAACAGGAATCCTGTCTTTCGTAATCCTTATATCTATTTCAGCTGCATCTGCTCCGCACTTTATTGCCGCAAGAATATATTCCATCGAGTTGGGATTTGTGTTTTCACAGCCTGAGTGGGCAGTTACAAGAGTCCTCATTTCCTATTTCATTCTTGCAAGCACATCTTCGACCGTACCGGTGAATCTTCCGGGTTTTTCCATTTTTATGCTTGTAAGCGCTGCCGCGTATCTGACTGCCTCTTCAGGCCCATGGGTAAGGTGCCTGGCAAGATATGAGGCAAAACAGGTGTCGCCTCTTCCTGTTCTCCCGGAAAGATTTGCTGGGTTAAAGGGAGCTCTGTAAAATTTACCGTCTGTATAAATGAGAACTTCAGTGTTATGTGTTACCATAACCTCTCTGGCGCCCAGATCGGCAAGTATTCGTGCCCCTTTTTCCCTGTCATCAGTGCCGGTCAGGATTTCCGCCTCTGCCGCATCAGTCTTAAGGTATGTTATGAGAGGAAGATATTTCTTTTTGTTTTCCCAGTCGCGGAACAAAAGTTTTCCGCCGTCGCTGCATCTTAAAAGGCCCTGCGCGTCAATAGCTACAGATGCTTTTTTTGCAAGGGGTGTGATAAGTGTTTCCGGCAGCTCATCTTTGAAAAGGCCTGCAAGATGGAATATTTTTGCCTCTTCCTGCGGAATATCTTTTTCTGTAAACGAATCAGCCTGGGAGAGGAGAGTCACTTTTCTTTTTTCCCTGTCTGCAGAGAGGTATATATTCTCTATTGATGTTGATACTGGTGATTCTATTATCTCAAGATCAATATTTTTTCCCCTGATATATTCAATATCTTTAAAATCTTCTTTAGCAGCCTTTGTAATAACCAGCACTTTGGCGCCTGTCTGGGCTGCTGACGCTGAAGAATAGACAACAGGGCCTGCTGTAAAGCGCTGTTCCTCATTTATATCAGGGTAAATCATTATATCTTTTGAAACGTGACCCATCATGATAATATCATAGCTTTTCATAAATACCTCTTACCTGTTCCCGAATTTTGTTCCCATAATACATTCAAATCATATAATAGTAAATAATCAATGCTTTAAAATGATAAAATAATGTAACCGAGTACATCCAAACATGATTTCAATTCACCGCCACACCAGAAGCATTACATGAATATCGCGGTTATTGTGATAATAGCGAAAACTATACCAGCCCCGTTTGCTATAAGCAGAAATATGTCTTTTCTAAGCAGCCCGTAGGAAAACCAGACAGAGTTGCTTATTATTGTAAGAGAGGGCTGTATCCATATTTTTGTAAGATCCATGTAGTTGTTCCAGGCAACCTCAATCATGCTTGAGAACATCAGTGTTGTAAGCACTGTCCCTGTCATTCCGATTATTTTTTCCAGCCTTATCTGTTTTGCCGCGTGCGTCATTTTACTTCTGACTCCTTGTCCTGTTTATCAAGTCTTCGATATCCTGCCTGATATGTTTAAGAAAAGGCCTGTAAAGTTCTGCATTGAATTCGCATAACACAATACCGTCATAGTTTTTAAGTATTTTAAATATCTCTTCATATGGAATGTTTCCCCATAGCGGCGGAATATGAATATCGCCTCTGCCGAGCGCAATCCTGTATCCCATCGGAAGAGAGTCATATACGCTCCGGTTGGTTATCCTTAAGGGCTCAAACACTCCTGTGTTATCACATATGTGTAAATGCCCCAGCAGGGGCGCGGATTTTTTTATCGACTCAAGGTAGTCAAAACCAAGATATGCAGAGGCAAGAAATCCATGGGCAGTATCATAATTAAGCACAAAGTTTTTTCTGCTGACAGCTTTAACGAATTCAATAACCGGATCAACAAATTCAACTTCTATATTTTCAATTGCGAGTGTTATCCCGAGTTTTGCCGCAAAATCTGCCGCTTCAATATGAGCTTTAAGGAAACGTTCCTCGACAGGTTTTGAATTGCTTTGTTTCTCATAATGAAGATTCAACAGTACGCATCCTGATTCCGCAGCCGCCTCTATTGAAGAGAATAATGTATTTCTGTGAGTATCAAAATCATCGCCGGACCTGAGATCCACTCCGTACCCGATATGCATTGTGTATGTAAAATTGTATTCCGCGAGAAGATTTTTTAAAACTGAAAGCCATCTTTTTTCAAGTTTTCCTCCGGTTATGATGGGGAACATGTCTGCGTCAAATTCGACTGCCTGATATCCAGCATCCGCGAAATCAGAAAGCCATTTTGAGGCAGCCTCCGGTCTTGTCACAGGCGGAAGGTTTATGCCGATTTTCATTTTTCTCTCCTTTTGTCCATCCCTTTATCTGAATAAGAGGTTTATCACTAAATACTGGAATTGTAAATCAGGCTGTTTTGGAAAACTCATGTTGCCCTGTTTGTTTAAACATGATATCTGATATAAAATATCCATAATTAAGAGAGGAAGGAATAAAATATGAGACTTACTGTTTTAGGGACAGGAGCAAGCGAAGGGATTCCGGCTTTCAGGTGTCAATGCCCTGTCTGCCGCGAAGCACGGGAAAAAGGAGGAAGGCATATACGGCAGAACGCTTCTTTGTATCTGCAGGCAGACAACGGGATAAATGTTCTTGTTGATATGCCTCCCCAGATCAAGATGCTGCTTGAAAAATATTCCTTAAGCGATGAGGCACTTGATGCTATACTGTTTACCCACTTCCACATTGACCACACAGGAGGTATTTTTCATCTTCTCGAATCAATGTCAAAAAACGGACATGTGCCGGGTAAGCCTGTGAAAGTTTATATGCCGGATGATTGTTACAGAACTTTAATGGAAGGGATGTATATAGACCAGCCTGACATGGATAAGACAGATTATAAGGATTTTTATTCACTTGATATTTTGGGCAGCCTTGAGAAAACCTTGCTTGGAGAGCTGACTATAAAGGCGCTTGATACAAATCATCTTACCAGCCATCCTTCAGTTCCCTATAAAAGGGAATGCCACGGTTATCTTTTTTCAGAAAAAGGAAAAAATGCGGCATACCTTGTAGACTCTTCATCAGAACTTCCAGATGCTACAATCAGCGCTCTGACTTCGCAGAAGCTTGACTGCCTTATCTTTGAGTGTACGTTTGACCGGTTCCCGGGAAAAGGCAGAGGGCACAGCGACCACGAAGGGGTATTACGCATCCTTGATCTGCTTAAGCCTGAGAGGATGATTATTTCACATATCAGCCACAGGAATTTCAGCCATGACAGGCTTTCATCTTATATGAAAACCCGCGGTATTGAGACTGCCTGGGACGGGATG
>JAVEZE010000204.1:0-4352 GCA_034003145.1 Spirochaetia bacterium
AACTATTTTATTAAAACCAAAAATGGTGTATATTTTTTATAAAGGGAAAATAATTATGGACTTTATTGAGAAGATTAAAAGAACGGTCTGTGAATATTTTGAAAATGAAAACACTGTTTTGGCTGTGTTTTTACTTGGAAGCGCAGCCAGGAATGAACTAACCCCGGATAGTGATATAGATCTTGCTGTAATGATGAGACCAGGGATATTTTTGACTTCACTTGAAAAAGTTGAAATTGCGGCCAGCCTTTCATATAAACTCAAAAAAATAGTTGATTTGGGTGAAATCTCTTCAAAAAATCTTGTTTATGCAAGGGAAGCGCTTTTGACAGGTTATACTTTATTTGAGCAAGACCCTGATATGGTAAGTTCCATCCGTGCCAATCTTCTGGGCCTTTACTTACAATTTAACCATGACCGCAGGGAGGTACTGGATGCCTATCAGGCCTGATAATATAGTGCTTAACAAAGCTTCGATTATTGAAAGAGGTTTGAACAGGATGATGGAAGAATACAATAATAATCCTAAGCTGGATAACTATACACATGTAGATGCCATGATTCTCAATATAGAAAGAGCATGTCAGGCAGCAATTGATATGGCTCATCATCTTGTAGCAGTTAATCACCTTGGCATGCCTCAAACAAGCAGTGATGCTTTTTTTCTTCTCGAAAAAGCTTCGCTGATTACGGAAAATACTACAAAAGCTATGATTGGGATGACAGGATTCAGAAATATTGCGATACATGAATATCAGGCTATGAATATGGAAGTACTCAAAGCTATTGCTGAAAAAGAATATAAATCACTAATTATCTTCTGCAAAGAAGTCGGGATAACAATTAAACTGAAAGAGGTAAAAAATGGAATATAACTCTTTAATAAAACAAATGGTTTTGAAGCAACGTACTTTTGCAAAAATGAATAATAAGTGTAATTTAAAATGGTGAAATTTATAAAATACAATTAAGAGCTGATATTAGTACTTTACATTCTAATTATATGGAAAGGGAAAATAATTATGGACTTTATTGAGAAGATTAAAAGAACGGTCTATGAATATTTTGAAAATGAAAACACTGTTTTGGCTGTTTTTTTACTTGGAAGCGCAGCCAGGAATGAACTAACCCCGGATAGTGATATAGATCTTGCAGTAATGAAGAGGCCGGGATTATCTTTATCTTCAACTGAAAAATATGATATTGCAGCAAGCCTTTCATATAAACTTGAAAAAATTGTAAATGTAGGTGAATTATCTTCACAAAATCTTGTTTATGCAAATGAAGTGCTTCTGACCGGTTATCCTGTGTTTAAGAAAAACGATGATTTGGTAGGATTTATCAGCGCCAATCTTCTGGCTCTATATATTCAATCAGGCCGCGGCCGCCGTGAAGTCTCAGATACCTGGCATGCCAGATAATATAGCACTTAAAAAACTTCGATTATTGAAAGAGGTTAAAAATGGAACATAAACCTTTAACAAAACAAATGGTTTTGCGGCAGCTTGCTTCTGTAAAACCTGAATTAACCAGGCGATTTGGCATATCAAAAATTGGTCTTTTCGGATCATTTGCAAGAGGCGATGTTATGCCTGATAACGATATAGATATTGTTATCGAGCAGAAAAAGCCTGATATGTTCGCGATTGTACATATAAAAGAAATACTGGAAAACAAGTTTTTACGTCCGGTTGATGTGGTTTATTCTGGCACTTTCACAAATCCATATCTTAAAAAACGTATTGGTAATGAAGCAGAATATGTATGATAAAGTTCTTGTTAAAGAGATCATAACTCAAATATCTTAAGCTGTTAAAGATTTTATTTGATTTTCACCTTTAAATATGAATCAAGACTCCTTTTTATCCGGTTAATTTAGATATAAACAAAATCCGGAGGAAAAAGATGAATAATTTAAATTCCGTTCTTGTAGAAGGAAATTTGACAAGAGATCCTGTTTATTCTGAAACACCCAAAGGAAAGAGCGTCTGCTCTTTTAATATCGCTACAAACAGGTATTACAAGCAGGAAGAGGAATTCCAGAATGAGGTCTCATACCTTGATGTAGAGACATGGGCAAGGCTTGCAGACGCGTGCAGGGACCATCTTACGAAAGGGAGGGGAGTGCGTATTGTAGGCAGGGTAAAGCAGGACAGGTGGGTTGACCAGGAGGGGAAGAACAAATCACGGTTTAAAATTGTTGCTGAGCATGTTGAGTTCAAGCCTTGCAAAAAAAGCGCAGTAGATGCTGCCGAAGGAGAGGCGGCGGAAGCGGAATCAGCAGCAGGGGAGTCAGAAATCGAAGAAACTGACGCAATGGATGTCCAGGAAGAAACTGTGGCAATAGAGGTATAAAAAAAATCTTATCAGGTTTCAGATAACTCCGGTATTTAATCAAAAATATAAAAAATACTGGAGTTTTTTATTATTTAAAATATAATAAGCTGATGACAAAAAGGATCAGCGAAGCGGAAACAGAAAAAGCTGTAGAAAAAATACGTAAAAAATATAACGATCTTATAGTTATGTATATGCTTGATCCCCGTATAAAGAGCGCTTTTGAACAAAGGCTTTTTGAAATAAGGGCAGGCAGTTTTGACCCTGCAAGATTTTTGCGTGATGAGATAGAATCTTTACTTGAAATTGAAAAAAAAGAACGGGACAAGATAAATAACGCGGCAAAAAAAAGTAATTTGGAAAAACAAAAAAAAGACAAGATAAAAGAGAGTGGGAAAAAGGATTTTGCTGACCGTGTTCTTGAGGATATAATGGCAAAGATAGAAAAATATCCTGATATTTTTATTCATCAGAATGCCAATCCTGAAATCAGAAAACTTATCGGGACTTTGATTGATTATGATTTAACAAGATGGTCATATTTTGAAAAACTTGCAAAAAAATACCGTATCAACAGATATGATCCGGCTTTTACCCGCCTTGAAAATATGCTAAACAATTTTACAAGGATATACACAGATGATATCCCGGCCCGCCTTGCCGGTTACAGAACCATGCTTAACTCATCGTTTGCACGGAACAAGGATATCGGGAAGGAAGAGAAACTTATTATCTTTGAATGCGCTTATCTGGTAAAATCACTTAAAGATACATTGTTAACGCTTACAGAAAATCCTGAATTACTCCCAAATGAAAAAGAAAAACTTCTTGATTCAATTGACTATCTTGACCGGCTAACAGATGATTTCCGGCTTAAGGATCTTATGACTCTTGTAAAATGAGAATAAATACTGATATTTTAGATTATTTTTTATGGTTATACGGAAGGCAAGAATAAAGTGGGAATTATTCTTTGGGAGGATATACCTCATCGCTGTTGACCCGTCCAAACGTAAAACTGCTGGTAGGAACAATATGCCAGTCATCTTTTGCATCTGTATCTTCAGATGCGCTGTTCCTGCAGATTGACCTTGTAGCAGTAGAGTTTTCAGGATTTACACAATCCTCCGGCGTTATCATCTCCCCGTTATATACCCATCCACCGGCATCTGATATGCAGTCTGCCTTATGCACCATTGCCGATGACCCGAACCCCCTGTATTTTTCATCAGAGAGTGAGGTCCTGTTGCTGTAGATTACCGCGTCAATTAGCCTTCCTCCGGAAGAGGCGTATAGAGTAAGTGCGCCGTTATTTCCCGAAAGGCCGCTTCCTCCTCTTATCCAGAAATCCCTTGCATTCTCTGATGAGTCAAGGCCGCCTGAAGAATCAGGTCCGTTAGATGTACCTGCCTCTCCTGTCTCATCAATTTCTGCCGGGATATTTTGCGGTTTGGTATGGATAATAATATATTCGCCTTCGTTAACTTCGAAGGCCGGGAAAACAAATTCCTGGTCATGTTCGCATCCGCATCCTGAATAAAACATAGCACCTGCCATGTCGCCTTTTGTCTTAACAAAAATTTCAACCATATCAGGGTGCGAGGCGCTTCCGTTAGTTGTGAATTCGTTTATCACCATTTCTGGGATTCTTGGGTTAAATCCGTAAAATTTTGTACTGAATGAGAGGGTATTGCCTCTTTTATCTTTAACTCGCCCTTTAATAAAATACTCAAAACCGGGAATCTGATCTTCAGAGAAGAAAATAATCACAGATGTTCCATCAGCCTCTGCTGTAATATTTCCTGGAGCCGGCATTATTACAAAATCTTCACCAGATTCCGGTGAAGCTATCTCTTTTGAAAAACAGAATTCCATTCTCCTGCTTTCAGTATTGGAAAAACCTGTTATTTTAGGTGGAAGCATGTTGTCAGGTAAATCCGGGTTTATTATCTCCACCGGGGCGCATGAAACAAGGAGCAGGGTTAAAAACAGGATAACAGGTGAAAAAATCAGTC
>JAVEZE010000205.1:0-4311 GCA_034003145.1 Spirochaetia bacterium
CACATGAGGCGGGGATCTATTTCACTTGGCCCTGTATCAATGGTTGTCCTTGATGAAGCAGATGAAATGCTTGATATGGGGTTCCGTGAGGATATTGAGTTTATCCTTGGCCAGACATCACCCGAAAGACAGACTGTAATGTTTTCTGCCACAATGTCAAAAGATATCCTTTCCCTTACCAATAAATTCCAGAAAGACCCTGTGGTAATAGATGTTACAAGCCAGAAAATAAACGCGCCAATAATTGATCAGATGTCATTTGAGATCTCTGAAAGGTCAAAACCTGAAGCTGTCGCAAGGCTGATAGATTATTATGATATCAAGCTTGCCCTTGTCTTCTGCAATACCAAATCAAAGGTTGATGATCTTGTAGAAGTTCTAAAAACCAGGGGTTATTTCGCTGAAGGGCTTCACGGAGACATGTCGCAGAAACAGCGGGAGAAGGTAATGGGAGGGTTCAAAAACGGAACAGTTGAGATACTTGTCGCGACTGATGTCGCAGGCAGGGGTATTGATGTAAACGATATAGCAGCTGTCTTTAATTATGATCTTCCAAGGGATGATGAGGATTATATCCACAGAATCGGAAGAACAGGAAGGGCAGGCAAAAGCGGAAAATCTTTTACCTTTGTTACAGGCCGTGAAGTGTATAACCTCAGAAGAATCGAGAGATCCAACGGCATAAAAATTACACGCGGTACAATCCCGTCAATAGATGATCTTGACAGCACAATGATTAAAAGCTATGGCGAGAAAGTCAAAACGCTGGTTGAAAAAGGGGCGCTTTCACGCTATGTAAGGATTGTTGAAAGCCTTATTGAAGATGAATATACATCACTTGATGTCGCGGCTGTACTATTGAAACTTGCGATGGATGGAAAGAGCGAGGGGTATGATGATACCCAGACATTCGAGCCGCAGGCTGCCAGGAAAAGCTATGACCGCGGTTCCGGCCGCGACTCTGGCCGCGAAAGATCAGGCTCAAGAAGAAGCGGAACAGGGGGAAGCTCATTCCGCAGAAGCGGAGGTAGCAGCGACAGGGGCAGAGACTCAAGGCGCGGATCAGGACGTGATTCCGCAGGCAGTTCCGGGCGTGATTTTGGCCGGGATTCAAAGAGAGGCTCAAGCCGTGATTCAGGGCGCAGCAGCGGCAGAGGCGACAGCAGGCCGAAAAGCGGCAGCTTCAAAGGGAAAAGCAACAGTGAAACCAGTTCAGGATTTCCCGGCTGGTCAGCGGACAACCGAGACAGGTTTGCTGATAAAGATACAAGACCCTCAAAAAAGGATAGCACAGGCAGCGGCCGAAGTGAAAAACCCCGCAGTGAAAAACCGCGAAGCGCATCATCCAAAAGCAGCAAAGATAATGCCGGCGATAAATGGTGGTCAACCTTTGACAAGGGCTCAAAGCTGATCAAGGCAGGCTCTGATAAAAAAAAGAAAAAGAGAAAAGAGTGATATTCAAGTTTAAATACTCAACGTAAAAAAAGGCTGCCTGTAATCAGAGCAGCCTTTTCTTATGTTATAAAGCTTTGCATCTGTTTAAGCTGTTTAAACTTCCTTATCCTTTTATCAATCCCTTTGTCATCTTGAGCAATGTTGTTTAAGTACTTTCTTTACTTCCCTGTTTTATTCTTGTCAGGAGCATCAAAAACCATTGTAGCTCCTTCAATATTTATTACATCTCCGGGTTTCAAAATACGTTTTTTAACAGGTTTGTTATTCACCCGTATTTCGCGGTCTGAAACAAGGGTGTAGGCATCGGTTTTTTCATTATGCACAATTGTCGCGTGGGAATCGGCAAGCTGAGGAATCCCTGTAATTGTATAGTCAGCTGATCGCGATCCCCCGATCACAGTGTTTGGGGATGACAAAACCATTGTTTTTGTAAATGCCTTTCCCGCCCCTGAGGCGAGCTTGGTCAATTCAGCCTGGTTTGCCGGTTTTTCCAGTTTGATAAAAAAGAGCGATCCCCACAGCAGAATACCTGAAATAATAAGTATAAATTGAGATTTAAGTGATCTTGCTTTTCCTGCTCCGAATATAAGGGCTGGTGAATAGCCTCTTCTGTCCCTGCTTTGCTCATTATATTCAACCTCAATTAAAGGTGATTTTGAAAAAGTAACTGGAACTTTTACCTTAATCCTGTATTCCTCATTTATGCTGTTTCTTATGTTTTCATATACCCCTGTCAGTTCATCTTCATCTGACGCGTCAAAAACACGGCCCCCTGATATAACAGCTATTTCTGCCAGCGGTATATCTTTTTCTTTTGAGAAATTAACTGCATACAAGGTTACTTCGTTTTCAGAAAGGGCTGCAGCTGCCTGCTGAGGTATATAATAATCCTTCCCGAATAGAGGATGAGGTTTACCTGATTTTTCAAAGTAGGGATAGTTTTCCCCGTCAGAGAGGAGAATTATCGCTTTTCGTCCAGCTGTTTTTCCCATATCTTCCGCTGCTTTCACAATTGTATAATAAAGTTCTGTGTATGACTCATCACGGGAAGGTTCTTCTATAGCTGTGAATCTATCTTCTATCTGTCGCATGTTTTTCTCAGGTTTTGACAGCAGGCGGTATTCCCGGTTGAAAAGGGCCAGCCCTCCTTTATCTTTTTCAGGGTCAAGCCTTGAAAAAAAGGTTTTCGCTGCCCGGATTGCTATGGCGCTTTTACTTCCATCATTTTTTCCTTCCGGTGATTCATACATGCTTCCTGAATTATCGAGCAGCAGAAGAAATGTAATTCCTTCCATGCTGTCTGAATTCTTTTTAATCTCCAGAACAGGAAGATACTTGCTTTTATTCTCTTCAATATGAAATAAAGAAAAAAGTTCTTCCGGCTTTCCTGTAATGGCTTGCGGATTTCCTTCGCTATCTGTAACTCTTACATAACAGTCAAGGCTGGAAGAGACAAAAAGCTTTGATGTATCAAGCTGCGATATTGAGATATTCTCTCCCCATATGGCTGTGGAAAGTATAATTAAAAAAAACAGTACTGCTGGAAATATTTTACATCTGTTGATATTTTTACGCATAATCATATCCCCTTATCTTGATGGAAGATAAAGAAGCTTGACGCTTCCTATTTCTATAACATCTTCATACTGAAGACGTTTTACATCGGTTTTTTCTTCGTTTACAACAACCTCTCCATCAAGAGATTCAAGGATAACCTCATCCCTGCCTGATATAAAGAGTGCGTGCTTTTCTTTAACATTTGAATAGTTTTTAAGATCCATCGCGCTTTTAGGTGATAACCCGAGCATTGTTTTTTTCATGCACAGAACATATTCCTTACCCCTGATCGGGCCGGTTAAAACTTTAAGTATTCCGAACGCACTTACAGATTCAAAGAGTGAATGAAAAAGTCCTATTGCCCCTCCCATAATCAAAAAGCCGGATCCCCTTGCGGCAAATCCGTTTTCCCAGGAGCTTCCGATAAATTCAAGAACTGCCCCACCTGCAAATCCTCCGCTTAATCCTCCGATAACGCCAACAAAGGCCCTGTGAAGGGAGCGGCTCCTGATTCCTTCAATAGATCCAACTGCGCCTCCCAGAATCATCCAGCCGATTGTCCTGCTTACCGGAAGTATAAGATTTTCTGTTGTTTTTAAGGAAAAAAGAGATGTATTGATAAGAGCTGTGAGAATCCCCTGTACAAGGACCATAACCAGAACACCTGCGGTAATTCCTGTTAAAGATCCTGCCAATCCCCCTTTTAGACTTCTGTTTTTATCTGAAAGAAGAATTCCTTCGGCTGTCCCAAAACTGAAACCGAAAAACAATCCAAGGATTGCCCCTTCCGCGAGAGTTAGAAAAAGGTATCCTCCCAATGATTCTCCAAAATAAAGGAGAAGTTCTATACTGCCCCATGCGCACAGGGCTGCTGCTGTTCCAAGCAGTGTCATAAGTATTTTTCGCAATAGTGTTGTCATTATAATTCCTTATTATCTTTTGATCGGATCATCTTTTCTCCCTGAAGGAGATTTTATTATCCCCTGTCGGGGACTATGCTCCCTGTATTATTTCTCCCTATACAGCCCTGCCTGAAGTATAAGCACATCCTGGCTGTTCTCCACTTTAAGAGAAAAATCTTTTTCCCTGTATCCTGGTACCTGTATCTTTATTATTTTTACACTGCCGGTCATTATATTTTCCGCATCAAAAAGAGGTTTCCACATTCTTCCCTCTTTAATTAAAACTGTTGATTTTGAAAGGAGGTTTTCACCTGTAACTGCATCCCTGACCTGGGGGATAATAAGCAGAGACCTCGCTCCCCTGTCATATCTGTAATATGTAACAAACTCACCCCCT
>JAVEZE010000206.1:0-4326 GCA_034003145.1 Spirochaetia bacterium
AGTTTTTAAGGATTCTATCTCTTTTATTTCCTCAAGCGATTTTATCAGTAAATCAGGGCCGTTGTTGTTTTCAATCTGGAGTGTTATGTGGCTTTTACCGTCATACTCAATCCATGACTGCATAAAGGAGAGATTGCCTCCAGAGGAATGGATTTTTGCTGTAATTTCTGAAAGAAGCCCTTCCCTGTCCCTGCTTATAATTTCGAGGGCTGTCCCTGGTGTCTCTTCGCATGCAGAATGGGTTTTAAACCAGCTGTAGCGTTCTTTGATTTTATCAGGAATATTCATATCTAAATAATTTGATTATTTGATTTTTTAGTCAATCAGTTATTTTTAAAGATTTACAAAAAGGTATTAAAAAATGAGAAAAAACAATATATTCTTTCATAATGGACTATCTACAGTATCTCAGAAGCTTTATATCAGGCAGCAGCGAGGTTATTGACAGGATTGAAAAGGAAAGCGGGGGGAGGGATGATATCCAGCCTTTTGTCGAACCTGAGACAGGAAAGTTTCTCTCTTTTCTTGTTAAAACTGTAAATGCTGTGAAAGTGCTGGAGCTTGGCACTGGAATAGGCAATTCAGCAATCTGGATGGGGGAAGCGCTGAAAGAAAATAACGGCACTCTACTTACTGTTGATAATCATCCGCGGACAAAGCATGAAGCGATTGAAAACATTGCAAGCGCGGGTTTAAGTGATGTTGTTACCATGATTGAGGGAAATGCGGAAGATGTTATAGAAAAGATGTGCTGCGACGGAAGTTATTCTTTTGATATGGTTTTCCAGGACTGCGGGAAATATCTTTATCCCCTTCTCCATGAAAAAATTGTCTCACTGACAAGGTCCGGCGGGATAATAATTGCTGATGATACGCTCTTTCATGTCAATAATGATGTGAGAAAAAATCTTGGAAAATATACAGATGAATACAACAAAATGGTGTTCGCTGACCGCCGGCTTTATTCTGTTATCCTTCCTGTGGGGCATGGTATGACTCTAAGCCTTAAAAACTGACAGATTTGCCTCACTTTTACCACGGTTTTATACCGGTTTTACCTCTCTGGATTGAATGTTAAGAACTTTCTTGTTAAATTATGATAATGAAAGTTATTTTTGCCGAAAGCATGGGTTACTGCATGGGTGTAAAAAAAGCGATGCAGATGACTTATAATGTAATTGAGGAAGAAAAAGGGAAGAAAATATCTACATTCGGGCCTCTTATTCACAACCGGCTTGTCCTTGAAGATCTTGCCTCAAAAGGGGTAAATATTATTGATGATCCGGAAAAGGGAGAAGGGGTAGTTATCATAAGGGCACATGGGGTAAGCCCTGAAATAAAAAAAAGGCTTGAGGAAAAAGCTGAGATTGTAATTGACGCGACATGTCCGAGAGTTCTTAATTCCCAGAAAAAGGTGAAAGAAGCTTCGGTAAAGGGTGCGCATATTGTAATTGCTGGCGACAGGAACCATGGAGAGGTGCAGGGATTGGCAGGTTTCGCGGAAAGTTATGATATTGTTGAAAATGCTCTTCAGGCAGATAAGATAGTTTTTAAGATGCCGGCCCTGGTTATAAGCCAGACAACTTTCAGCGAAAATGAATATAATTTGATATGCAGCGCTTTGAAAAGAAAGTATCCTGATATTGAGGTTGCCGGATCCATATGTCCCGCGACTGAAAAAAGACAGAAAGCACTTGCTGTAATGGCAGAAGTGGTAGATGCTGTAATTGTTGTCGGGGGAAAAACCAGCGCCAACACAAAAAGACTTTACCAGAGCGCGCTTAAACTCGGGAAAAAAGCATGGCACATAGAAAATTCTGATGAAATACCTGAAGAAATCAGGAATTTTGATAAAGTTGGTATCACAGCAGGGGCTTCAACTCCTGACTGGATAATAAAAAAAGTAGCTGATAAGCTAAAACTATATTAAAATAGAATATAAATATATGCATGAAATAATTGAAAAAATAATAAAAGTTTTAGTAATTAAAAGGAATAATCCTTTAATAAATTACGCATTCTTCATGGATCAGCTTACTTCCTGGTTTGAATCAAACCGGGAGCAGGTTGAAGTAAGGAATGCGGAAGACTTCAGGCTCTCTGCGATACCTGTGCTTAAAAAAATGGAAGCAGAAGGCAGCTGTTCAATCAATTATGAATCTTCGAGGATTGTCTCTTTCCAGATTCATAAATACTACAGACAGCTTGTAATGAAATATTACAAAAACCTTGAAGACCGTCCCGATATCCCGTTTCCTGACCTCAGGTCTTTCAGTTTCACAATAGATACCAACTGGATCATGGTATTTAACATTCAGAGTAATTTTATGAAGATTTTTGAGTTTCCTGATGCAGAAAAAGGGAAAGTCGCGATAATAGAATTTCAGGAAGGAATAAGCGACATAGTTGTCCCTCCAGAGATTTTAAAGACAGCCTTTTTTGACCTGGTTCTTAAAAAAATACATCTTTATATTCAAAACCAGAACAACTATGCCTATCTCGGGCGATACTTGAGAAAAGCTTTTGAAGGCAATGAAATGGCTGTGAAAAGCATGATGGAATCTTTGCTGAGCGGACCTGCGAATTTCAGGGATCATATAAAAAGACCTGCAGACTTTGCATTCAAGTTTTTCTCATTCCTGTGCAACAAGGTTTTAAAGGATCTTGCTGATAAAAATGACAAAACAGCTGCAGATATATATACATATCAATCCATGTCTATGCTCAGGTCTTTTATAACATACGGCAGAGCACTTGTTCAGCAGGATGTACAGAAGAAAAACGATTTAAGAGACCTTGCCTCAAAGGTGAAGAAACCCCCGTTTATTTTCAGCAGCAGTGAAATGTATGAAATAACAGATAATGCGGGGAAACCTTACAGCACCAAATATTCACGCGAGTTTGTCACAGATTTCATAAAAACCGCGGTAACTGTAAAAGAAGATGAAGATCTTCCGTATCTGGTAAAGGTATCTGTTGACAGCAAAAAGGATTATTACATCCAGAGAGACATGGTTCCGCAGGTGTTCCTGAAAAAACTGATAGAAAACAGCAAGGAAATAAGGGAAAAGTACTACCAGGAGTGGAGTGAAATTTTAAGAAAATTCAAAAAAAACAGGGAAATGCAGCATGATTCTGATTTTATCGCTTCCCTTACCGCCCTGGTAAAGTCGGATTATAAATTACTCAATGCCCTGCTTAACCCGGGACTTATTTATCTTGCAAACAAAACAGAAAAAGCCAACAGCCGGATAAAAATGTCTGTAGAATCCTGTTTTGCAGATCCGGGAAAATTTAAATCGATAGATGTTCTTCTCGGCATTGACAGACAGGACCTTCTCAGGCAGGTAAGAGCTTCCCTGCCGATCCACTACAGCCTTCCTGTCATAGGGAAACTGATAGCAGCGCTTAGCGCTCTTTTCATGGGTAAAAAAAAGAGTGAACCAGGCTCACCAGGGCAGGTTGGAACCAGTCAAGGTCCTGTGGATGAGGTTTTTCAGGAATTCGGCGAAGGATCAAGACAGGCTCCCGTGAAACAGCAGGCAGGTGAAAAAACTCCACAGTCGCCTGATTATCAGGCTGCAATAAAAACACTGAAAAGCAAATTCCTTAAAGGAGATCAAGCTCTAAACCCTACCCTTGATGAACTTGCCGAGAAATGGAACCCTTTATATGACAAAACAGCGCGGGAAAATCTTGTTGAGGATATCAATTCCCTTGTCAGGGATTTTATGAGAAGAAAAAAGAAGCTTCTGCTCCGCTATCCTCCTGATGTGAAAAGGATTGCCTCTCTTACAGATGATCTTGTAAACAAGACATCGAAAATAGGTATTAAAAAAAGGGAACCTTTCAGAAATTACATAGAGCTTTATATAATCAAATTACTGGAAAATATTAAAAGCCTCTGAAAACTGCTTTTATCCCTGATTTTTCAAAAGCATTTGCAAAAGAATTATATTCCTCTTCAGTGAAAGGAAGAACCTCAGCGAAAGCTGGATCAAGTGTGTTTTGCGGCCTGTATTTATTTAAAGAAAACCTTCTGCACCCTTTTGCGATATCTGCAATAACCTTAACATCATCCATATCAACAATTCCGGGAACAAGGGTTGTTCTTAGCTCATGATCAATTCCGCGTTCAAGTATAAAATTTACAGATTTTCTTAATAATTTTTCAATATCCTTTGGCTGCAGACCTTCAAGGAGAAGATCATATTTTAAAGGAGATGTTTTTATATCTATCGAGACAAAATCAGGCGAAATTTCAGCCAATTGATCAGGAAGAAGACCGTTGGTGTCGATTTTTATTTTTACACCGGTTTTTCTTAT
>JAVEZE010000207.1:0-4287 GCA_034003145.1 Spirochaetia bacterium
GTTCCGCTCAAACAAAACAGAAGGGGATGAATTCACCGACCTTGAAAAATATGTCGAAAACATGAAACCTGATCAGGAAGAGATTTACTACATTACAGGCGGCAACATTGCCGAACTGAAAAAATCCCCTTACCTTGAATCATTTGCAGAAAAAGGCATAGAAGTCCTTTTCATGACGGACGAAGTTGATGAAATAGTCATACCATCACTCGGAGAATACAAAGGCAAAAAGCTTCACTCTGCTGTTAAAGGAGATATAAATCTTGACAGCAAAGAGAAAACCGAAGAGCAGAAGAAAGAGCTGGGCGGGCTCCTTGATACAATTAAAGAAGCATTGAAGGATAAAGTGAAAGACGTACGCCTCTCCGGAAGGCTTAAAAACACTGTCTGCTGCCTTGTGGGTGATGATAATGATATAGATCCGCACATGGCACGCATGATGGAGGCTATGGGTCAGTTTATTCCTAAATCCAAGAAGATTCTGGAAATAAACCCCGAACATTCACTCTTTACCGAAATGAAAAAACTTCATGAAACAGACTCTAAGTCTTCGGTTCTTAAGGACTATTCAGATATCCTTTTCAACCTTGCCCTGATTGTGGAAGGCTCTGCTCCGGAAGATCCTTCTCTCTTTGCAGGAAAAACAGCGGAACTGATGATCAAGGGAATGAAATAAAACAACACAGGGGGGCTTCATGCTCCCCTTTTTCCTATTCCTTCGAGCATAGTTTTTGCTAATAGATAATAAAATATTTTTTTCGGCGCAAGGAAAGGAAAAAATGTTCATCAATAACCTCTCAAACCAAAAACAAACAGAACCCTATTTGCAGCCAGTCTCAGACTCCGCCAAGAGCCCGGCAGAGCAGGAGTTTCTAAGTATTATCAATGAGCTTCAGTCATCTCAACCAAAAATGCAGAATGGGGATCTCCGTATGCCCTACACCCTGCCCTCTTCTTCAGGCGAAAGCATTCAGGAACGCACAGCTACTCTGGAGAAGATATTTGAAGAGACTCTGAAGGAAATAATGAAAGAAAGAGGGATAGAATCTGATCCTCCTTTTGAGCTTGCAACAGCATCGGACGGTCATGTTTATGTTAAAGGCAACCATCCGGCAAAAGCTGAAATAGAGGACATTTTTTCTGATAATCCCGAATTTGAAAACCTTTTCAGAGGTATATCAGGCAATCATGAACTGATCGCAGCACTGGACACACATGTCAAATTCAGTGAAGATTACGCAATAAACCAGTTAGCCGCAGTCATGAAATGGGCATATCTTTTCAGTGACTCAAATAAATATAACGCCAGCATGAGCATAGACAGTGATGGAAATATTGTCTGGAGTGCGGTTCAGAGTACAGTCTGATACTCCTTCCATTTGTCCGCCAGAATAGCGGGCACAGGCACAGGGCGTCCATTTTTCAGGTTCACAAAAGCACCTGACTGAACGGCGGTAAACACTGTTTCGCCGCCGTTTTTGGTTATCTCCACCTGAACTTCCCACCTTATCTTTTCCAGCATTGTTATGCGGATCTTAGCTATCAGGCTGTCGCCGAACAGGGCAGGACGTTTGTAGTGCGCATGGGTCTTGTTCACTACCGGTGCCAAACCGTTCTTAGCCATCAGCGCCAATGAATAATGATCTTTCAGAAGAGCCGTGCGCAGATCATCCATCCAGCGGATGTAAACAATATTACTTACCACACCGCCGTAATCAATGTCATACCCCTGAATTTCAATTTCTTTCTGAAGAAAAAAGGGATTATCCATTTGCATCTTCCGGAGTTTCTACGGGATACTCTCTGTAGTCATTAGTATCTTTCAGCAAAATGGGATAAATCATAAGGCACACCCATGCATCTGTTGCGGCGTAGTTTTTCTGCTTCTCTGTGAGATCTCTGCGCGCCCAGTTGGTTTTCTGAGCGGACTTAACTATTTTCCGTCCGAGATAACGGGCAGCCAGAGCCCTTGCCCCAAACTGTATTATCCCTTTTTCCGCAGCGATATCTCCGAGGTCTACAAAGCCTTTCTCCTCAAAAGAGGCAAGTTCCTTAAGCTTCTTAATATCGTCCCTGAGCCCGACACCGATTTTTTTGATAGAAGGATCAGAAAAAATATTTATAAGCCCCTCAGGCAGTCCCCCTCCGTTCAGCTGGAACAGATATGCCTTTTCATGCGTGGAAAGCTGAACAAGAGAAACCGGATAACTGACCCCTCTTCTGAATGAGGGTCTGCTTTCCGTATCGAATCCCAGCTCTTTTTGACAGCCAAGCTCCCTGCATACTTCGTCAGCGTGTCCGGATTCCGTAACCGTTACAATTTCCCCGTCAAATCTGATTGCTTCCAGTGAAGCTACATACTCTTTGCTTAGTCTGTTTTGTGTAGATATTATAAGTGCTTCGTCCATTCTTATTTTATATCACCAAATTAGCGGCTCGTAAACCTGCCGCTTAAATTTGTTTAACAACTATTTTTTATCTTTACCTGACACCTTGTAAAAAGCGGGATACAGTATTATGAATAAATTCTGCTGATAGCTATTCCTCCCTGTTCACATAAAATGCAAATACAGATGAAGCAGAACTTTCTAAGGAAAAACAAGGTGTGTATTAAAATAATCTTTAAAAGATTGCCGTTAAGGCTTACTTAAACATATTAATAAAAACAGTTAATAAAACCAATAAGGATTATCATACTTATATAAAAGCATATTCATGAACCTAATAGTCATTTGATCTGATTTTTTTTTTACCTTTATCAATTTTTTTTATTGCCATTTCATAAATTCCGTTAATATTATTTTAAATATAAGATTCTGTTAAGATTGTCCTTTCATTATCTTTATGTTAATATAAAAATGCAAACATACTTAATTGTGAATTTTCTTTTTTTTGACAGGAGACTTCCCGATGCTTTTGAAACTTACTCTTACCGCAACTGAAGTACCGGTCATTTTCAGGAACAGAATAGCCGAAGTTATTAAATCCGCAGCAGAAATCGGCTATGAGTCGCTGGGGATGGGACTCACGGATAAAAGTTTTAAGTTTTTCACGTTCAATCTTGCTTTTTCCAGAGACAGGTTCAAAAAAGAATCTATCGTGTTCGACAATAACTTTGAAGTGCATGACACAGTGTTCTACATACCGGAAAACAAATTTGTCACTCTGTACGTAAGCAGTCCGTATGAGCAGTTTCTTCAGGCTGTACAGAACGGCTTTGAAAAAAAGAGAAACATAGACTTTTCCAGAAATGGTCAGATCCTTGTCGGCGGCAGAAAGCTTACCTACATGCTTGAGAACACAAAGCTTCTCAATAAGCCTTTTACAATTGAATCTTCCGGAGTTACCCTGCACACACATTCTCCTGTGCTGCTGGAAGCGCTGAACTCGAAAAAGCCTATAATCCCACCTGTTGAGGATGGCTACAGCGAACTGGAAGTAACTGAAAAGGAATATTCCGACAGGCTGGCGGAGATATCTTCTATGCGTATTTTCGGAATGACAGGGAAATACCCGCAGGAACCAATAGTATTCAAATCGGTCAAACTGCGTAAAACAGTTATTAAACACACCCTAGACAAGTTCAGGGAAAAGACCGGCAAGTCTCTCATGATGCTTACCGGCATAACAGGAACTTTTCAGCTTTCAGGACACCCTGATGACCTCTCTCTGCTTGTGGAGTCAGGAATAGGCATAAGAACCACGCAGGGATTCGGAATGGCTGGTCCTGCCAAACTTTAGGGCTTATCACTGCTTTGCTGAATTTATCTCCAGAGCAAAGCTCTCCTCCCACCCTTCAAGGAGTTTTTCAAACTCCCCTGCGGGGACAGGTCTGCTGAAGTAGTATCCCTGCGCCAGATCACACTCAAGCTCACGTAAAAGGCGGAGATGGTCCTCATTCTCCACACCCTCCGCCACGACCTCAATTCCTAAGTTGCTGGAAAGCTGAATGACAGAACGAACAATGGAGAGAGAATCCTCGCTGGTATCGATCCCCTGAGTGAACGATTTATCTATTTTAATAGTATCTATAGGTATTCTGGTAAGGTAGCCTATGGAGCTGAACCCTGTTCCGAAGTCATCAATGGCGAAGCTTATCCCCAGTGAGCTGAGTTTATCAAGAATATCCATTGTATTGTCAGTATCAACCATTATCGTGCTTTCTGTAATTTCAAGCTCAAGATGCTTCGGCTCCATGCCGGTCTCCTGAAGCACATTCCGCACAGACATAAAAAGATCCTTCTGAATAAACTGCTTCAGTGAAAGATACACTGCCACTTTAAGTTT
>JAVEZE010000208.1:0-4241 GCA_034003145.1 Spirochaetia bacterium
TCCGCTTAAAAAAGAAATAATCGGCAGCGGCGTTGATATACTGATGATAAGGGAGCTTGTAGGGGGGATTTATTTCGGGAAAAAGTCTGAGGGCGAAGATAACAATATGAAATTCGCAAGCGATGATTGCGTATATACAGAAGAACAGGTAAGGCGAATTGCTGTTGTTGCTTTTGAAGAGGCAAAAAAAAGAAAAACACTGATGACCAATATCCATAAATCAAACGTGCTTGCGACATCACGTTTCTGGAACGCGATTGTTGATAAGGTCAGGGAAGATTACAGAGATATTGAATACAAATCAGTTCTTGTCGACAACGCAGCTTATCAGCTTATAATCAATCCGCGCCAGTTTAACGGTGTCATGCTGTTTGAAAACATGCAGGGCGACATACTTACAGATCAGGCAGGAGGTATTTTAGGCTCAATGGGGCTTATGCCGTCAGCCTGCATCGGTCCTGAAAAAGGGTATGTGGAGGCGGCCCACGGCTCTGCCCCTGATATAGCTGGAAAAAATATCGCAAACCCCTATTCCATGATTGGAAGTATCGCTTTTCTCTTTGATAAGATTTTTTCACTTGAAGAGGAAGGCAGCCTGATCTGGAACTCACTGTTCCGCCTTTTCAGGGAAGGGTTCACAACATATGAACTTGCAGCAGATAAAACCGGAGACAAGGTCTTAAGCACCACCGAATTCGGCGACAAAGTCGCCGGGTATATTTCAGAAGCTTAAAGATCTACCATTTTTTTAAATAAAAAAACATAATCTACTTGCCACCCAACATATAGCGTGATAACATTGCTATTGTAATCAAATAAACCCTACATGTATGGGTTATTTTGACGACAATTATTTTAGACAGGATGAAAAAAAGATGCTCTGTCCCTATTGCGGCAGTCTGGAAGATAAAGTTATAGAATCACGTCAGAATTCAACAGGAACTTCCATAAGACGGCGCAGGGAATGCCTTGAATGCAGATACAGGTTTACCTCATACGAGCAGATTGAAGAAAAAAAGCTGATGGTTATCAAGAAAGACGGAAGCCGAGAACCGTTCGACGCTGCAAAGATAGCAAGAGGTCTTGAAAAATCACTTGAAAAACGTCCTGTCTCAACTGAAAAGGTAGATGAAATGCTTCACGCTATTGAAGATGAGGCAAACATGAAAGGGAAAAACAGCAGGGAAATCACAACCGCAGAAGTGGGAGATCTGGTTCTTAAACATCTTTTTGAAACAGATAAGGTTGCGTATATAAGATTTGCCTCTGTTTACAGAATGTTCAGCGATGTAAACGAGTTTATCAATGAAATTGAAAAACTCACAGGAAAACAGAAAGGGAACAGTAAATAGCAGATCACTCAGGGGAGGGGGATGTGGATATCAGCAACATAGGGGACTGGAAGGAATTCCTGAACCTTGACGAAGGTAAAACAGAAAATTCTGCAATGATAAGGCAGATTGCCAAACGGGACGGTAAAATTGAAAAATACGACAGGTGGAGGATTGCAAGCGCGATTGGGAGGGCAATCACCTCTGTCGGAAATCAGGAAGACAGGCAGCTGACAGAAGATCTTACAGCTAAAACTGAGGAAAAAATTATTGAGTTTATGAAATCAAGGCACCGGAACTCCATCCCTGCTGTCGAGGAAATTCAGGATATTGTAGAAACAGTTCTTATTGAGGCAAATATTCCGCAAGTCGCGAAATCCTACATTATTTACAGGGCCCGCCATGAGGCTATGAGAGACACTAAAAAACTGATGCTTGATATCAATACTACAATGGACGGATATCTTTCACAGTCTGACTGGCGGGTAAATGAAAACGCCAATGTAAACTTTTCACTCGGCGGGCTTATTCTGCATAATTCAGGAACAATAACAGCAAACTACTGGCTTAAAAATATCTATCCTGAGGATGTAGCATCAGCCCACAAGGAAGCTGATTTTCATATACACGACCTTTCAATGTTTTCAGGATACTGCGCCGGCTGGTCTTTGAGGCAGCTGATCAAGGAAGGGCTTGGCGGAGTTCCGGACAAGATTACCTCAAAACCGGCTAAACATCTTTCCACACTGATCCAGCAGATTGTCAATTTCCTTGGAATAATGCAGAACGAATGGGCAGGTGCCCAGGCACTTTCAAGCTTTGACACTTACCTTGCCCCTTTTGTCAAAATTGACAATCTATCTGACGAGCAGACCAAGCAGAGCCTTCAGAGTTTTGTTTTCGGTGTAAATACCCCGTCAAGGTGGGGAAGCCAGGCACCGTTTACAAATATCACACTTGACTGGATAGTTCCGGATGATCTTAAAAATGTAAAAGCCACAGTCGGGGGTGTTGAGCTTGATTTTACATACGGAGACTGCCAGGAAGAGATGAACAGGATCAACAGGTGCTTTATAGAGCTTATGCTGCACGGGGATGCCAACGGAAGGGGGTTCCAGTATCCCATTCCGACTTACAACATCACTAAATCTTTCGACTGGGAGACAGATAACGCAAGGCTGCTTTTTGAAATGACAGCGAAATACGGAACACCCTATTTCCAGAATTTTATCAACAGCAGCCTTAACCCCGAAGATGTAAGATCCATGTGCTGCCGGCTTCAGCTTGACAAAAGAGAACTCAGGAAACGGGGCGGAGGTCTTTTCGGATCAGATGAATTTACAGGCTCTATCGGAGTAGTAACAATCAACCTCCCCAGGATAGGCTATCTTGCAGGTTCAAAGTCCGACTTTTACCGCCGCCTTCAACTCCTGATGGATACCGCGGCAAAATCCCTTACAATAAAACGGAAAGTGATTAACCGTCTGATGCAGTCAGGGCTTTTCCCATATACAAAAAGATATCTGCAGCATCTTGACAACCATTTTTCCACTATCGGTATAACAGGAATGAACGAGTGCCTTCTTAACTTCATGGGAAAGGACATAACAACAGATGAAGGGAAACAATTCGCGCTTGATATTCTTGACTTTATGCGGGAGCATTTATCTCTGCTCCAGGAAAAAACAGGCGATCTTTTTAACCTTGAGGCAACACCGGCAGAAAGCACAAGTTACCGTCTTGCCAGGCATGACAGGAAAAAATATCCCGATATTATTACATCTGGAGAAGCAGATCCATATTACACAAACTCAACGCAGCTTCCTGTTAACTATACAGAGGATATTTTTGACGCGCTTGATCATCAGGATGAGCTTCAGGCAAAATACACAGGAGGGACTGTATTTCACGGATTTATCGGAGAGGCGCTTGATGACTGGAAATCGTGCAGGGAACTTGTAAAGGCAATTGCTGAAAACTATAAACTCCCCTACTTCACTATATCGCCTACATTTTCCGTTTGCCCGGTGCACGGGTATCTTGCCGGAGAACACTTCAGCTGTCCTAAATGCAGGGATGAGGAAAAATCAAGGATTACGGAAGAAATTAATAAATTAAAAATAGAAAAAAATAAAATTCAAAAAGAAACAACTATTCAGGAGGGGAAATAATGGAAAGGCTGCAGCAGATTGATGAGCAGATAAAGGCACTTGAGGAAGAACGTCTGGCAGTAACAGGGAGAGAGACAGAGGTTTATACAAGGATTGTAGGATATTACAGAGCGGTAAAAAACTGGAACAAAGGGAAAAGGGAAGAATACAGGCACAGGATTTGTTTCTCAAGCCTTGAACACGATAAGAAGAAAAACGCATCCGCAGGCGGGGAGAGAGACAGCAGAGATTCAAAAGCCGCTGTTTTTGAAAACGAAAACAGGGAAAACATAACATCATATTACTATTTTTACAGAAAAACCTGTCCAAACTGCCCTCCAGTAAAAAGATATATTGAAAAAACTGAAATCAGGGGTGAATTCATTGATGCTGATACACCTGAGGGAAAAATCATGGCAGGGGAAATGCAGGTACTTTCTGTTCCCACTGTTATTTTTACAAACATTCAGGACAGGGAAGTAGCGCGGGCAAATAACGCGCAAGAGATAAAAGCAATACTTCCAGCCGCGCTGGTTTGCGCAGTTTAATTTTTGACAGAATCTGACCTGTTCCGGAAACGGTATTCACGCGGCCTTTCCGGATCAGGTATTACAGAAGCAGGATCCATATTATAAATTATGACAATCAGGAAAGCCGGATTTTTAAAAACAACACTTATTGATTATCCCGGCAGGATAGCGAGCACTATCTTTCTCCCGGGCTGCAACTTAAGGTGTCCATTCTGCCACAACAGGGAGCT
>JAVEZE010000209.1:0-4204 GCA_034003145.1 Spirochaetia bacterium
GTAAACATCAAGTGAATCAGTACCTGCCGGTATTTCATAAAAACCCTTCCCCTCATCCCTGCTATGCCTCCTGAAAAAATCTTCCCTCTCCTCATCATTTTCGAAAAACAACTGCCCCGAATCTGATTTTTCCGATTCCCCGTTTTTTCCGTTTGTATCCAGCTTTGATACAATGTCAGCAACCCCGGATCCCGTCCCGGCAGAGGAGAACATAAGATCTATGGAAAGCGCCGCGCCGTAGGCGACAAGAATTTCAGGTTTATCCGGAATAACAACATCATCATCGCCTAACGAAAGCCTTTCCCTGAAAACACTTACAAGCCTTTTATTGAATGTCAAGGGGCCGCCGACAAATATAACCTTTGGCTTTATTTCCATCCCCTGGGCAAGACCCCCTATTGTCTGCTTGACTATCGCGTGGAAAGTGGAAAGCGCAATATCTTCTTTTGAAACGCCGTGATTCAAAAGAGGCTGGATATCTGTCTTTGCGAATACCCCGCACCGCCCTGAAATGTCATAAACTGTTTTTCCCTTTTCAGAAAGGGATGCGAACTCCTCTGTTTTGATTGAAAGCAGTTCTGCCACCTGGTCTATAAATGCCCCTGTTCCCCCTGCGCAGCTTCCGTTCATCCTCATGTCATATGCTATAAGCTGATTTGTATCCTTATCAAGCGTAAAAAAAATAACTTTTGCATCCTGCCCGCCAAGCTCGATCGATACCCTCACATCTTTGTAGTATTTTCGTATAAACAGAGAGTTGGCAACAACCTCCTGGATATAAAAAGCCTGGATTTTTTTTGAGATAGCCATCCCGCCGCTGCCGCAAACCGCTGTAACAAGTTTGGCATCAGGATAAATACGGTCAAAATCCCCAAGCATCAGTCCAAGTGTCCCGGAAAGGTCTGCGTTGTGCCTGCGGTAATCAGAATAAATGAGATTATTTGTTGATGGATCAATTATTGCGATCTTTACTGTTGTGGATCCGATATCTATGCCGGCGTAAAGTTTTTCACTCTCTTTTTTCATCTTCCAGAAACACCTCTTCAATATGCTCTGCAAGGTCAGTTATATTTTCTTCCTGTTTAATCTGCTTTTTATTGTACATTTCAATATCTACTTTTGAAAGCACCTCTTCGGAGTTTTCCCCTTCTGCCTCGCTGCATCCAATTGCAAGCGTTACCTTGATTTTTGAACCGCTATTAAAGAGCTCAAGGTTTTTATTTATTCTATCTATAATCCGGCAGGCATCGTCAAGGCCGGTATGAGGAAGAAGAACAAAAAACTCATCCCCTCCAAAGCGGAAAACCATATCTGAATCGCGGACAGATGAAAGCAGTATTTTCGCGACAGCTATAAGCACTTTATCCCCTTCCACATGCCCATGGCTGTCATTTATTTTCTTGAAACCGTCAATATCGATAAACAAAAGCGACAGCTCTGCTCCATCCCTTTTTTTTCTTTTAAGTTCCTTTTCAAGATAAAAAAAGAGAAATCGCCTGTTGTAAACGCCGGTAAGGGGATCAACATTTACCATCTTTCTCAGGCTGGAAAGATAATATGCCTTTTCTATCGCTATTGCCGCGAAATCGGCAATTGTTGTAAGTATTTTAAGATCATGGGCAGTGAAAGAGCTTCCGTCCAGCTTGTTGATCAGCTCTATAACCCCGAAAACCTTCCCGTTTGTTTTAAGCGGAACCCCTATAATTGATTTAGTCTCAAATCCGCTCATTTTATCAAGTGAATTATCAAATCTTTTGTCCTTTTTTACATCCTCGATAATAATCGGCAAGGCATTATCCGCTATCCACCCTGTAATGCCTTTTCCTTTCTGTATCTCAACCCCTGTAAGTACATCCGCGGCCTCTCCTACTACAATCACGAATTTGAGATTGCCTGTTTTCCTGTTTACAAGAAGAAGGGACCAGTTATAGGGGGTAAAGATTTTTCCTATATGCTCCATTACCTGGTTAAGTGTTTCCTTGATTGACTTTGAGGCAGCTATGGATTTACCAATATCTGTAAAAAATGAGAGGCGGACAAGGTCTTCTGTTATCCCTGATTCAAGATTAAACAGATTACTCATAAGGAATCTTCCCCTGCAGCAGCATTGTCTGAAGCAAGTTTTATTTTGGTCTCTTTTTTCATTTTTTTAATCTCCCGCTCCCTGATTGTGGCCTCGCCCCTGCCGCATCTTTCTTCGTGATATACAACATGAACAGGCCTTCTTGTTCGCGTATACCTGGCACCTTTTATATCTGAGGTATTATGCTCTTTTTCACGCCTTTTGATATCATTGGTAATCCCTGTATAGAATGTCCCGTCTGAGCATTCCGCGATATAAACATACCATAATTCTTTTTTCAATTCCAGATTAACCCTCTTTATACTTATTAACCATTTTGTTTATACTATAACAGACTTTGGAGAGATTATGCCATTAAATATTGTCCTTGTTGAGCCTGAAATACCCCAGAACACAGGGAACATCGCGCGAACTTGCGCAGCAGCAGGAGCGGTACTGCACCTGATAGAACCGCTCGGGTTTTCCATAGGAGACAAATACCTAAAGCGGGCCGGGCTTGATTACTGGAACCTTGTAGATGTCCGCACCTACGGCAGTCTTGACCAGTTTTTTGCCGAATCCAGCGGCGGAAACTTTTTTTACATAACTACAAAGGCTGAGAAATCATATACAGAGGCAGACATCCCTGATGGAAGCTACCTTCTCTTCGGGAAAGAGACAAAAGGGCTGCCGGAAGAGCTTTTAAAGGCAAACTACGGCAGGTGTATCAGGATACCGATGGTATCAGATGCAAGATCGCTCAACATCTCAAACGCGGCTGCCATTGTCCTTTACGATGCACTGCGCCGGCTTGGCTTCCCCGGCCTCAAGGCTGATGGGAAACCGGGGCATTTTTAACAACCTTAACTTATCCTTATCCTGAATATACCGGGACAATAAAGAACTGCAGCTTTTCGCCGAAGGCCGGCTTTTCAACTGCTTTTCAACTGCGTTCCAATCTGCCGGGATCTCTTTACTAATATGATAAAAATATTTAACATGCCAAAATGAATTCAATCAAGAAATCGACAGCTTTCCATGCATTTAAAACCACCATACCTGTTTTGTTCGGGTATGTTCCCATCGGGATGGCTTACGGGTTCCTCCTTGTAAAAACAGGGCTTGAATGGTACTGGGCGCCTCTTATGTGCATCATCATTTTCGCCGGAGCGGCGCAGTTTCTGGCCCTCTCCCTGTTCGCGCAGCAGAAAAGCGCTGTTGAAATGGCGATTGCAGTTTTCCTTATCAATGCAAGACACATGGTTTACGGAATATCACTTCTTGAAAGATTTTCACTCTTCAAATGGGCAAAACCCTATTTGATCTACGGACTTACTGATGAGACATACGCTCTCCTTACCACTGTTGATCCGCCGGAGTGGTGCGATCATGAAAGATTTGATTTCTGGATTACACTTTTTAACCAGTCATACTGGACAGCCGGAAGTACTATTGGAGCGCTTATAGGTTCAGTAATAATGTGGGACGCCCCCGGTCTTGACTTTGCCCTTACCGCCCTTTTTATAGTGCTGCTTGTTGAGCAGATCAAGGCATTAAAACGTCCCGGCCCTTTTATCGCGGCTGCCGCGGGTGTTCTTGTTTTTAATCTCCTGGGCTTTTCGGGACAGGCTCTTACCGGCGGGATAGTACTTGGTTCGGCATCCTGCTTTTTTATGGTTAAAATGAAAAAAGAGGTAGTAAAAAGTGAATAACGTATTAATTGCGGCTCTTGCCATGGGTTTTGTAACCCTTCTGACAAGAGCCTTTCCCTTTCTGGTTTTTTCCAAAAAACACCCGCCTGAAAGATTTCTTAAAGGGGCGCGTTTTATTCCGGGAGCGGTAATGACAGTACTGGTTCTTACAAGCCTCCCGTTGAAAATAAACCTGATTGACCCTGCTGCAGCTATTCCATGGGCAGCCTGCCTTTCTGTTGTTGTGTTTCATGTTCTCTGGAAAAACGCGCTCCTTAGTATTTTCGGGGGAACCGCATTTTACATGGCCCTCCTTTATTTTTTCATGTAAATTATTAACGATTCGGATTATGTTTATTAATGGAGGAATGGCGATGATTAATAAATACTCAGAAGAATAGCTGGATATTGTAAACGCAATTGAAGACGGTGAGTTTAAATCTGTAAATAA
>JAVEZE010000210.1:0-4198 GCA_034003145.1 Spirochaetia bacterium
GGTGATCAGTTCAGATCTAAAGGAAAGGCGCCTCTTAAGCAGCTGAAAAAATTTATCGGCAGGAATATTGGAGATGCGGTTTCTGCTGTTCACATCCTCCCTTTTTCCCCTTATTCATCAGATGACGGATTTTCTGTTATAGATTACAGGAAAGTAAATCCCGGGTGGGGCAGCTGGGATGATGTTGAGGAAATCGGGAAAACACACAAGCTGATGGCAGATCTTGTCATTAATCACTGTTCTGCCCAAAGCATGTGGTTCAGAAAATACCTTGAATGGGATCCTTTTTACAGGGATTTTTTTATAACAGTCAAGCCTGGCACAGATGTCTCTATGGTCTTCAGGCCAAGAGCCCTGCCTCTCCTTACCCCTTTTTCCACAACTGACGGAGAAAAACTTGTCTGGACAACTTTCAGCGCGGATCAGGTAGATCTCAACTACGCAAATCCTGAAGTTCTGAAAGAGATGCTTTCAATATTTTTTATGTATATAAGCAAGGGAGTGCAGATAATACGGCTTGACGCTATAGCATTTCTCTGGAAAGAAGTGGGCCACTCCTGCCTTCACCATGAAAAAACGCATGCTGTTGTAAAAGTCTTCAGGGAAGCTGCGCGTCTGTTTGCCCCATGGGTAGTAATTATAACAGAAACCAATGTTCCTCATAAGGAAAATCTCTCATATTTCAGCAACGGACATGATGAGGCACACATGGTTTACCAGTTTGCCCTTCCTCCTCTGACATTTGATGCTTTTTTAAGGGAAGATGCCGGACATTTGAGAAAATGGGCCTCAGAATCCCTTGCCAAGCCGTCAAAAGAGGTGACATTTTTTAATTTTCTTGCTTCCCATGACGGGATCGGGGTACTCCCTGCAAAAGGGATTTTAAATCCGGACCAGATTGAAAACATGCTTGCCGCTGTTACAGAAAAGGGAGGGTTTGTCTCGTACAAGGCAGTAAAGGACGGAAAAATTCCCTACGAGCTTAATATCAATTACCGCTCCGCGATTGCGGGGGAAGTTTTATCAGATAACACAGATGCGGCAGCTTTATCTGATACAGACAAGATAAACACATCCAAAGCAATTGATAAATTTATCGCTTCCCAGGCAATAATGCTTGCGATGGAAGGAGTTCCGGGAATTTATATACACAGCATAATAGGCTCTCTTAATTACAGAAAAGGTGTTGAGATCACAGGGATGAACCGGACAATAAACAGGGAAAAGCTTGATCTTGAAAGTATTGAAAAAGAGCTTGCTGATAAATGTTCAGACAGAAGCATTATTCTTAAAAAATATAAACAGCTTCTTTATGCAAGAAAGAATGAAAAAGCATTTCATCCGCGGGGGACCCAGAAAGTACTTTCCGGAGACGGGGCTCTTTTTGCTTTTCTAAGGATTCCTCCCGCTGAATCCAATCCGGAGAAAGAGCAAGGTGCAGGAGCTGGTGACGGCGCAGTTCTTTGCATTTTCAATATCAGCGGGAAAATCCTTAAAAGCTTTCCCGGATGGGATATTTTTGATGATAACTGCCCTTTTAATTTTACCGATATCATAACAGGGGAAAAATCGAAAGTCCTCCGGCTCTACAGGGGCGCCTCAATGGTAACACTGCATCCATGGGAGTTTGTGTGGCTTAAAATGTGAAACTGATCACATCCTGTATTCTTTTAGCTCCGGTTATAGCCATTACCAGCCTGTCGATACCCAGAGCAACGCCGGAGCATTCAGGAAAACTGCTCTCAAATATCGAGGTATAGCTTTCCTCAACATGATGGGGAACCATGGCTTTTGTTTTATGCCGCATCTGCTCCCTGAAAAACCGGTCAACCGCTTTTTTATCGCTCTCTTCGGTATAACAGTTTGCTGTTTCAATACCGCCAAGATAAAGTTCCCACCTCTCATGCCATGGCCCGTTTCTGCTCCTCTTTGCGAGGCAGGGTATCTGGTCAGGGTAATCCATGATCAGAAAAGGGCTTTCTTTAGGGATTTCAGGCTCAACCTCTGAAAGGAAAAGAGAGTTAAAGGCATCTGCCCATGAATAGCCCTCTTTTCTGCCGTATCCGGCTTTTTCAGCAGCATCAATAAATTCTGCACTATTACCGTATTTTTCAATATCAATAGCTGTGTGCGTTAAAAAAAGCTCTTTCATTGAAATTTTCATTATAGGGGGAGAAATCTGCCGGCAGTTGAATTTTTGAGAAAGATGATCGAGAAGCGACTCTGTTATAATGAGAGAATCGCGATAGTCTGCCTCTACTGTATACCATTCAAGCATTGTAAACTCCGGATTATGGTGAAAGCCGCTTTGCTCGGAATTCCTGAATGATTTTGAAATCTGAAAAATAGAACCTGACCCTTCCGCAAGCAGTTTTTTCATCCATATTTCAGGAGACGGTGTGAGATAAAAATCTATATCTTCGCTGTAAGGGCTTATCATCTTTGTCCTGAAAACCTCAAGATGCGATTCCGGTATCAGATGGGGTGACAAAACAGGAGTCTCAACTTCCAAATAGTTGTTTTTAACAAAGAAATTCCTTGTTTCCCTTATTATCTCTGCTCTTTTTTTTAAAAGGGAAACATCCCGCATAAATAAAAAACTCCTGAATGAAAAGTTCAGAGCATGATACAGTATTTTTACTCATATTACTATTCTTTAACATCTAAATATTATGTATGATTTATTTCAGGAAACAATCAAATGAAAACAATCAGTGAAATAATATCTGTCGAACTTTCCATCCCTGAAAAAAACGTAAAAGCAGTACTTACACTAATTGAAGAAGGCGGGACAGTCCCTTTTATCGCGAGATACAGGAAAGAAGTTACCGGAAACCTTGATGAGGAACAGATAGCCGCGGTAAGGGATAAGGCAAAATATTTTTCAGATCTTGTGAAAAGAAAAGCCTTTATAATAAAAACCCTTACTGATAAAAAGCTTATTACAGATGAGCTTGAAAAAAGGATAAATAATTCCTTTTCCGCCGAAAAAATTGAGGATATTTATCTTCCCTATAAAGAAGGGAAAAAGACAAGGGCAAAGACTGCGGAAGAAAGAGGGCTTAAACCTTTTACAATAGATATCCTGAAGGGACTTGTAAGCGATCCTGCAAAAGAAGCTTTAAAATACATAGACAGTGCAAAAGGTCTTTTAACTGCGGAAGATGTACTTGAGGGATGCGTTGATATTATTGCCTCACTTGTCAATGAGAATGGTGAAATAAGAAGAAAGCTGCGCATGCTTTTTCAGAAAGAAGCCTTTATCGAAAGCAGGGTTATTGAAAAAAAACGGGATCAGGGGCAGAAATACAGGGATTATTTTGACTACCGGGAAAAGGGGGATAAAGCCCCTCCTCACCGGGTGCTTGCTGTTATGCGCGGGCATGAAGAAAAAATACTTTCCATAAAGATACGCCCTGATGCGGAAAGAGCCTGCGCCATTGCAGGAAAAAAGTTTGATCAGGATATGATGCTTTCAGGTAAGCTTTCAGCAAAAGCTGCAGAAATAGTAGAAAAAGCTGTAAACGAAAGCTGGCAGCGCCTTCTTCTCCCTTCAATTGAAAACTGGTATACAAAGTTTTTAAAGGAGAAAGCAGATGAATACTCAATCGCGGTATTTGCCTCAGGGCTGCGGGAGCTTTTGCTTGAGCCTCCATACGGCAATAAAGCGGTAATTGCGGTAGATCCTGGAATAAGGACAGGGAGCAAGGTTGTCTTTCTTGACAGTACAGGAAAACTTATCGGGCAGACAGTTTTATATGCCGGTTTGTCCGCGGATGAGGATGATAAAAACAAAAAGGGATTGGATATTATAAAGAGTTATATCGATAAGTATAAAGTGGAGGCAGCCGCGGTAGGCAACGGAACAGGCTCAAGAGAGATTTCGCAATATCTTGAAAAAGCTCTCTCTGATTGTAAAATAAAGATTGTAACTGTAAATGAAAGCGGAGCATCGGTTTATTCGGCGTCAGAAGCGGCAAGGGCTGAATTTCCTGATCTTGATATTACATTCCGGGGAGCTGTTTCAATAGGCAGAAGGCTGCAGGATCCCCTTTCAGAACTTATCAAGATTGATCCGCAGTCAATCGGGGTTGGGCAGTACCAGCATGATGTTGATAAAAAAAAGCTGAAAATAGCACTTGATGATGTTGTTGTGAGCTGCGTAAATCTGGTCGGAGTTGATGTCAACAGCGCAGGG
>JAVEZE010000211.1:0-4180 GCA_034003145.1 Spirochaetia bacterium
ATATTCCCAATAGTATTGATCCGGTACTCAATATGATAATTCTTCACTATCAGTTTGAAGCGATTCACCCTTTTTCTGACGGAAACGGCAGGAGCGGCCGTATTTTAAATGTTCTTTATCTGACTTTACAATCTCTTCTTGAACTGCCGGTTCTTTATATATCAAAATATATACTTGAGAATAAGAGCGAATATTACAGGCTTTTATCTGCTGTTACTGAAGATGGTGACTGGGAGGGCTGGATTCTCTTTATGCTTGAAGCTGTTTATCAGACCTCTGTTTTCAGCCTTAAAAAAGTCAACGCGATTTTTGATCTCTTCAATCAGGTTAAAAACACTGTACAGAAGGATGCCGGGGATATTTACTCCCGGGAACTTATAGAAACAATATTTTCACAGCCTTACTGCAAGATAAAAATGCTTGTTGATAATAATATAGCAACCAGAAATACAGCCAGCAAGTATCTCGGCAGGTTAACAGACTTAGGCATTATGGAATCTGTCAGGGAAGGAAAGGAAATATTATATCTTAACAAAGGATTATTTGAAATACTCTCTTCCGGCTGATACATGCACAAAAAGCAGCTAAAAATGTGCACGTTTATTTTATATGCACAGAAGCTGTGCATGTAATTGACAACTCATTACATTGTAAATACAATATATGTATGAAGCAAATTCAGTTTGCATGGGATGAGGAAAAGAATAAAATAAACATAAAAAGCACAAAATCTCATTTGAAGAAGCAAAAACAATCTTTTATGATCCTGAAGATCTTTTAATACATGACCCTGATCATTCCGGTGATGAGTAAAGATTTATTATTTTGGGTCTATCACAGAATTTGAATATTCTGGTAGTTTGTCATTGCTACAGATCCGATGAAGATGTCATCAGAATAATATCAGCAAGAAGGGCAAAAAATGACGAAATCAAGCAATATGGAGGATAGAATTATGAGAGAAAAATTTGATTTTACAAAAGCTGTAAAAAATCCTTATATATCACGATTAAAAAAACAGATGACAATCCGGTTGGATGAAGAAACAATAGAATACTTTAAAAAAATGTCAGATGAAACAGGAATAAGGTATCAGCAGCTTATTAATCTGTATCTTGCAGATTGCGCAAAAAAACAGTTGAAAATAAAGATAAACTGGAATGCATCTTGAAGATTTTTTTACATAGAACGGTTGCTGTTTTTATGTTGCATTAGTAGACATAAGGTGACACATAGTGTAACATTATGTGTATCGAGGCAGTATGCAAAGTATTAAAAAACTGCAGAAAATTCTTGAAACACTTACAGATGATAAGCATTTTTTGTTTTCCATCAGTGATTTTGAAGCAGTTTTTCCTGAATTGCAGTATAACGCTTTAAAAACTCTATTAAGCAGAGCAGAGAAAAGCAGCTTGATAAAACGGGTATGCAGGGGTGTGTATCTTTACAATAAAAATTTTCAATCTGATAATTTGATACTTTATCATACTGCAGTAAAACTCCGCTCAAGGTATTTTAATTATATAAGCCTGGAAACAGCGCTGAGTGATGCAGGCATAATTTCCCAGCTGCCGATTAACTGGATAACTATTATGAGCAGCGGCAGAAAACAGACAGTATCATGCGGGAATTTCGGAACAATAGAATTTGTTCATACAAAAAAAAAGCCGAAAACTCTCGCTGATAAACTTACGTATGACATCAGGTGCGGAATCTGGAGAGCTTCTGTTGAACTTGCCATTCAGGATATGCGGGATACCAGAAGATCTATGGATTTAATAGATTGGAGTGCGGTCGATGAATCTGTTTGATTCTCTTGTTGAAGAGGCTATTAAAAGCAGTGAACAGTTGGCTGGCCTACGGACAGTTGTAGAGAAGGAAATTCTTCATCACGATATTTTGCGGGAAATGGGAAGGGCAGGGTATTTATCAAACCTTACTTTTATCGGGGGAACCTGTCTTCGGAACTGCTATGGATCGGTCCGCTTGAGTGAAGATCTTGATTTTACCGGGGGATCAGGTTTTAGGAAGATTGAACTTTTATCGCTGGGAGATTCAATAATTAAATGCTTCTCTGATAAATACGGTCTAAAAGCAAGTGTAAGCGCGCCTTTAAAAGAAAAAGGAAATGTTGATACCTGGAAAATCAGGATTATAACAAAGCCCGAACGTCCGGATTTACCGGCTCAAAAAATTAATATTGATATCTGTGCACTTCCAAGCCATGACAGAAAGCCTTCAATGCTCATAAACCATTATAATATTGATATGGGAACATCGGGCCTTATTCTTTTTGCTGAAAGCAGAGAAGAAATACTTGCTGATAAAATTACTGCTCTTGCTTTGAGGCCCAACCGGATAATGAACCGGGATCTGTGGGATATCAGCTGGCTTAACAGACAGAACATTCATTTTTCAAAAGATCTTTTAAACGAAAAGCTTAAAGAAAGGAAAATTGATCTGCCGGATTTTAGGAATCTGTTAAGCGTTCGCTTCAGGGAAATTGAAAAAGGATATAATGATTTTGTTTTTGAAATGAGACGGTTTCTTCCTTCTTCAGTTGTCAGTGAGACAGTCAATCATGAATATTTTTGGACATATCTGCTGGATCTGATAAATGATATTCAGAAAAAGCTGTAGATTTCTTTATTAACAGCCTCTGGATATAAATATGGAATCGGGTTTTTACTGTTTTTGTATAGCTGATAATATGTATGCATTGGTTCCCCTTTTTGTTTGTTGAAATCCCATGCTACTCATTTTCGTTGATAATGGGTAGCTGGGGGGGGGAACCTTCTTACTTAACTGTTCACTTCCTGGGAAAGTTATTGTATTGAGAATATCCTAAGTATGGTAGAATATGATAACGCAGGATTCTATAAGACATCAAACGGCGGTGAGATTGATCTTGTCCTCGAGAAGGGAAAAAGAAGGGTTGCAGTTGATTTTAAGATATCAACAGCGCCGAAACCCACCAGGGGATTCTGGAACGGTATAGATGAACTTGAAATAGATGAATCCTGGATTATATGCCCGGTTGAAGAATATTACGCCCTTCGGGAGAGTGTAACAGTTTCCGGATTATCACATTTTATCAAGGGAAAAAACAGACAATGAATGAAAAAATATTCAATGCATTAAATCATCATTTTCAGTCAAAACGCATAATCTTCTGGTATGATGACGGCGGAAAGATGCGTGATGAATATAAGGAATATAACGAACTCGGTATTGAAAAGGCTGAAATTGAAAACAATGAGTTCTACATCCGTTACCTGGTGCAGAAAATAAGCCCTGATAAGCGCTATCTTCTTTATTCAGCATCAGTAAAACCGGAGGATTCAAAAAACTGGCTTCTTGACCTCAATCTTTCAAACTTTGTATTCGCGTCGGACGAGGCATCGATGTATCTTCAGGAGCTTGGCCTCTCTGATTCCTTTCTTGATCTGGTAAGGGAGTATCTTCCTTTTTTCAGAAACAAAAAGGAAAGGCTTAATCCTCTAAAAGAAATTATAAGTCCTGAAACAGATTCAGAGGATGATCTGATGCTTGCAATGATTTCCGTGCTGGTCGGAAGCAGTAAAAATATTTCAGATATCACTATCAGCCTTTTCCTTGATTCATTCCTTAATGACAGCCCTTTATACTGGGGAAATGTTGAAAAATATAAACTTATTAATACATTCTGGAGTATTATAAAATCAGAATTCTCCTATATGGAACCGGATCCCGATTTATCTGGGCTTTTAAACTTTATTCTCAGAAATGCTTTTGATTTCCAGATGAAAAGAAAAAGGGGCCCACTTCAGCAGCATATGTTTACAACAGTTGACAGCTGGAGAAACAATCTAAAATACAGCTCTTCTTTTAATAAACTTCTTGATAAAAAAGAAAAAGAGCTTAATATCTCACACGAACTTCAGCTTGATGTATCTCTTGATATGCTGATTGATATAGATCTGTTCAAGGAAGCTGACAGGCAGATATTCTCAAAACTCCTTGCAGGGCTTGAAAATAATATTATTGACCATACCTCGGCCCTCCATATTCTTGAAAAAAGAAGGGAAACCTACTGGTATAAAAACTCGGAAGATAACAAACTCAAAGATCACTATAAAGCACTGTATCAGTATCTGAACTTCATAGATTTATACAAAAGAACATCTCTTGATTTCAAGAC
>JAVEZE010000212.1:0-4136 GCA_034003145.1 Spirochaetia bacterium
GGAAGTTCAATGAAAATAACAGGAGAGCCGCTCATAGCTGATAGAAATGTCTATTTTTTAGCTGGGAAAGGATTTGTAGCCTGGTTTGATTCATTATCAGGCATCTGCGGGGAAGCTTCAATTCCTTTAAAAGCGGTAAATGGGATAAGAGAGGTAAAAGACAAATATCCTCATCACTCTTTTCTTTACAAAGAGGGGGCGATCCTTGCGGCTGGAGGAGAGGACTGGAATATCTATTTTTTTAATTCTCTGTTATTATCAGATGCTGATACTGGAATGGCTTACCTGTTTTCAGGTGATGATACGGAAAAATCTGTCATTAAACCTGACACAAAATATCTGATCTATATTAATGAGCTTTCCCTTTCAGAAGACGCAGGCGCAAGGGAAAAAGCAATGAAACTTGCCGGAAATGCATTATTATCCGGAATTACAGCAGGGGATGAGGAATATCTGATTCAAATGATAAGAAGATCCGCCCTAAAAGAAAGAGAGAGCGCCTCTGTCAAATCCATGGCTGCCGAAATTATTGGAAAGATTGGAACACATGATGCACTGGATCTGTTAAGGGAAATGCTTGAAAAGGAAACTGACCCTTTTGCCGCATCAATCGAGATAAAGGAACTTGGAAAAGCTGGCAGCGATTATGATGGACGCAGCACCAGAGTTATTATAACTGCTTATAACAGATTCTCCGGTTACCGCGGTATTGATGAAAATTTGATTGAGTCATTCAGGGAAATTAAAGATTATAACGGATACTTTTCTTCAGAGGAAGGTAAAACGCTTTTATTTAAAATGCTTGAACAGAATAGAAACCGTGATTTACAATTGAAAATAATTGATTTATTGAAATATATGGAGCAGTAAGACTGGCTCAGCTGCATGATATGAGAAGGACAAGAGGTGTGAAATGAAAAAAGGATTAATTCTATTATTGGTTTCAATTGTATTTACAGCAATGGTTTCAGCAGAAACAGCTGTAGACAGAAGAGAGCTTGAGAAAAATTATAAAGAAGTTGAATTTATAAATTATGAGGGGCCCAATGAAATAATAGAGACGAAAAGCGAGATTATGTCTATCGGGCAGTCACTGGCAGGGCCGATATCTTCCGGTAAAGTTCAGTCCCTGATTCCCGGCAAATACAGGGTGCTCCATCTGCTTGATCCTTCTGAACCAGATAAAATGGGTGCTGATATTTTTATTCTTGAAAAAGGGGCAAAGGTCGACCATATAAGGAATTTAAGGCTTATCATATCAGCATATCTTCAGGATATGTACAGCTACAGCAGCGCGGATTCCATGCTTATTGCGGAATTTATTACATATTACAACGCGGTCTACAGGGGAAATCTTGATTTTTTCTCAGAGAGATACATAAACATGGTTCTTACAAATATCTCAATTGAAAACGCAGGTATTGATGTCAATTATATTAACTGGCCGGGAAAAACAAGGCTTGTAATTCCTCTCGAAAAACCTGCCGCAACATCTGAGGCAGCAAGCCCTGATCCTTTTGAACTTGCCGGGAAGGATGTTGTTGAAGATCTCCGCAAGGAAGAAGATATGGGGATAGAGCAGAGGAAAAAGATTGTAGAGTTCCAGGAAGAATCAATTGCAGAAGGAAAGGAAGAACTTGCCAAAAAAGAGATTGAGGCTTCTATAGCGGAAAAATCAATTACTGAGAAAGAAAAAGCTTTAGAAGAAAAAAAGAAAGAAATTAGTGACAGCAAATTATCTGAATCTGATAAAGCAGTGATAATTAAAGAGCTTGAAGCACAAGAGGATAAAATAGAAAAGGAAAAAGAGGCTTTTGCTGCTAAAAAGGAAGAGGCGGAAACCATGAAAAAGGATATTGAAAAAAAGGAAGAGGCAATTTCAGAGGCACGGGAGAAAATAGCGGAAGACTCAAATAAACTGCTTGAGAAAAAAGAAGCTGCAAAAAAAGATGAATCTCTTGCCGCAGAAATGGAAAAAAGCGCAGGGACTCCCTTTTTAAGGCTTGAGGAAGGGACACTTCCCCGCTCAGGCAGGTTTGTTTTTTTCAGTACACTGGACAAGGTTGTCTCTGTTCCTGCAGAAGCTCCGGTTTCTGCGGGCAGGCTTTACGCTGAAACCCCGGCAGGCTTTATTATCCCGGTAAAAGAGAGCACAGGAAAATACACCCTTTCACTTCTGGGTAAAAAAGATCTGCTGCCGGTAAAAAGTGCGAGCCAGGAGGTGTGGAGCGGCTCTTACATCCTTTTGTCAGGTAATGATATCTATTGCACAGCAAAGCCGGCAGGATCCTCCACCGGATGGGTTGTCGCAAGATTTGCAGATAATCTTGAAGCCAAAGCTTTTTCTGAAATTGAGGCAGACCCTGACACATTTATCATTAAAAAAGATAACCTGATTATTTTCCAGGATAAAAAAGGGAATATAGTATCAGTTGATGCTGCTTCATTAAAATAACATGATTTGCTGGCTGTTTTTTCAATACCGCCTTGGAAAAATATAAATGAATGTCAGCCTGTTACCGGCATTTCATCCCTTTTTTTAAGGGTAATGCTTTTATTTTTCTTGCAAGGTATTGAAAAGTTTATTAAACAAAAAAAGCTGCTCCCATCAATAGACAGGAACAGCTTTTCATTAATTACACCGCTGCCGGTATTTAAACTGATTTATCTTGGGCTCTTTTCATTCAGATACTTGAAATATTCCATATCTGTAGTTAGTACTTTATTGAACTTTGTCATTGTTTTTCTGTAACTTTCAATAGAACGCCAGAATTCAAAGAAATCCGGATCTTTTGAATAGGCAGATGCATATATTTTTGTCGCTTCCGCGTCTGCCTTACCCTTGATTTCCTCAGATGTTTTATATGCCTGGGAAAGTATAGTTTTCTGCTCATTCTGGAGCTTGCCAAGCCATTCAGCTTTTTTTCCTTCACCAAAAGATCTGAAAGCCTGCGCAACCTGGTTTCTGTCTTTTATCATTCTGTTGTATACACTTTCTGTAAGGTCATCTGAATATCTTATCTGTCTTACAATTATATCAACAAGCCTTATTCCAAACTGGGGTGTAATCGCGCTTGCCGCATCGAAAACTTCCTGAGAAAGTTTCTCTCTCCCTTTTTCAATGACTACAAAACTTGAGTCTGAAGACATACTTGAAAGTTCCTTGACTTCCTGCTGCATTGAGGATTCCTCACCTTCTGTTATATCAGGCATAATTGAAGCTGTTTTTTCAAGCTCATTAATAATATTTGAGTTTCTTACCGCTTCCCTCAGTGTATTCTTTGAGATAATTGTTCTTATGGATGAGTCTATAACCTCATCAAGCCTTCCGAATGCGCTCTCCATATAAGTAACAGAAGCGTAAAATTTGGCAGGGTCAGTTATTTCCCATCTTGCTGTTGTATCAACCCATATAAAAAGGTTTTCCTTGGTAGGAATTCTCTGCGGATTGCCATCCCATGTAAGAAGTTTTTTTGAATATTTTACTACATTATCAATAAACGGTACTTTTAATTTCAGGCCTGCATCCTGCTGGGTATCAATAATTTTTCCAAACCTTATTAATACTGCCTGCTGTCCCTCTTCAAGAATATAAAAAGGTCCCATAGCTGCCAGAATAAAAACAAGAACGACCAGTGTTATGAAAATAGTTAAAAATTTCTTGTTCATTTTGTACCTCCCGCACTCTGAAGATTTTTAAGAGGCAGAAAATTCTGCAGATTTTTATCTATAAGATCTGATTTTTCCTCATTCTTAAACACATCCTCAACCATCTCTATATACAGTCTTGCCCTTGTTACATCTTTGCTGTTTCTGTATTCATTATAGACAGAATTAAACCTCGCAACATCTCCTTTTGCCTCGTTTTCCCTTTTCGCCGCGTAACCAAGCGCTTCCTGTATCATCTTGTCTGCTTCTCCTCTTGCTTTTGGTATCTCCTTGTTGTAGGCTTCTTTTCCTTCATTGATAAATCTGTTCATATCCTGCTGGGCTTTGTTAACATCTTCGAAAGAATCCTGTACTGTACCTATAGGGGGAACAATATTCCTGAGCTTTACAGTTGTAACATTTGTCCCGAGTTTGTAGCTTTTAAGAATATTATTGATCAGTTCCTGACCGCTTGCTTCTATCGCGAC
>JAVEZE010000213.1:0-4130 GCA_034003145.1 Spirochaetia bacterium
GTTATGTGCCGAATGTTGTCTACACTTGCGGTGCAATTGTTCACGGATCTGAGATTATCATTCCTTATGCTATGAGCGACTATTCTGCCAGCTTTGCTTCTGTGAATCTGGATGAACTCCTGGGCGCGATGAAACTGTAAACTGAAATAACGCAGAAGTTCCGGATACTGATCTCAGCCGGAAGTAAGTACTCTGATACAGCAGATGTTGTGTCCCTGTTTTACTCCCCGGCAAACCATGCACCTTGCTCAAGCCTTAAGAGGATACCGGAAAAAAGCGGGTTTGTCACTGGAAGAAACAGGGGAGAAGGTAAGGTTACAGCAAAAAATAATTTCCACACTTGAATGATTGCCTGACACCTATGAGATAATAAAACGCTTTCAGGGACGTTTCATGACTCCTGCAGCTAAAACAGTTGATTTATTTTTTGAAATTTGAAGAGACTGTCTCGGGGCTGTTCATCTGCCGTTTTTTATCGCATCCCGTATCTTTTCTGTAAAACCGGAACTTGACTTCCCGTTTGCTGCTGTCCTGACAGGTATAGCACAGTTTACTCTTGGCGCAATAAAGCCATTTTTACCGAACAGAACTGGATCAAATCAGAACTTGAGATGTTAGTAGTCGGTGGACTGGCCGCGGGTGCAGCTTATGGGATTGGAATTGCATTAATGGTGATGAATATCAAGACTGGAATGAATATTATTATGAATTAGAATGGATTTTAATTGATGATGATACTACAGTTACAATTCAGGAGGATGATTGGTCTTTAGGGATAGGATAAAATCTGTAAAAGAAAAATTTTAATAATAACAGTTGTCCGGTTCCAGGTTCCTGTAAACATGAAACAGTTGATATTCACGGTTAAATTCAAAAACTTTATTTGACTTATCAGTTTCAGGATAATAAATTTAGTCTGCTGATTAAATATTTTTAATCAGTATATTAAAGGACAATAAAAATGAAATTTAGAAAATATTTTGCCGCTGCGGTTTTTCTTATTCCGGCAGCAATATTCACATCATGCGCAAGCGCTCCTTCGACTGAAAACATACCGGCTGTCAGGAAAATTGATTTCGGTATATTCGAAGACAAATGGTATGAAATAGCACGCATTCCCATAGGAATTGCGGATGACTGGGTAGGCACTACAGACACTTATATTAAAAATAATGACGGTACCTGGCAGGTCCTTTACGAGGGATTCAAGGGCGGATTTGAAGGTAAACAGAAAGTACTTAAACAGAAACTGAAGCTGAAGGATCCTGAAATCCAAGGTGAAATGTCAGCACGCCCGTTCCCGTTCGTATGGCTGCCTTACAGGCTTATCTACTGGAATGAAGCTGATATGACAATGATTGTGACAAGCGGCACGATGGATTATCTTTGGCTTATGGCAAAAGATCCTGTCCCTTCTGAAGAGGTATACAGGAAGATGGCAGATGCTTCAGCTGAGATGGGTTTTGATATCAGCCGCCTTGAGCAGGTTCCCCAGAAAAAGTGAGGTGATGATGAGATGAAAAAAATGAGGTTTTTTTTAATTGCTTTTATTCTGATATTATCAGCAGTGCAGGGAGCGTTTGCGCAGACTGACAGGGATGTTGAGATACTCAGTTTCTCTTCAGAGGCGTTTTCAAAGGACAGGATTGTCTACAGGGAAAAGCATGAGGCGGAATACAGAAGCGGCAGGATAGCCAGGGCAAAAACCGATTATATATCTGAAAGCGGAGAGACACTTGCATATATAGAATCCTTTTTTAATGATTCATTAACCGCGCCTGCGCATGTGTTTGAGGATTTCAGGTTCAAGGATCGCCACGGGGCAAGATATGAGGCAGGAGATGTAATACTTTTTACGGTCCGTGAGGGGGGGAAAGAAGAGACCAGAAATGTAGGAAAGGATTTCGGGTCAAGCGTACTGATGGTAGGATGCCAGGGTTTTTTCTATTATCTTCAGGAAAATTATCAAGTGCTAAGGGAAAGGGGTAAAATCCCTCTCAAGCTTCTTATTACAGGAGACCTCGACATCTATGATTTCGAGATGGAGCTTAAAGATCAGATTGACGGGATAGCCTACATTAATATTCACATAAGCAACTGGTTCCTGAGGCTGTTCGCTCCGAAGCTTGAGCTGAGATATGATATTGCGGATAAAAAGCTGCTTTACTACAAGGGGCTTTCAAATATTCTCGATGAGAAGCGGAAACTGCAGAATGTGGAAATATTCTATAAATACTGATTGACCTGCAGCCCTGGTGTCTGAAGTAATCTCACTATTAATTGCTTTTATACGATGGAAATATCCGGGCTCCATTCTATTACTTCCTGAAACCTTTTAACAAAGAAGTATCTTTCAGCGTCAACAAGAATAACAGCGCTGCTGCCTGCTTTGACAAACGCCTCAAGGTACGGGTGGGCTTTTATCAGCGATTTTTTCCATTTTTCAGCTTCGCTTTTATCTTTAACCACAGATGCCCTGCCTGTTACAGTAACAGCGCACAGCCTGTTCAGGCTTTCATGCCCCTCTGACCTGTTGTCAATCAGTATTGATACCCTGCCTGACTGTGTTATAAGGCTGAATTTCCTTGTGTCTGACGGAGTCGCGAAAACAAGTTTTTTAAGATCATCTGTGCAGGCGAAACTGATAAGGGATGAGTAGGGCTGCCCCTCCCCCTGGGTTGAAAGTACTGCGAAGGATTCCGAGTCAAGAAGTTCTTTGATGCTGTTTTCTGCATTCCTCCTGCCTGCATCGTCTTCATTTTTATGTTTGCTTATAAAATCAGGGTTCTCATAATTTTTTTTCATTTATATAATCCTTTCCCGTTGATGCTGCTATCAGAGCTGCGGATGCTGTTTCGGACGGGGAAGAAACAGGGCTGCCGCCTGAAACGCTTTTCTCCTCAGTAGTGCAGGAGCAAATCAGAATTACAGAAATAATAATCAATAATAAAGCGTTTTTCACCTTATCCTCCGGAATAACGGAATATCATATCGGTTTGAACTGTATTTTATGCTGATACGCCTGGTTTTGGAAAGGTTTTTCTACTGGCAGTGTTTCAGATCTTTAAGACTGATGATACATCCGAAGCTCTCAGCTTTACAGTCAAGGAAGCGGGGCAGTTCATGAGTGCTCTCAGCACTCCAGCCCGAAATCAAAGGCCAGGGCGGCGGCGGCTTTTTCCAGTTCCCGTCCGGGTTTTTCATATGCCTCCTGTCACTGGAAAATTTATCAAGGTATGTCCGGGCCGGAACCGCATTAAAAAGCGGCTGGTAGATGAAGCTGGTTTCAGGTAAAAAAGTATTGCATAAATACTGATCAGCAGGACAGGGAAAGGGGAGAGTTGAGTCAAAGTCATAAATCAGAGAATCAGTGTGAAGCACAACATGATAATCCCAGAGTACAATCCTGCCTTCATGCGCGATTTTCTGACAGGCAAAAGAGCACCCGCCAAAGCTGTTTGTGATTAAAAGCACATGAGCGCCGGTATCATCTTTTTCCCTGAAAAAGTCGGCGCAGAGCAGGTATATATTCTCTTCGCAGTAATATGGGTGATAACGGAAATCCATAGTCTCCCCTTATACAGGTATTTGTATACTTTTGTAACATCCCGGAGCCGTTATCCGGCAATACCGGGTTAACCGGTAAACCTGCCGCTCCCGAATTTTTTAGAGCAGTAGATAACGCGGCCCTCAAATTTTCCCTTCTGTTTAAGAAAATAACGTCCGGGCCCGCTTATCAGATCGTAAGCCCTGTCTGATACATAAATAAGGTTTTTACCCGCGTATTTATGCCCAAGGTGATGTACGAAGTTAACATCTTCCGAGATTATATGGCCGGTTTTTCCGGGCTGCTGCCACAGGCTTTTTCCGTAGTGCAGGGCAAAGCTGAGCGCTGTAGATGATGTGAGCCCCAGTTTCTCGTAAATAAAAAGGCTCCTTCCCAGAAGGGTTTCAATAAACAGGAGAAAAGCCCGGTCCGCGTTTGCCGGAGGCAGAAGGGCAAGCACGGAAGGCCCGTTTATCATCCAGACCCGCCCATCAGCCTGTTTAATCAGGCTGTTGATGCCGGTGATAAAATCCTCCTTTATTTTAACATACCTTTTTTCCCCCTGGATTTTCCTTATGCTTTC
>JAVEZE010000214.1:0-4096 GCA_034003145.1 Spirochaetia bacterium
AAGAAATGGAAAAGAATGCTGCTTAAATGAGGAAATAAATGTTAATAGATTATCAGGTTCAGTTAAACAAAATTACAAGTGAAATAACTCAATCATGGAGGCATCTTTGACCCTGATGCCAAAAAAAAAGAAATTGAAGAATTAGAGCAAAAAACCTTTAAAGAAGGATTCTGGGAAGACCGAAAAGAGGCAGAAATTATCCTTACAAAGCTCAAAAGATTAAAAGATGCATTTCGCCCATGGGAAAGCCTTGTAATTGAATCTGATGATACTAAAGAGCTTTTTGAAATGGCTATTGCGGAGAAAGATGAATCACTTGAAAAAGAGATTGCTGAAAGTATTAAAAATATTGAAAAAAAATATGATGAACTTAAAACCATACAGCTGCTTGGCGATGAAATGGATAATGCCTCGGCTTTTATCACAATTCACTCAGGCGCGGGAGGGACAGAGGCCTGCGACTGGGTTAGCATGCTTTACCGCATGTATACAAGATGGACAGAAAGGAAAGGTTTTGATATCGAAGTAATTGATATGCTTGAGGCTGAAGGGGGGCTGAAGTCTGTAACTGTGCAGGTTGACGGAAGTTTTGCACATGGATATTTAAAGGGTGAGTCAGGTATCCACCGCCTTGTAAGGATTTCACCTTTTGACTCAAATGCCAGAAGGCATACCTCTTTTGCCTCTGTCTTTATATCTCCTGTTATAGAGGATGACATAAATGTGGAGATAAGGCCTGAGGATTTAAGGGTAGATACCTACAGGGCTTCAGGCGCAGGCGGGCAGCACATCAACAAGACAGACTCCGCTATCAGGATAACACATCTTGAAACAGGGATTGTAGTACAGTGCCAGACAGAAAGGAGCCAGCACAAAAACAGGGCAAACGCGATGAAAGTCTTGAAATCCAAACTGTATGAACATTACAGGCAGAAGCAGGATGAGGAAAATGAAAAGTACAGCCAGGAAAAGAAAGAAATTGCCTGGGGAAGCCAGATTAGATCCTATGTGTTTCAACCCTATACCATGGTAAAAGATCACAGGACAAAACACGAAATAGGTAATATCCAGTCTGTTATGGATGGGAATATAGATCCTTTTATTGAGGAATATTTAAAATATATATGGAAAAATAAGTAAAAATGAAATCCGGTGTACTGATTGTTGACGACCTGCAATTTGTGAGAATCTCAATTAAGGAAGTACTGGAAAAAGAAGGTATTCCGGTAGCAGGCGAGGCGGCAGACGGCATGGCAGCGCTTGAGATGTATGAAAAAACAAGGCCTGATATTGTCCTTCTTGATATTACAATGCCTGTGATGGACGGATTAAGCGCGCTGAAGTTTCTTAAGACAAAATATCCTGAATCCAAAGTAATTATGTGTTCAGCTCTCGGACAGCAGAAATATATAATAAGGGCAATTCAGCTTGGAGCTTCTGACTTTGTTGTTAAACCTTTCAAACCGGAAAGGCTTATCAGCTCAATCAGAAAAACCCTGAGGGGTTAATGAAAGTAAAAATCCTGATACTGATCTTTATCTGTTTCTCTTTTTCTCCGCTGTATGGTGAGAAAATAATTTTACTTGATGAAAAAAAAGAATGGAATATCGCAATCACAGATTTTAAAATCACAGATTCCTCATCTGACTCAATTTATCTGGGCAATTCACTCCCGGCTTTTTTATATAATCAGCTCTCATCCTGTCTCAGCCACACACTATCGGAAAATGAAATATTTCTCCTTAAAAACAGGATTGTAATTGAAAAAATTGAGGAAAAAGAGAGTCTGCTTACACAATATTTCAAAGATTATAATATGACATTCTTTAATGAAAGCACGAAAAAAAAAGAACTCCGCGACAGTATTAAAAAAACAGAAAAAGAAATAAGAGTCCTTAAAAAGTATAATGTTGAAAAAATTAAAATCAATCCGGTTAAAGAAGTCTTATTTAAGACAGAAAGTGAGGATTCAGAAAAACTCTCATTTCTTCCAGTCAATATCAATATCTTTGCAGACAAAAATAATTTTGATTATGTTCTTTACGGTTCTGCAGGACAATTTGACGAACTTGTGATTATTGAAATCAGGCTGTACAGCTCTTTGTTTAAAAAAGATATATATGCAAATTCTGTATCAACAGATATTAATTCCCTTTTTTCCTCTCTTGATGAAACTGTATCAGAAATAACTTCCATAATCCTGGGTACACCATGGAGCAAGCTGACAATAAACACAAATATGGGGGAAGCAGATATATATCTTGATAATCAATATATAGGAAGCAGCAATGTTAAAAATATAATTGTAAAACCGGGCGAACATCTTATAACTTTAAAAGGCCAGGGAATAGCGGAAAAGGAACTTAAGGTTCTGCTTGAAGAGAATAAAGAAAATATTATCAATATGGAAACAGAAGAAAAAGAGGAAAAACTTACAGCAATAAACACCTTGCCTCCAGATGCTGATATCTATTATGATTCGCTTTGGAGGGGGACAAGCCCCTATCTTTTAAACGGGTTATCAGGCGAGCTTTATATAAAAAAAGAAGGATACAGGGATTTAAAACTTTTTATAGATGATTTCCCTGAAAACAGTATTACTTTACAGCTTTCTCCTGATATCTTTAAAAAAGATGAATATTTTGACAACAGGAGAGATACATTTTACAAAAACTTTTCATTTTTCATCCTCTCTGTGCCTCTTCCTTTTTTCCTGTTCGCTGTTCTTAATGACTACAGCGATGCTTATAATAATGCTTTAAGCTCAGGGGTGAACAGCAGCGAAACAGAAAGGCTCAGAAAAATAACCAATTTTACCTATTACGGTTATTACGGAAGCTTGTTTTTAACTATCTCTTTATTTGTAAACACAATATTTCATTTGAATGATTATATTAAAGCAGGTGATATTCCTGGACAGGAGCAGTAAATGGCAAAAATAAGCCTTGGGCAGAAACTTAAAAATATTTTTAAATCAAATATAGGCAATGAAGAGTTTTTTGATAATATTGAAGATGTTCTTGTTGAATCTGATATGGGAATAGGAATTTCAGTTGATGTTGTAAAAAAACTCAAAGAAACTGCTTCCAAAAAAAAGATTTCAGAAAAGGAAAATCTTTATAAGCTTTTAAAAGAAATTATTTCTGAGAAGATTCTTGAATATAAATTTTCACTTGATAATGACAATCTGACCCTGATCCTGTTTTTGGGAGTTAACGGGGTAGGCAAAACTACAACTATCGCAAAAACAGCGAATTTTATAAAAAACAAATATCCTGATAAAGGGATAATCCTTTCTGCAGCAGATACTTTCCGGGCAGCTGCGATTGATCAGTTAAAGATTCATGGAGAAAGGCTGGGAGTGAGTGTTGTAAGCCAGGAGCATGGTTCAGACCCCGGAGCTGTGATATTCGACACTATTGCAAGAGCTAAATCAAAGGGAGAAAAAGTTATACTTGCCGATACAGCCGGAAGAATGCATAACCGGCTTAACCTTGTTAAAGAACTGCAGAAAATAGATAAAATAATCAAAAACAGGATTGATGAAGATAACTATCTGAAATTTCTTGTAATTGATTCAACGACAGGGCAGAACGCCCTTGTTCAGACTGAAATATTTCATGAAGCAATTGGTATTGATGCCATAGTTCTGGCAAAAAGTGATTCATCAGCCAGGGGCGGTATTGCAGCCGGAATCTCAGGCAAATTAGGTATTCCTTTTGTTTTTACCGGAACAGGTGAAAAATACAGCGATCTGAAGCAATTCAGCAAAGAGGAATACCTGGATAACCTGTTAAATGTTTAAATATAGTTTCTTTATATTTTTATTTTTAGCTTCCCCGTCTCTTTTTGCCCAGGAATTTTACAGATCAAACAAAACCGGAATGGCGCTTGAAAAAATCGAGAAATTCAGGATTGATGAGTTTGAATACTATCTGGAAAAAAATGCTTCAGAGTTAAAAGAGGAAAGAATACTTTATCACGACTTTACCCCTGTTATGCAGCATGAGGTTTACTATACATCTGATGGAAAAATTGAAAGAGAAATAACAAGGGAAGACAATACTGTAACAGAAAAAAAATATAAAAATATGCT
>JAVEZE010000215.1:0-4070 GCA_034003145.1 Spirochaetia bacterium
GATACCGAAGATTCAGCAACAGGGTTAGGCTTTATAGTCGGAGTCAATGTTAAGCAGATTGAATAACTTGATGTTGCGCTAAAGTATCAGACTATGACAAAGATGGAATATGAATATGATAAAGTAAAAGGAGCTACATTTTTGTTGAACGAGCTCGATATTGAAAAAGGGGATAAATTTGACCAGAACCTTCCCGCAATGCTGGGAGTAGGAGTAGGCTACCAGGTGCTTCCCGAACTTTATGCAAGCACAAGCTTTAACTACTATTTCAACGATCAGGCAGATATGGTTTATGATGATTCATGGGAAATAGCCCTCGGCGGAGAATACGCGGTTAACGAAAAAATTGCAGTAAGCGCAGGGGGAATGTACTCAAAACAGGGGACCAAGAAAGATGTCAACTCTACTGAAAACCCCCTCCTTGACAGCTTTACATTTGGTCTTGGAACAGCTCTCAATCTTGTCAAAAACCTGACAATTGATTTGGGCTTTATGAAACCTATCTATTTTGATGCAGACCTTGAAACAGATTCAGGCGATGTAGCAATTACAAAGAAACTCACAATGTTTGCTATCGGCGCGACATACAAAATTTTCTAATTTTAAGTTATTTAATTGATTAACAAACCCGGATCAGGAGACAATCCTCTTTCCGGGTTTTTTTGTGCCAGGCCGGATAATCCGCAAAAATAGAGGCTGATGCTGAATTTTAATTAACTTTCTGGAAAGGATTGAAAAGCGGTATTCCGAAATGTTCAAAATCCCTTATATTGCGTGCCGCAAGAACAAAACCGCCCCTCCAGGCTGAAGCTGCGATAAAGGAATCTGCCTGAGTTACTGTTATCCCGCGGGATAAGAGTCTGCCCCTTGCCTCCCCAGCCCATAGCGCAGTTTCGGTATCAAGAGGTATAATATCAGCATAATCTGCTATAAACCGGCGGAACCAGGCTGCCTTTTCAAGATAATGTTTTCTCATCAGAGCGGAAAGGATTTCTTCAACTGTTATTATACTGATATTAATTTTTTTAATCTCTTTGAACCACTCAATAACATGCTGATCCGGCTGCGGTCTCATAATTTCGCATAATACATTTGTATCTATCAGAAAATGATTCATTCCGTGATTTCCCCTGAATCAGGCCTGTCCTTACGGGGAGGGACTTCAAAATCACCTTCGCGTCTATTTATATCAGCAAGTTCATCAAGTAATGGAGAAAAGCCCGGCATTAATACAGACTTATTTGATTTATAAAGTTCCCAGTCAATCACAACTGCTTCAGGCTTTCCATGACGCATTATCATCTGGGGCGATTCATGCACAGAATCAAGAATTCGGGATATTTTAAGTTTTGCTTCCGCAGCAGTCCATGAAGTGAAGTCATGTAAAGCTCCTCCTGTATGGTCAATTATATTATACTTTTGACTATTTATATTGATCATTTTTACATCATTCTTAAAAATTTGAAAAATATGCGGGATTATATATAGACAATTTGTAATGAATCAGAATAATAAAGTTATTATGAAAATACTTATCCAGATGAATATCGATTCCCTGATGGAATCAAAAATTGACGAGCTAAAAAAAGCCCATAAAAACCTTGAAGTTTTTACAGATACAGATTCTGCCCCCTTATCAGAAATTGATATAATCGCAGGCGGCTTACTGACAGAAAAACTGATACAAAAGTCTTCCTCTCTGAAAATGATATTTGTCCCTTTTGTCGGGGTAAATCATCTGCCGCTGGAGCTGCTTAAGGAAAGGGGAATAAGAATCTGCAACTCCCACGGCAACGACAGGTTTGTGGCGGAAAAGGTTCTCGCCCTCCTCCTTGCCTTTCACGGCAGGATAGTTGAGTTTCATAAAGCGCTTGAAAACGAAATATGGCACGGTTTCTGGGCAGGGGGCGGAGCGGAAGACACGTGGGAATCACTTTACAGAAAAAAAGTAACAATACTGGGAACAGGTGCTATCGGCAGGCAGACCGCTAAAATGCTCTCTATCTTTGATGCAGATGTAACAGGCTATAAAAAACACCAGGTCAAAGAGGTAATTCCTGAAGGGTTTAGGCGGATTGCGTCAAACCTTGAAGATGCGGTAAAGGGGGCAGAGATCCTGATTGTCGCAGTTCCGCTTACAGATGAGACAAGGGGAATGGTAAATCAGGATATTATGAATCTCATGAAGGGAGGAGTTATCCTCAACATCGCCCGCGGCCCTGTTGTTGATGAGAAAGCTTTATACAACTCACTTACAAATGGAACACTTAAAGGGGCATGCATCGATGTCTGGTACAACTATCCTGATCCTGGAAGCAAAATAAAAGCTCCGGGAAATTATCCGTTTCATAAACTGCCGAATGTAGTTCTCTCCCCCCATGTGGGCGGCGGAACCAGGGCTGCGTTCAGGCGGGATATAGATCTTACCTTTGCCAATATTTCATCATATATAAGCGGCGGTGAAGTTCAAAACGAGATTGATATAAACGCGGGGTATTAAGAATATAAGCGCACTGGTGGTAAAAATGATGATAACAAGCCGGAAAAATTAATCCGCATCCAGTTTCTTTAATATTTTTTTGCCAACGGTTCTTTTATCTCATTATGCCTTGGCACTGCTTCTAAAATTCCGGTTTTTGGATTGATCCAAAGCCAGTGAGAAGCTCCCTCTCTTTTTAAATAGCATCCGGCTATTCTTAGTTTCCGCTCAATATCCACTTTTTTCATTAAAGCGCAATTGTTGCCTTGATGATATCATCAGGCAAACCTCTTGTTGCATCTTCCAGCCGATCCGTCATAATCAGAGAAACTGCTTCCTTAAGGCTTGATTTTGCCTCTTCAACAGTTTCTCCCTGACCATTTGCACCGGGAATCTCGGGAGTATATGCCCAGTAGCCGCCTTCGGGAGCTTTTTCAATTATTGCAGTAATTTCACCTTTCATATTATTAATATACTGTATTCTCTATTTAATTCCATAAGATGTTCCTGTTCTTTCTTCATAGAGTAAAAATGAAATTGACAATATATCTATCCAGTGTTTTATTTATGATAACAGCAGAATGTAAGCGCGCTGGGGGGTAAAAATGAGCAAAAACGTAATAGCTGACATGATCCTTTACTTTGGAAATGATGTAAAGAGGATCAATCATGCCCTGAAGGTTTACGGATTTGCCCTCGCAATAAGCGGATCTGAAGAAGTTACAGGCGACGAGCTCGAAATCATCGCTTTGACAGCCCTGCTGCACGATATCGGGGTAAAGGAAGCTGAGAGAAAATACAGCTCATCTGCCTGGAATTATCAGGAAATTGAAGGGCCTCCGGTTGCAAGGAAAATACTTGAAAAAAACGGTATCGCAGATAAAATTACAGAGAGGGTTTGCTTTATAATCGCCCGCCATCACAGCTATGATAAAATTGAGGGACAGGATTTTCAAATCCTTGTCGAGGCTGACCTTATTGTCAATTTATTTGAGAAAAACAGCAGCAGGGAAAGTATAGATGAGGTGAGAAATAAATATTTTAAAACTGATTCAGGGCAAAGCCTGTTGGAATCGATCTATTTGTCAGGAAAAGGCTGATACGAATATTAAACATTAAAACTCATCCTGATAAAATCGGCCATATAATTTCCTAAAGTTATATTATCTTTTTCTGCGATATGGATACCATCAACAGGACTTGTAGAAACAATCTTTCCCGCATCCGCAAACCCGCAGCCGTTACTGGCAGCAATATGCTTGTATTCGCGAGAAATCTGCTTTGATTTTAATATCTGGCTCTGGTAAAGATAGGCTTCCTCAAAATCCTCATTTATCTGTGGAGGTGAGATTATTATTATATCTTTTCCCGGTGTTTTGAACTTTATGCGGTTTATCATTTTTTCTATACCGCCTGCTATCTTTTTTACAGGCAATTCGCTGTCTGCAAAAAGATCATTTATCCCCAGCAGGATTATTATAATATCTAAATAAACCCTATCAAGCAGATTTTCGAGATACCAAAGCCCGTTAGCTGGATTTTCATCAGGAATGTGGTCAAGGACAGTCCTTCCGTTTATCCCCTCTTCAAT
>JAVEZE010000216.1:0-4061 GCA_034003145.1 Spirochaetia bacterium
GTAAAGCCAGCCTATGATCTCGACATCGGCACAGTCATCAGGTGTTATGTTTTTCTGGAAATCGGCGATTACAGATTCAGGCGATAAAAGGTCAAGCGGAAGCAGGAGCGCTGCCCAGTCATCAACCTTGCTGAACATGTAAGGCATTATAGATCCCAGATGATTGCACCATGCAAGGAGCGCTGTTTTGTAAATTTCCCTGTCAGGATCACGTGATGCAATTCTGCCGTCAAGATAGCTGTTTATAGTGTTCTTGACGCTTAAAAGCTGATCAGGAAACCTGCCGCCCTTAATCTCTGCCATTATCTGCGGCTGCACCTCGCCATCAGAGGGGGAGAGAATTCTTACGCTGTTGTAATTTCTGTTATCCATATAGCGGATTGCGGTAAAGCGGTTAAACCATATATATGCTGTCTCTTCAACTACATGTTCCCTACCGTATTTTTTTATCCGCTCATTTATGATCTTTTTCTCTTTTACGTGAGCGCGCAGGTATTCATCATCATGCGATACTGCATAATCAAGGCGCGACTCTATCTGTGATATAAGTTTAAGCCTTGTGTTTTGTGCGAATTTTTTAAGCTGTCCCAGGTTCATTTTAAAGCCCTATCCTTTTATTCTGTCTTACAAGATCAAGATAATGTCTTTTAAGTTTTTCAGAATAGATCTCAACATCACTTTCTGTAACAAGTTCGCTTTTCTCAAAAGATATCTTTTTTTCAGGTTCAGTTGCATAGGTTATCTTTTTTTCAGGGTTAACAAGTGCGTGGATGGTTTTTTTAACATCCTCAAGAACTTTTTTTGCCCTGTTTTCTGAAATATTTCTTATATCTGAAATACGCTTCTGGTCTTCAAGCCCGTAAACAAGGGCATTAAAAGGCTCGCATACAGATATCTGCTTTTCAGGCGGCAGCTGGTGATATTCCTTCATGCCGGAAAGCGATGCTTTGATTTTTTCTATCTGTTTTTTTCCTTCATCAGATTTCTCCTTAAGCGCCTTCTCTTCAGCTTTTTTAAGATCATCATACAATCTGATGGCGTTCCTTAGTATATTGTCCTTATAAGGAATGTCTTTTAAAAGCTCATCCATCTTCTCTCTGCCGCTTTCAAGACCGAGTTCTGAGAGGTTATCCTTTCCTGTTTCAAACCATCTGCGGATACTCTTCCAGGTGGAAGACTGTGTGCCAGACGGGCTCATAAAGGCTTTAAGAGGATCTATTTCACTGCCTGATAAGACTAAAAGATCATCCCTGTAATCATCAATGTTCTGAAGTATATAACTCTCATCGCGGCCTGCTATCTCTTTCAATGTTTTAACAACTGGGCTTAAACTGATGAGAAACGGCATAGCCTCCATTTCTGTCCTCTGCCAGGTTTCAATCTCTTCAGCCTCCTCCAGAACTGCTTTTTTAAACTCAGCTGCAGCATCCTTAGCCTTTGCTGATGCCATGTTTTTATGAAAAACTGAGCTATAAAGTTTTTTAAGGTCATCAAGCTGGTCCGCGCTTACTACAGGGGCGGGAATTACCCTTACCTGATCGTGTTCCTTCTGCACAGAAAGGAGAGCATAAACATCATCACGGCTTTTGTTTCTGCTGCTCTGGGCAAACTCTACAGCATCCCTTACAAACAGCTTTGCAAGCACACAGGAAATTCCCCAGAAATACCAGCCGTACTGCTTTGAGCTGAACTCTTCATAAAGCATTTTAAGCGAAAGGTTCTCCTTTAAGTTGTATTTTCTCTGAATAAAACCAAAAAGTTCTGTCTGCGCTTCATCCATCTGCCCGGCACCGTTTCCATAGAGTGCAGAACTGTCATCAGGATAGAGAATCTTTTTAAGAGAAGATTCCACATAATGGTTTTTCAGCATCCTCAGTTTGGGATAAACCCTTTTTACAAGGCTCTGGAATGCTGTCTCAAGCCTTGCTTTGGGATCTTCCATTTTAAGGGTCAGGATATCACCCACAATATAGATATCAGCCTTTCCGATGAGTTCCTTGATTTTATCATTTATATCTTTTTTTCTCTCGCTGTTCTGCTGCTGCTTGTCATTTATGATTCTGCTCAACTGCGAATTTCCATCAGAAACAGGTGCATGTCTGCAGTAGATATCTGTCTGGAAATAAAGCTTAAGTTCCCTGTAGAAAAAATCCTTTCCGTCGAGAAAAACAATCATTTCACTTTTTCCCATAGAGTGGTTTAAAACAACGCTCCTGTCATCGAAGTTGGGATGAAAAGGGGTAACAAGGTGTATTGCAAGGTCGGCACCCGCAGATCTGCCGACAGTCTCGCCGTCTACCATCTTTCTATAGGCATAATCCTCATCTATCTCGTTAAAGCGGATTTTAGCAGACCTTAATATTCCGCTGAAAACCATATCACTAACAAACTCCCTGACTTCATCATTTGCGACATCTACATTTTTGATCTCTTCCTCAACATCCTTTTCTTCATTGGTAAGATACTCATATACCTGGCCGTTTTTCTGTATGTAGGTCTGATGCTCAAGGATGTTAAGCGCCTCAATAATTTCATTTTCAAGTTTCGCGAGGTCCATATCAAGCGATGTAATAAGAAGCACTTTAAGGTGCTCCACAGTCGCCTTGAAATCCCTTACATATTTTACCAGGAGAAGGATCTTGAGTATTTTTACGGCAAGGGGATTTGCGAGGTTTCTCTCGGCAACATTTACAGCGCTTAGAAGAGCAGTGTTAAGGGTTTCCCTAATCCCGTTAAACATCCGGTCAAAGGTTGCCCAGCAGAAAAGTTTCTCATCTTTCAGCGACTTCGCCACATCCTGGAAAATCTCAAGCATCGACCTCTCGCCACGCGATACATGGCGCCCCATAAAAGCGTTATGCTCTGAAAGGCCCCGCAGTCCCTGCTGAAGAAGGTTATACTGGTAGGCCTGAAACGGATAGGAGAGTACAAACTGATCCCTGTCTTTAAACTGTATATCCTTTCCGCCGTGCTCAAACCTGAACAGGGTGCGCAGTGTCTCTTTTTCCTTCATGTAAAATTCAGAAAGCATTTCAGCGCCTTCAGGGTTTTTATCAAGAAGCCTTTTCTGGATAACCTCCTGAACATCTGTTGAGCTTAATGATATCCTGAAATAAAAGCGTGCATGTATTTTGGAATAATCCTGGACCTGTTTTGCTGTCGGGTCCCCGACTACAGACTGCAGGTCTTCCTGGCTTGTTACAAATATCCACACCCTGCCGCCGCATACTGTCGCAAGGGTTTCCGCAATAGTCTGGAGCTGAAGCATAAGCCTTGCTTTTTTGGCTATAAACTGTCCGACCTCGTCAATGAAAAAATTAAGGCGGTAGTTTTTATCCTTTGTATTGTCAAGAAAACTCTTTACCCTTTTTGCAAAGCTTTCAACAGAAAGGGGGGCCGGCTGCCTGTAGTTCTCGACAAGGCCTCTTGCGTCTGACTCGTGCATACCCGAACCTTCAACAAGAACCTGAACAAGTTTGCCAAGTCCTATACCGAAGGATTTGCTCCTTGATTCCTGCCAGCTCCTTCCGGTTATTCTCTGGTAGTCTTCCTTGAATTTTCCATAGATACCCTCTTCGTCGAGGTGTCTTTCAAACTCGGAAATATTTCTGTTTTCCGGAAAATAACCTATCATTCTGTTAAAGACTTTTTCAAATATAAAGAGAATTGCATTATCAGCAGATGCCTGCGCAGCATCGGATAACTGGTCAATATTAAAAAGTATGCTTTTTGAGGGAACATCAAGCATTTTCCTGATATTTGCTTTAATAAACTGGTCATCAATCTTGTTAATGAAGATATCAGAGACCTTACTGCCGGCTGTTTCCCTGTTTTCAAAAAGGTAGGCAAGCATTTTGAGAAGATGGGACTTACCTGAACCGAAGTACCCGCTGATCCACACACCGTTATACGGCGATGTCTGGTTTTTTTTCACTTTGTCGATTGAATCGATATAGCCGTCAACAAGCTTCCCGAGGTGTTTTTTTAATTCCTGCGTTATTACATATTCCTCAACTTCCTGCATGGCGTGAAGTTCATCATCCGCTTTTATTACCCCGTCG
>JAVEZE010000217.1:0-4055 GCA_034003145.1 Spirochaetia bacterium
ATTATGCAGCAGGCAGTAATGTTTTTCTGCGCAAATGACTATGACAGGGCATCACTCAACGATATAGCAAAAGCTCTTGCTATTACAAAAGGGGGGATTTACCACTACTTCGAAAGCAAGGATGAACTTTTCCATGAAAGCGTTTTATACCTCCTTGAAAGGCTTTACAGTCAAATGGAATACTCCCTTTCAGAAGGAAGTTCCCTGAAAGAACTGCTTGAACCCATTTTTATGCTGGAAGATACATTAAAAACCTATACGCTGGCATCAGGACTTGATCTTTTGAGCGACTATAAAAACCTGATATACCTTCTTATCAGCACCTTAAAAAAATTCCCTGATACCCAAAATATTGTTGAAAATTTTTATATCAACTTTATTGATGAAATGGAAAGACTTTTTCGTGATGCCATAAAAAGGGGTGAGATAAGATCAGATCTTGACCCTGAAGGACTTGCATTTGAGGTGGCCTCCTTTATTGAAGGGGGAATGCTCATAAGCACGCTCTGCGGCCGGATTGACGGAAATGCAAAGGGGAGTCTTGTATTTGATAATTTCTGGAAAAGGATCAAGAAATAATTTTAACCAAAAAACAAACCGACAGTAGGTCTTTATCTATTATTGCGGGGAGAACCGGAAATGGAAGGATTTAAAGAAAAAATGCTGGGAAGATGGGCCGCCTGGTCTGTAACACAATATAAAAAAGCGCTCCTTATAATTTTGCTCATCACAGTTACAGCCGGAATCGGTACATCTTTTCTGAAAATGGAAATGACTTTCTTCTCAATACTGCCGAGGGAATCAGCGCAGGTGAGGGACCTTGAAAAGATCACCAGGGAGTTTGCGTCATCATCACAGATTATTCTGGTAGTCGATGCCCGCAGCATAGAAGATCCTGATGAGGCAGAAATTGCAGTTAAAAAGACACTTGATGCCATGACAAAGGAGTTCTCAAAACCCAAGTGGTCAGGAACGCTTGACGGGGTTACATCAGGGATAGACCTTGATTTTATCCGTAATCACGCAATGATGCTTACCAAACCGGAAGACCAGAAAAGATTAATTAACATTTACCGAAATCCCGATCTTCTCCCTTTTCTGACTCACTTGAATGATGATTTTGAAAAAGAGTACTCTGGAAACGATAAGAATCTTGAAGATGATGAGATGCAAGCCACAGCACAGATCAGGGGATTGGGACAGATTTTAGGGCTTCTTGAGAATCAGCTTTCGGGAAAAACCGCAGAAGATAAAACAATGGAAGAGGCCCTGGATCAGTTTCTTTTCGGAGACCCAGTTATCCTGAGCCGGGACAACAAAATGGGAATCATCATGCTCAGACCCAATTTCACTATTGATGATTTTTTAAGGTTTACAGAAATTGAGGATCTTGAAAAAAAAGCTGATGAAATAGCGCATAACATGGATGTAAAAGCCGGATTTACAGGATTTCTGGTCGTAGGGAAAGATGAAATGGTAACATCAGAACAGGGCCTTGGCATTTCCATGATTGCAGCCTTCATACTTGTTATCACGCTGATGGTTTTGGTTTTCAGGATGAAATCTGTCCCGCTGATTGCAGGGCTGCCGCTGTTTCTCGGGATATTCTGGACAGCCGGGGTGACAGGCTTTGTTGTTCACCGGCTGAACATTATGACAGCCATGTACATGGTCGCTCTCATAGGACTTGGAATAGATTATGCGATTCATATTCTCTCCTCTTATATTCAGTTCCGCGATCAGGGGCTTGATTTCAAACCTGCCATGGTTAAGGCATACAGCACGAGCGGGCCAGGTATTATAACAGGAGGCCTTACAACAGCAGCGGCATTTCTTGCGCTGATGTTTGCAAAAACATCAATGGTAAGTGAACTGGGACTGGTTGCGGGGCTTGGTATTCTATGTGAAATGGCAGCAATGCTTATTATCATCCCTCCGCTGCTTGCCCTGCGCCATCAAAGGCTTATAAAAAAAGGGAAAGCTGATACGGTACATTCCGGAAAAGTAAAAATCAGGTCAAACCTTGCTTCAGGGCTCGGAAAGATGGTAGTACGCAGACCTGGATTATATGTAATATTACTGTTTATCGCCGGCATCTCCCTTGCTACACAGGCAGGTAAAGTCCGGATTGAAGACAATATGATGAACATGGAAGCCAAAGGTTTAAAATCAATTGAACTTCAGGGTACTCTTGTAGATGAGTTTGACATGGCAGTAGACGGACTTCAGATACTCTCTACCAACCTTGATGAAATAAGCCCTCTTGTTGATAAACTTAAAAGTCTTGATTCTGTAAAGACTGCAGAAGCTGTATCCCTTTTTCTTCCAAGTGAAAGCGAATACAGTGAAAGGCTGCCTCTTACAGATGAGCTTAAAAAAATCCTCTCCTCTGTTGAGGAACCACAGAATGTCGATGCAGATATTCTAAAGGATGAGCTTTACCGCCTTGAAATGAACCTTGTTGAAATGGGGGATATGGCCTATCTGGGTCAAATGAGCCGCCTTGGCAATGAACTTAACAGACTCACTTCTCTTGATGAAAATGGAGTAAAAACAGGGGAAAGTGTTTTTGACAGGATTACTGATACCCTTGAAGACACATCGGAAGGCAATCAAGTTGCTCTCGGAAAATTCCAGAAAATAATGCGCCCCCATCTCCTTGAAAGACTTAATGATATGGCAAATACGGAAAAAATTACCCAAGGCGCTCTTTCTGATACGATCAAAGACACCTTTATCTCACGGGACGGAAAATCCTATTTAATATCAATCAGTCCTAGACAGAATCCTTGGGAAGGGGATTTCAGAGAAATTCTTACCACGCAGGTTTCATCAGTTACAAACCGCGCCACCGGTATGATACTTGCTGCAAACCAGATGAATGATGCTGCAAGAATTGACGGCCTCTTTGCGACAAGGATAGCGGTGATTGTAGTATTTTTACTACTGCTTCTGGATTTCCGCAATCTCAAACTGGCAGCAATTACCTTCATCCCCCTGGTTATGTCATTCGCAGGATTATTTGGAATCATGGCCTTAACAGGGATAAAATTTGATTTTCTCAATATTATCTCAATACCCCTTCTGATTGGTATAGGAGTCGATAACGCGGTCCACATAAACCACCGTTATCTTATAGAAGGAAAGGGAAATATGGCCAAAGTAATAGGAGCTACAGGAACTGCTGTTTTTCTTGCCACATTGACAACCATTATAGGTTTCGGCTCTTTTATCCCTTCCATTATGAGGGCAATGAGGGGAACAGGCATTGTCCTTGTAATAGCCATGACGCTTGCTTTTATCAACTCAGTACTTCTGCACCCTGCGATACTAATTTTTGTAAGAGAGAAAGCCCACTGGTCGATAAAACCATGGGGATCGGAAGAAAAGGAGCAGATTAATGAATAAAAAAATTATCAATACAATACTTTTAGTGTTTATATCGGGACTTGCCTCAGCCGGGGCACAGACAGCAGAGGTGATAACTGAAAAAGCTGACGCAATTTTCACATTGAACAAACAGTTGTATCAAAAAAGCAGCATGACAATAACAAGAGGCGGAAAAGAGCAGCCGGTTCAGATTATGGACTCTTATTATATGAAAGAAGACGGGGTGTCAAAAAGCCTTACCATCTTTATTGAACCAATGCGTGTAAAGGGGACTGCCTATCTTACAATAGGAGATGATCTTTGGGTAAAGTTCGCATCAACAGGCAGAATAAGGAAAATGAGCTCTTCTGCCAAAAAAAACTCAGCCGGAGGCAGTGATTTTTCCTACAGCGATATGGGAGAGGGGAACGAAGGCTTCGGGGTAAAATACTCAAGCTCACTAGACGGGAGCGAAAATGTAAACGGAGAGCAGTGTTACAGGATCATCCTCACCCCCCGGAAAAAAGGAGATGAGGTCTATGAAAAAGCTGTTGCATACATAACCGAGGATGATTTCAGATATATAAAACTTGAACTTTATGAGAACGGAGCCCACATCAAGACCATGTCTTTTACAGATTATAAACCGCTTAAAAATACAAAATACCCTTATACAGTAAGAATGT
>JAVEZE010000218.1:0-4003 GCA_034003145.1 Spirochaetia bacterium
GGAATATCACTGACAGTACGTCTGCTGAGCTTGACGGCAGAACTGTCGCTGAAAAAGGGAGCAGGGGAACTGTCTCCGGTACCCTTTTATATCAGGACAGTGAGTGGTATCTGCAGGCAGGCGAAAAAACTTACGACCTGCATATGGGACTTTACGGCCATGATGAAAAGATGACAGGAACAATGAAAGCCGGGGATGCGGCAAAAGTAGATGGTTTTATGCTTGAGGATCACATTGCCCCGGTAAGTATTGTTACCGGAGGGAAAACATATAATTTCAGGGATAAAAGCGGAAATCCCCTCTGGGCAGGAAAAGGGGGCAGAAGAAACGCTGTAAACCAGAAAATATGACCTCCCCTCTTCCCGTACCGCTTCAGGTGCGGGGAGGTTTTCCCTCGGGATTCCGGACACAGGTAAAATAAAATGTGTTGACCAATTGTCTATTTGAATCTAAATTTCATATATGCTCAATAAAAATCTCTTTCTTATTATATCTGTTTCCCTGATTTTATCGTTTACTGTGATTATTATTTTTTCCTGCAGCACGAAGCAGGTTATAAATGTTGCTGAAAACGGCGATATATCCTGCAATGTTGAGATAAAACTTACCAGAATGTTTACAAGCTATATAGATGACCTTTCCGAGGCTGCGGGAACTGGAGAAAAGATAGAATCCTATTTTGATGTAAACCAGATAAAAGAATCGTTCAGCTCTCTTGAAGGGATTTCGCTTGAAAAGATATCAGACTCATCCAAACCTGAATTGAAACTTTCTTTCAGTGTCAAAAACAACGCTCAAGGGATTAAAAGCAGCGCAGCGGGAGAAATATTCTCTTTTACTGAAAATAACGGAATTAAAAAAATATCTTTTAATCTTGACAGAAAGAACTATGAGAAACTGAATAAGGCTTTTGCCTTTGATGATAATCCTGTACTCGCAGGTCTTACCCCCCAGGTTGACAATCCCTATTCAGAAGAAGAATACTTTGAGCTTGTTGACTATGTTTTCGGCGAGTATGCGGCTTCCCTCGGCAGCAGCGAACAGGACAGCGGAGGCAATCCTTCCGCAAAAACTCTTACCCCGGGTAAAATCATATCAGAGTGCTTTGTTGATGTAGAGGTAAATGTAAAAGGGAAAGTGATGCGCGCTGATGGAGGAAAAATCAGCGGCAGCAGGGCAAATTTCAAAATACCTGTTATAAGGTTTCTAACCCTTTCAGATCCGGTATTTCTTGAAGTTGAATACAAATAGAAATATTTATAAAAAGCAGTTTTCCAGGAGAAATATTATTTTTCCCTGAAGTTGATAATTTTCCAGCCTCTTTTTCCGGCTGTAAGCTTCAGCCTTATGTCAGGGTTTGCCGCGACCGGTCTGCCTACTGCCTCAAGAAGAGGAAGATCATGTATGCTGTCTGAATAAAAAGATGATTTTTCAAGTTCGATATTCCTGGTTGAAATATATTCAAGCACTTTTCTCTTTTTCTCATTTTTAAATACAGGTGAATCAATAAATCTACCAGTGCATTTTCCATCCTGGAAATCAACACGTGTGGCTATCAGGTCATCCGCATTGAGATAATCAACAAGAGGCTTAAGAACCAGTTCCATTGAAGATGATGCAAAAAGGACCTTTTTTCCGTCATCCTTGAGCTGTTTAATGTATTCAAATGCTTTTGGATAGATAGATTTTTTAATATATCTATCAAAATTTTCAATCGCAAGATTATCAAACAGCTCTTTTTCAAGACCGATCATTTCAGGTACTTTTCTGTCAAAGTGCTTTTCATTCATTTTGCCGAATTTATAGTTTAGATAGACATAGGGCACTGATGAAAGCAGACTGATCGGAACCAGTTTCTTTTTTATCATTAAAATGAGGTAGCTTATTGCAGTTGAAGTTCGCGTGATCGTATGATCAACGTCGAAAATTTCTATTCCTTCAGTTTCCATCAATTATTCAGAAGAATAAAGTAAAACAATAAAATACTCAAGAAAAAATAAATATAAATATGTGATGAAAACCCGGCTGATTTGCTCAATCTGCTGATCTTTCCAGTTTATATCCTGATCCAGCTATTTTTTTAAGCCAGTCATAGTCGGATTTTTCAACAAACGAAAATGTATCAAGGTCTGCCTGCGCAAGGGCCTTTCTTCCTTCTTCGGTATCTGTAAGACCAAGAAGGAATTTTCTTGTTTTTTTTATTATCTCCTCCCCAAGATTGGAGTTGACGACAAAAGGACCAAGCGGGAAAGGATCGCTTTTGAAAATTATCCTGAATTTATTTTTTACTGCATCATCCTGTTCATTAAAGATAAAGGATGCTAAAGTTCCTCCGTCAACTGTCTTGTTCATCACAGAATATATTATTGAATCCTGCTTTTGAATTATTACTGTTTCTCTAAAGAATTTTAACGGGTCTATTTTCAATTTACCAAGATGATACATAGGTACAAGAAAAGCGCTTGTTGAATATGTATCCCCGAATGCGAATATCCTCCCTTTAAGATCATTTATAGAGTAGATATCGCTGTCTTTCCTTACAATGAAGAGGCTTGTGTAGTTTTTATCGTTTTCCTTGACTCTGGCCGCAACAGGTATCAGAAAAGGTGCATCCATGATATTTACAAAAGAATAAGCATTGATTATTCCCATGTCTATTTCGTTGTTAAGATATCCTGTCTGCATCTCCTCGTAAGTATTTTTCAAAACAAATACAATTTTACAGTCAAGTTCTGTTGAAAGCAGATGTATAAGAGGAGCATATTTATTAAAAATAACAGCTGAGTTTTCGCCGTAGGCATGGCCGAATTTTATAATTTTGCTTTCACCATCATCAGCATCGGATGAGATCAACGGGAAAAATATCATAAATATTGCAGCGATTATCCAGGTTCTTTTAAAAATCATTGAAATAATTATAGATAAAATTTAAGTTTTTTCACAGTGCAATTTCATTGATTGAAGTTTATAATTTCAAAGTCAGACAGGCAGATGAGTTTGATTACTGCCTATAATTATTAAAATGCAGCCCCCTTGGCCGCGACCTTGGCAGGCTGCCTGAATAATCCGGAGACAGTGATGAAGATAACAACGAAAATTATCCTTTCGATTGTGCTTATTGTTTTTGTAACAGGAACCATACTCGTTGCTTTTTCCGCAAATACCCAAAAAAGGCTTATCGAGGAGCAGATTGTAAAAAAAGGATCTGTTCTTGCGGAAATTATTTCTGTCTCTTCTATAATTCCGATACTTAATTACGATTATTCATCAGTTAAGCTCTACTTCGAAGCTCTTTCAAAAGACAGTGATGTCCTTACCGGAGAACTGCTTGATAACAATTATGTAATTAAAATGCATACAGACCTTGACCGGCTGGGGGAGGTTAACAACCCTGGCATAATTGATGAGGAACTTAAAAACACTTTTGTAAAAAAAAATATCGGTGCAGACAATCTCATAAAATATGAGTTTTACAGCCCTGTCCTGGTAGAGCAGGATCAGATAGGGATTTTTCATATTACTCTTACCAGTAAAAGCTATCTCAATGTAATCAAGCTTGTATGGGTAAAAATGATTCTGCTTGGCATCATGTCTCTTCTGGTCGCAGTTCTTCTTGCGTTTTTTCTTGGAATCCAGATTTCGCGTCCCATTAAAGAGCTTGTCAAAGGGGCAGAATCAGTATCCGGCGGTAATTTTAAATGGGATTTTGTCACTAATTCAAATGATGAGGTTGGAAAGCTTGCCAGGGCTTTCAGGAATATGACAGAAAGACTTGATAAAAATATTACATCAAGGATCAGGAATGAGAAAATGGCTGTTATAGGACAGCTTTCATCAGTTCTTGCACATGAGATTAGGAATCCGCTTGAACCGATCAAGGGCTCTGCAGAACTGCTTAAAATTTACTATCCTGAAGAAAAGCAGATCATGAATTTTGCAGGGATAATTCAGGAATAGGTACTGCGCCTTATTTCCTTTATTGATAATTTCCTTGATTTATCGA
>JAVEZE010000219.1:0-3942 GCA_034003145.1 Spirochaetia bacterium
TCAAGCACATTCCCGTATGCAAGCGGGATAAGTGTTTTCCTGCATTTATCAAGACCTGCGAATTTCTCGAACGGTATCATGAAAATATTATAAAAAGATGTATTTATCATTTAAAGATGCTTCCTCCCTAATGTTCTCCATTTTTTAACAACCGGGAAGTTATTTTCTGACTTTCCGTGTTTTGACTGTATAAAGTTTCTGTTTTCCAACCCCTTTGAGTTCTTCTTCGCCGAGTTCCGCAATTCCGAATTCTTTTTGAACAGCAAGCGCCACTGGTTTGCTTATAATAATCGGGGGATTGGGTTTTCTTGCCTTTGATTCAAGCCTTGCCGCTGTGTTTACTGTTGCCCCTATTACTGTAAACTCAAGCCTTTCAGAGCTTCCGAGATAGGAGGCTATAACCTCTCCGTAGTGTATACCGATACCGTTATCAAGTGAGGGGCACTGCATCAGGCGGCTTTTCTCATTGGATTTACGCAAGGCGCTCCTCATTTCAATTGCCGCGTTTACAGCCTGGATAGAGGGATTTTGTTTATCTTCCATCAGACCGAAAACCGCCATCACAGCATCGCCTATGAATTTATCAACAATTCCTCCATGCTTCCGGATTGCCGCTACCATGTGGTCAAAATAGTTATTAAGCATTAAAGCGACATCTGAGGGGTTCATTTTATTTGTAATGCCGGAAAAATTTCTGATGTCGCACATCAGCACAGCTACCTTTTTTCTTTCGCCATGCCCTCTCATGTCCTTGCCCTTGATATACTGCTCGATAAATTTTTTCGCGATTTCAGGTGAGACAAAATGGCCGAATGATTCCTTAATCCTTTCCCTCAGGACAAGCCCCTGAGCCATTTCGTTAATACCTTCTGCGATCTGGCCAAGTTCATCCTGCCTGGAAGGCCATATCTGGAGAGAAAAGTCTCCTTTTCCTATCTTTTCAATTGCTTTTGTTATCTGCAATGTATCTTCCTGAAGCATCTTTCCGTAAAGCACTGCAGCGGCCAAAGCCGCGCCAACAAAAATTATCCCAATATAGGCTACCTCAAGTGTTACGCCCCAGGGAATTATGTGATCCTGAAACGCATAGCGGATAATGATTATCAGCAGTGATATGGACGGCACAAATGTATAAAAGAAGTTCCCCCATGTAATTCTTCCCGGTATATGCTCTGAAAAAGATGAAAATACTATGTTGTTCTTTTTTACATAGGCGCGGATAAACCTTTCAGCAATTGTAAGTTCAAGCTGGGAAAGGAGCCCTGCTCCCAGAAACCAGTATCCGCTCATTATTTTAAGCTGGCTGTGCCACGGGACATCGCTTGGCCATGGCAGGGTTTGAAAAAGTGAATCAGGCTTATAGTTGTGGTAAAGAATTTCGTGCAGCCCCATTGCCGCAACTCCTGATGCGATCCACGATATTATCAGCAGGCGGAAAAACCGCCCCGAAATAGCGGAGATCTCTATATCGGCGTTGACTTTGTGAAAAAGTATTTCTCTTAATATTATCTGGAAAATAAAAACCAGCAGCAGGTTTCTAAGCTGTTCAATGAAGGGGAGTGATTCAAGAAAAGGGCATACAAGCTGCGCGTAAAATGTAAGAAACAGCGTGCTGATAAGTGAAATTGAATAGATAACTGCTCTCTGACTAACTGATATGATCCGGGAAAAGGAAAGATTTTGATTATTCATGATTAGATTAATTGTATGCATCTATATACAGCAGGTCAAGAAAACATTTTACAGAAACAGGCGGCATCTAATTTTTTTATTTTCATAAAAATGCAGTAAAATGAATTGGGATGCCGCCGCAAGAAACTACCTGATTTCCTTTATTGTCCAGTCAAAAACTTCCTGAAGCATCTCGATTGGAGGTGTTTTGATATAATTGTTTTTTATCATAAGGTCGGTAATGCTTCTTGAATATTTTATATCTTCTTCTGCTTTTTTGAAAACCTCATCGTGTGTCATCTCAATGCGCGCCAGCCCTTCCTTTACAGCCTGCATCGCAACCTCTGCAGCCTCATACGGAAAAACGCCTGGTTCTTCCATTGTCGCTATGATATTGTCAGGATTAATACCTCTTTTCTCCGCAAATCCGGCAAGTGCTTTTGCCGCGGCTATTGCCATCCCGTCAGATATCTTCTTTGCCCTTACAAGGAGCGCGCCCTTTAGAATACCGGGAAAGCCGACTGAATTATTTACCTGGTTAGGAAAATCTCCGCGGCCTGTTGCAACTATGAATGCCCCTGCCTTTTTTGCAGCATACGGATAGATTTCAGGCACCGGATTCGCGCAGGCAAAAACTATCGATTTTGGCGCCATTGAACTTATCCATTCAGGCTTAACCGTGTCAGGACCTGGCTTTGAAAGAGCAATAAGAACGTCAGCCCCCTTTGCAGCCTCTTCTATCCCGGAATAGTTCTTCTGGTCTGATGAGATGCATAATTCCCATTTGCGGTAAAATCTCTTGTCAGATTTTATATCTTCCCTGGTTTTGTTCAGAGCCCCTTTTGTATCGAAAATTGCCATTTTTTCAGGATCTCCTCCCGCCTCAATTATAATCCTGGCAATTGTCGCGTTGGCAGCTCCCGCTCCGAGCATTACAATCCTTACATCTTTTATATCCTTGTCCGCCAGTTTAAGGGCGTTGATTAGCCCTGCAAGTGTAACTGAGGCAGTCCCCTGGGCATCATCATGCCATACCGGTATATCGCACTCTTCCCTGAGCGTATCAAGTACTTTATAGCAGTTTGGCTGGGAAATATCCTCAAGATTTATCGCGCCGAATGAAGGCTGAATCATTTTAACAAAATCAATTATTTTATCAGGATCATGCTCTCCTTTTTTGTTCCTGCTGTCCATGCAGATAGCAGTCGCGTCAATCCCTCCAAGGTATTTCATCAAAAATGATTTCCCCTCCATAACCCCAAGTCCTCCCGGGGGGGTGCAGTCGCCGTCTCCAAGCACACGGGTTGAGTCGCTTACTACAGCAACATAATTGCCCCGGTTTGATAAGTCGTAGGACAACAGGTTATTGTCGCGGATAGCGGTTGATATTGCTGATACGCCCGGAGTATACCAGACATTGAACCAGTTAAAGCCGAATACACCTGCGCGGGGAAGGGTCTGCATTTTCCCTCCGTAGTATTTATGCGCTTTTAGTGAAAGCTGTTTTAAAAAGAGGGTTTTCGCGGCTGATGTTTTTGCCTGATCCTTTCCTAAATGCTCAGCAAAAAGCTCATCAAGATTTTCCAGTGTAAGTTTTATTTTATTACTCATCGATATTCTCCTGTTTTTTTCTGTTATTTACCTTGTTTAAGATTATATCAGAAAAACTGTCAAAATATTACCATTTCTTTTATTTCTTTATATACCGATACTAAAATATAGCTATATTTAAAAAACAGTTCGGAGAGAGATTGTGAATGTTTCTATGTCGGATGACGGAAACACCAAAAAAATAATTCTCTGCTACGGCTCATCCACCACATGGGGTTACGCGCCAGGGTCAGGCTCCCGCTATGGGGATGACATCAGATGGCCGGCTGTCATGAAATCAGTCCTTGGCGCAGATAAGTTCGAAATAATTGAAGAGGGGTTAAACGGAAGGACTGTCCTTGACCACATTCCTGATGAAAATCCAGCTAACGGGCTTTGGTATCTCGAAAATCTGCTTGATAGGGTTTATTTTGATATTATAATAATCCTGCTGGGGATAAATGATCTTTTTGCAGACAGCGAATTGCCTGTAAAAAAGATAGCAGGCGGTATTGAGAAAATGATAAACCGGATAAAGTTTAAAACACCGGGAAAAGATATAATAATAATCTCACCTCCCCAGATTCATGAGGATTTTGAGGAAGCCTACCTTTACCAGAGCCAGATATTAAAATCAAAGCAGATTTCTCGAGAATACAAGCATATTTCTGCCAGTAACGG
>JAVEZE010000220.1:0-3936 GCA_034003145.1 Spirochaetia bacterium
TATATGATATAATTCCTTAACATGAAGATGAGAAAATATTTACTGATTTCAACTGCTGTTTTTTTTCTGTTTATTGCCTTAACAGGATGCAGAGCTGGAAAAAAGCAGTCTAAAGCTGTTGACGCAGAAAAAAATGGACAGCCGCTTTCTGAAAAAACTCTAAGTCCCACACCCCCTGTTCAGGATGGAGAAGATCGCATTGAACTTAAACCTGCTCCGGGAAACACCGCTTCATTTCCGGCAAAAGCAAAAATCAGTTCAGGGGGAGAAAAGACTATCTTTAATTTGATCTCTGATATGGGAGAAGATTTTATTACTCCTGATGATTTTGAGATAGGCCCTCTTCTTGTCCATAATTCACCGGAAAAGTCAGCCGAAGGTGAGACAGGCCAGGAAGAAAGTTATGCGCTTTTTATTGCTAAGTTTTTCAAAGAGCTTGAGAAAGGCATTATTGCGGCTGAAATGATAGACCGGGATAATCTGCAATTCCTTAAGCAGGTTTTTGAATCATCTATCCTGCTGGGACAGATACCGGATAATATTAGAATAGGAGAGGCGGTAAGGATTCCCTCATCTGTAAGCAGCGCCGGCAGAGGGAACAGTGAAATAATCAGGTTGAATCTAAGGATGTTTAAAGGAAAAAACAGGACAGAAGGAGAAGTTTTTCTCCTTGAAAAAGAGGGAAGTTTTAGGATAAGCAGTTTTAACGGAGATCTTTCAAAGCTTGATATAGACTACAAAGAAGAAGAGGGGAAATTTGAACCCGAGATATACAGGTTTTAATGAGCGGAAAGAGGCAGGATTTTTTGACATAAAAATATTTTCGTTATTTAACTGAATATTTGCTTTTAAAATGTAATATTGAGTAGAATATAAATAAGTAATTATAATCCGGAGGATCAATGTGGGTGTTGAGACAAACAGAATCGAATCTGAGTTTATAATAAAATCAGTTATTGAGAAAAAAATACCGGCAGCAATTCATATAAAAAGAAATAAAATAGATGGTTTAATTACTGATTTTATACTTGATAAAAAAATCATGATCAGTATTTCCTCTGATCCAGGAAAAGAGTTCGCGTCAGGTGATGAAGTCTGTATATATTTTTCATATTTCAGCCATGTAATGAATTTCTGCGCAAATGTTTTGACTGTTGATGAAAAAGGGATAACAGTTACCTATCCGCCGAAGATTTATAAAAATCTGAGCAGGAAATATGAAAGAGTACCTGCACCGGAAAACGCTAAAATTGTTTTTTCCATCAAAGGGGAAAAATTCCAGCTTGATTTTCCAAAAACAGAAGAATACAACTCAGTAGATTTTCCGGAGTTCAATACAGAAGAGTATGCGGTTGACAATATCCAGCAGCTGATAACAGATTTCAGGACAAAAATTCTTGAAACTGTAAGTTTTGTGAATATTATGACATACAGGAAAAACAAGCCTGAAACACTTGAGGAACAGCTGATTTCCCTTTCCGGCAAGGTTTTGTATATTCCGTCAATAAACAAACCTCTTCCTGAATATATTGAGTCTGTCGATGTTCCTGTTATAAATTCTGAACTTGCAGACACTCTTATACCAGAGGCAGTTAAAAAGCTGCAAACACGCAATTTCGATAAGAGCACCAAAGGGATACATTCGGAAATCTACTGTCCGGTTCTCTATCTTGAATATGTTGTAGGTTTTATTCATGTACAGAACCGGGATAAAAACAAATCAGAGATAAGCGCTGAAATTCTTGAGTATATATATCAGTTTTCCAAGGTCCTTGCCTTTTCTCTTAAAATCAGCGGATATTTCAAGGAGAAAGTTGAAACAACTGAAAATTATGAAAGCACAATTATCGATATCAGTGCAGCCGGCTTTTTATTCGGCTCAAATTCCAAAAAACTGGAAAAACTTTTTTTCCTTTATACTGATTTGAAGATTGATCTTTACCTTGGAGAAAAAATAATACCGCTAACCTGCAGGATTATGAGAAAGTATAAAAGCGGAGATAGTGTTTTTTATGGTCTTATAATACTTGGAATCAAGCAGGAAGATTTTGAGAATCTGTTCCAGCTTGTTTACGGACGCAAGGTTACTGATGAAGATGTTGAATTGTGGGAAGGGGGATCAGCTCCTCCCGAGATAAAATTTTGAGGCAATAAAAAGTACCCAGAAAAAAAGCGAAACCAGTATGAAAAACAAATGATTTACCATGCCGGATTTTGCTGAAAATGAGCTGACAGAGGAAACATCTTCTTTAGCTGATAAGCCTTCAATTTCAATAAGCCTTGTATCAATCTGCCCTATTATATCGGATTTCACATTCAGCTTCATTTCTGTGAATTTCTCAAAATAATAAAATGTTTTATATAAAAGCAGCCCTGTTTTTCCTGGAAAGACAAGCTGCTTTCTCACAGCAAACCTTGATATATAAACTGATCCGATAAGCAAAAGAGATTTTTCAATACCTGAAATCAATGCTTCCTGCGTAATAAACAATGGGCCTATTGTAAATATTACCCTGCCTCCGAAAGGGTAAATATTGGCAAGAATTACCCCTGCTGTAAGAATGAGGTTAGGAAGGAGCCTGAAATTCCTTCCTGAAAACAGGTTCATTATTATGATAAAGGCAGTGAATAAAAAACGGATTGCTATATTTTCTGTAAATAAAAAAGGAACCATTACAGAAAGCCCTGTATAAAAATATGTTTTTGGAAGTATTTTTTTAAAGATATTTGGAAGTTTAATCATTTTCCGGCTCTTTTTTGTTTCTCACCATTGAAAGCCATTTTGATTTTGATATAAATGACTGGGCAAACATCCCTATCAGGATTGAAGTTACAGTTCCTGCAATTAAAACCGGGGGTGCAATGATTAGGGCTGATTCGCCGAATATAACATGACGGGCTATGTACAGCTGTACAATGTTGCTTGCAAGGGCCCCTGTAACTGATATCCCTATCATTGAAATATGTTTATTAAATATTTTTTTACTTAATATCATCGCGATCCCGCCGGCAATTGATCCGAAAAATGAAAACAAAAAAATGTATGAGAAAACAGTACCTGTAATTATCCCCTGTCCAGCTATTTTAAGAAGCACAAGTACAAAGGTTAGCGCGGGTGAGAATATTTCAAGTGATATCAGGATTGGAATATTGGCAATCCCAAGCCGCAAAAAAGGGAGAGGTTTGGGAATAATATATTCTATCATTGAAAGGAAAACGCAGCAGCCTGAAAGAAGGGCAAGTGTTTCCCGTTTATCAAAAACTGACTGCATCAATTTTTTCATCATCTTCCCCTTTTCCTGTAATCCTTATAAAAACCCTGTTGGGCAGGCATCCTGCCCACTCACCTGAATCGTTAATATGTCCTGTTTTTACGCAAAGCTTGTCAGGACATGGTGAGTCAAGAAACCAGGCTTCCTTTTCTTTAATAATAATTACAGAGTCTCCTAACGGCCCATTTATTATAAGTTTTCTGTCCTGGTCAAGCTGATAGACTGATTTCCCTGATGCGGCTGTAATTTCAAGCAGTTCAGGGGCTTTGTATCCGTCATATATATAAAATCCTGCAGTTACAGCTGCCGCTAAACTCAAAACAATTACTGCAATATCTGCGATTTTCAACTTAATCATTATTTAATAATTTACAGCAATTGAAAGGAAATCAGAAGAAGAAAATCCATAAAATGTTGTTTTTATTCGGTTGAGTTTTTTGGATTTTAAAAAAACTGCCTCTACTTGACAATTATTTCAACATCAGATAAATTAACCACCGTATTAAAAATGGTGGCGTAGCTCAGTCGGTAGAGCAAACGGCTCATATCCGTTCGGTCAGGGGTTCAAATCCCTTCGCCACTAATCATCCCGGTCAGATTTTGATCGGGATTTTTTATTTGCCCAGCGAAGCTGGCAAACCCGGCCTCTTGAAAGAAAGAGGTA
>JAVEZE010000221.1:0-3935 GCA_034003145.1 Spirochaetia bacterium
TCATATATTCGCTTCTTTATATTTTAGTACCAATAACTTGATTGTGCAATTTATTATTTTTACAAGATCCCGGTATCTAATTCTCATTAAATTTATCACTTGATTTTCATTTCGCTGCCGTACATAATTGTTAACCATGAAAGGGATAATTATAGCGGCAGGGTACGGCACACGGTTCCTCCCTGTTACAAAAACAATACCGAAAGAGATGCTCCCCCTTATAAATAAACCTTCTATCGATTTCATTATTGATGAGTTTATCGCATCTGGGATAAGGGAAATACTGATTATAACATCGAGGCGCAAAAAAGTGCTTGATGATTATTTCGACAGGGATATGGAGCTTGAATCTGTTTTCGCGCGAGAGGGAAGCAAAGCAAAACTAAATGCGATAAAACAGCCTGATGCTGATATTTTTTTCAAGCGCCAGAGCGAAATGAGGGGGACAGGACACGCGATACTCCAGGCAAGGCCTTTTATCGGGGATGAGCCTTTTGTTGTAGCATATCCTGATGACCTTCACTTCGGAGATGTTCCTCTTGCCTCCCAGCTTATCAGCACCTATCATAAAACCGGCTGCTCTGTTTTATCTGCGCTTCACAATCCGCCGGACCTTGAAAGATACGGGGTACTGGCCATAGCTGATGATGGGCTTCATGTTACAGATATTATTGAAAAACCTGCTCCAGGGAAAGAGCCGAGCAGAGAGGCCTCTATCGGCCGCTATCTTTATACGCATGATTTTTTTTCCCTTCTTAAGGAAGGGTGGGATGCACATCTTGCATCAGGCAGCAGCGGGGAATACTTTCATATTTATGCCTTAAAAAAACTTATGGATGCCGGTAAAGTAGTATTCAAATCAATAGAAGGAGAGCGCCTTGATACAGGCTCACCTGCCGGATACCTTAGAGCGATAATAAAATACTCGATGAGCGACCCTGAACTTGAAAAAGTGCTTAGGGAAGAGTGCGGAAAACTGTGCAGGGATTAGAAAAACTTAAGTGCTCATTCATCGGGCTCGGCAGGATAGCAAGCCTTCTTGAGGATGACCCATTGCGCGAGAAACCGTGCACTCACGCGGGGGCGGTTTTCGCAAACCCTGACTGCGTTATCTCAGGAGGCTGCGACAATGTGCAGGAGCGGCGGGATCTTTTTTCACAGCGGTGGGGATGTCCAGTGTTCGAGGACCCGAACGAGATGCTTGAAAAAACTGCGCCTGATATTCTATTTATAGCGACCCACCCTGATTCACACCTTGAAATGGCGCAATACGCAATAGCATGGGGAGTCAGGGTTATAGTATGCGAAAAACCCCTTGCAGATACACTGAAAAAAGCTGAAAAACTTGCTTCATACCATAAAAAAGATCTTTCTAAAATTATCACAAACCATGAAAGGCGGTACTCTGAGGATTACATCCTTGCAAAAAAAAGGATTGATGAAAAAACTTACGGCCGCCTGCTTTCAATATCAGCTTTTCTTTACATGGGAAAAAACAAGAAAATAATCGATGTCATGTGGCACGACGGGACACACCTTGCTGACGTTATCATGTTCCTTACAGGCGCTGCCCTTAAAAAAAAGAAAATCACAGGCCGGCTGAAGGGTAAAACCGGGACAGCTTTTATCACGGCAGAGGCGGGAAAAATACCGGTATTAATCCAGTGCGGAGCGGGAAGGGACCATCTTGTATTCTCATTTGAGCTTTCTTTCGAATCCGGGATGATAAGAATAGGCAACGGTATTTTTGAGGAATGGATAAGCGGGGAAAGCCCATACTATAAGGGGTTCAACTCACTTGCGAGGGCAGCAGCTGTTACTTTTGAAAAAACCGGATACTTTGAAAACATGGTATGCGATGCGGTAAAAGCAGCGCGTGAACCGGGACACGATCCTGTCTCAACTGCTGTTGACGGTTATAAAGCGGTAAAATTTCTATCATCACTTTAAAAATCTCGACATATGGAGATGATAATGGACCAATTAACTATACTTATTCCTTATGTACTTATAACAACATTCACACCTGGACCGAATAATATTTCTTCAACTGCCGCGGGAGTCAGACTGGGATTCAGGAAATCCCTCCCTTATATGAGTGGAATTCTTGCAGGAACTTTTTCCATAATGCTGCTGTCAGGATTCCTCAATGCCTTATTGAAAAATTACTATGGCAGCTTTTCACAAATCGTCAAATGGGCAGGCTTTTTCTATCTGCTATGGTTAAGCATTTCCTTATTTGTTCACTCAAAAAACAATAAAACAGGATCAAGGAGTTTTTCTTTTTTGTCCGGCCTGCTGCTTCAGCTGGTCAATCCGAAAGTAATTCTCTATGGCATTACATTGTTCGGGATGTTTCCGAAAATACTGCTTCGAAGTAATTTTTCCATATTGGTATCATCAATAATTTTTACCGCTATTGGTTTTGCATCAATTGCTACATGGTGTTTTACAGGGACAATTATATCTGAATTTCTAAAAAAACCGGCTAACCTCTTTGCCTTTAATCTGGTTATCTCTCTTCTCCTTGTATATACAGCAATAACTATTGTAATGCATTGACCCTCTGCCCATTAAGGTTTCTCCGTTTTTGCAAAGTGCACCGTATAAACAGTATATGAGGAAAAACTGCCATTACAACGGCACCCCGGGTTATCCTGGAACGTAAATTTTCAGCCTGCCTCCCCGAGATACGCGCTTCTTACCCGGTCGTCTGAAAGGAGCTCTTTTCCTGTACCGGTTAAGGTTATCCGGCCGGTTTCAAGGACATATCCCCGGTCTGCCACCTCAAGAGCCGCTTTTGCGTTCTGCTCGATAAGGAGAACTGTTGTCCCTTCCCTGTTGATTTCCTTTATTATCTCAAAAATCATTTTGACGATAAGGGGAGCAAGCCCAAGCGATGGTTCATCCATCATGAGAAGACGGGGCCTTGTCATCAGAGCTCTCGCGACAGCCAGCATCTGCTGCTCGCCGCCGGAGAGGGTTCCTGCCTTCTGTTTCATCCGCTCTTTAAGGCGCGGAAAAAGCGAGAACACCTTTTCGCGGTCGGATGCAATTGCAGGCCTGTCGTTTCTGGCAAAAGCGCCAAGTGTAAGGTTTTCATCAACCGTGAGGTTGGGGAAAACACGCCTTCCTTCCGGCACCAGAACTACCCCTTTCATAACAATATTCCTGGTCATGAGGCTGCTCAGGTTCTCGCCGTTCCAGGTTATAGTGCCGGATGACGACTTTACAAGGCCGGATATTGCTTTGAGGGTTGTGCTTTTCCCTGCGCCGTTTGCCCCTATCAGTGTAACAATCCTGCCGTCAGGTACTTCGAAATCTATCCCCTGAAGGGCATGTATCCCTCCGTAATGAACAGAAAGGTTCTCAATCTTAAGCATCAGTCTACCCCCAGATAAGCTTCAATAACTTTGGGATCCTTTTGAATCGCGGATGGATCTCCATGGGCGATTGTCACGCCGTAGTCAAGCACATACATTCTTGAGCAGACACCCATTACAACCTGCATGTGATGCTCAATAAGAAGTATTGTAAGATCAAACCTGTCGCGAATTCCCACGATGAATTCCATAAGTCCAAGCGACTCCTGGGGATTCATTCCGGCGGCAGGCTCATCCAGAAGAAGAAGTGACGGTTTTGTGGCAAGTGCCCTTACAATCTCAAGGCGGCGCTGCTTGCCGTAAGGGAGGGATACAGCTGATTCCGCTGCCTGGTCTGCAAGCCCGACAGATTCAAGCAGTTCCATCGCGAACTCTCTTGATTCCCTCTCCTTGCGGATATATCCCGGCAGGTGAAATGTTGAGGCAAAAACCCCTGTATTCATCCTAAGGTGGCAGGCAACCAGAACATTTTCAAGAACATTCATCTCCTTGAACAGCCTGATATTCTGAAATGTACGGGCAATTCCAAATTCAGTAATCCTGTGCTGCTTG
>JAVEZE010000222.1:0-3924 GCA_034003145.1 Spirochaetia bacterium
TACCAGAAGCCGGCTTTATGACAACTCAAGGTGGATGAAGCCTGATAAGGCAAATCTCCCGCTTAAATTCATCAACAGTTTCTCAGTTCTTGACTATCTTCCAAAACTTGTACGGGTTGATTCTGATAAAGATACATTTAACATAACGACAAATGATACAGTACACGAACCGAGAATTCTTGATATATATAAGCCTGAAGATTTTATAAGCACTATTCCCGAAGCGCAAGGCTATTCTCCCCCATTTAAGGACAATTATACGCTTATCCATTTTTATACGCAGATCGGAGCTTTCCAGAAGTTCTGCGTATTTTTCAACTACCTTAAGGAAAACGGGGTATATGATAATACAAAAATTATTATTGTCTCTGACCACGGCAGGGATATAGTGGACCCGTTTTTCATGGATTTCGCTGACAGCAAAAAAGAGAGGAACGAATATACCTATTACCATCCCCTTCTTCTGGTTAAGGATTTTAACGCTGACGCTCCAATGACTTTTTCTGATGAGTTTATGACTAACGCTGATGTTCCTGCTTTGGCAACAGCGCATATTGAAAACGCCGTAAACCCTTTTTCCGGCAAACTGCTTAAAGGGGATCATAAAAAAGACGGGGTTGATATCGTTACAATTCATACCTGGCGGCAGGAGCGCTTCAGCAAATACAAGTTTAAATTCACGGATGAGGATGTTATCCGGGTAAAAGACAATATCTTTAAAAAAGAAAACTGGATCAGGGTAACTGAATGAAATTATTATTCTATCTCTTTTATTTTATTTTCATAAACACGTTTTTAGTACAGGCTTATATTGACCCCGGCACGGGAAGCATGCTGTTTGCTGTTTTAACCGGAATAATTTCCACCCTTTTCTTTGCCGGCAAAACAATTTTTATCAAATTAAGGACACTTCCTTTCTGGTACGGTAAATCAGCGAAACAGGCTGAAGCGGGCAAAAAAAAGTTTGTATTCTATTCTGAAGGCAAACAGTACTGGAACGTATTCAAACCTGTTATAGATGAATTTATCAAGCGGGGCCTGGAATGTACTTTTTATACCTCGGATGAAAATGACCCTGCTCTTGAAGTTGAATCTGATTTTGTAAAAACAGAATTTATAGGAAAAGGAAACAAGGCGTTCTCCAAACTGAATATGCTTGAGGCTGATATATGTCTTATGACAACTCCGGGGCTTGATGTATACCAGCTTGAAAGATCTAAAGGGGTAAAGCACTACAGCCATATACTCCATGCGGTAGATGATACTACCCTTTACAAGCTGTTCAGCTTTGACTACTATGATTCCATGTTTCTTTCAGGTGAATACCAGAAAGAAAGTATCAGGGAGCTTGAGGCAAAAAGGGGAACAAAAGAGAAAGAGCTGTATGTAACAGGAAGTACATATCTTGATGTTCTCTCTTCCAAAATCGAAAATCTTGATATTCAGAAAAAAAATGGTCTGATTACTGTTCTTGTCTCACCTTCCTGGGGGGATAACTCGCTTCTGCAGAGATTCGGAATGAAGCTGCTGCTCCCTTTGGTTAAATCAGATATGCATGTAATATTAAGGCCCCATCCCCAATCATCAATTTCTGAAAAAGAACTTCTGGAAAAACTAAAAAACCAGCTTGAAGGTTATAAAAATGTTGAATGGGATTTTTCAAGGGAGAACATAGTCTCAATGGCAAGGTCTGATATAATGATTTCAGATTTTTCAGGGATTATGTCGGATTACCTATTCCTTTTTTCAAAGCCTGTTATCTATACCAGATATGAATTTGATAAAAGAGGTTATGACTTAAGCGATGTTGATGGTGAACCCTGGAAATTCAGAATGCTGAAAGAGGCGGCAGCGGAAATCAGTGAAGAAAATTTTGATGATGTTTCTGCGATAATAAAAAAAACAATTGCCAGCGATGTTGTTTCAAAAAAAATTGAGGAAGCTAAAAATACTGCCTGGTTTTATCAGGGAAAAGCCGGCATTAAATGCGCTGATGCGCTTGAAGGTATCTATTCGCGGCTTGAGAATTCATCTATCGAAGCGGGAGCGGAAAAATGAAATATGACAGATGTGTAGTCAACGGAGTATTCGATCTTTTCCATGTAGGGCATGTAAGGCTGCTGCAAAGGGCAAAAGAAATGTTTAAAGAGGTTGTTGTGACTATCGATTCAGATGAGCTTACTATGAAAGAAAAACGAAAGCCTATATTTAGTCAGGAAGAGAGGCTTGAAATAGTTAAAGCATGCAGGTACGCGGATGATGCGGTTATCATCGACCGCTCCTGGGGCCCCCACGCGGTAGATCCCGCGATGGTTGATGACTTCATGAATAAATATAATATAGATGCCGCATTTGTCGCGGCTGATGATGAGGAATATGTAAAATACTGGTTCGGCCATTTGTACAATCAGGGCAGGGTAGTTGTTGTACCAAGAACCAGATATGTCTCAACTACACATGTGATAAAGATTGTAAACGGTGAAATTGTAAAAGAGGAAAAATCAAATGCCCTGAATGGAGAAAAACAAGGTAAATGAAAAAAATACTTGTGACAGGGGGATGCGGGTTTATAGGCTTCCACCTTGTCAGGGCGCTGGCCGGATTTGATTTCAAAATTACAGCGCTTGATTCCATTAACAGCTATTATGATCAGGATCTTAAATACAGAAGGCTTGAAGAGCTCGGTATCCGGAAAACAGAGCTTTCAGATAACAGGATGATTAAATCAGCTCTTTTTCCTGATGTTGAGTTTATCAAACTTGATACAGCTGATAAGAGATCACTTGATAATTTATTTGAAGAGAAGAAATTTGATATCATCTGCCATCTTGCAGCCCAGGCAGGGGTACAGTATTCTCTTATCAATCCCCAGGCATACATAGACAGCAATATTACAGGGTTTCTTAATATACTTGAATCGTGCAGAGCATACGGCCCAAAAAAGCTTGTATACGCAAGCAGTTCAAGCGTTTACGGCAATAATGTTAAACAGCCGTTTTCAGAATCTGACAGGACAGACAGCCAGGTAAGCATGTATGCCGCAAGCAAGAAATGCAACGAGCTTATGGCAGGGGTATATGATTCTCTCTACCGGGTTAAATCAATAGGCCTGCGGTTTTTTACAGTTTACGGGCCGTGGGGAAGGCCTGATATGGCTTATTTTAAATTCGTAAAAAAGATTTTAAACAGAGAGCCGATCGAGGTTTACAATAACGGAATAATGAAAAGGGATTTTACATATATTGACGATATTACCGAAGGGATAGTCAGGATAATTGCTTCATTTGCGGGTAAAGAAGATGAAGATGGGAAATCCGGAATTTATAATATCGGCAGAGGCAGGCCTGAGGGGCTTCTCTCTTTTATTGAGATTATTGAAAAAAATCTGGCATTGAAGGCAATTAAAAAATATCTGCCGTTCCAGATCGGGGATGTGGAAGAAACCTTTGCTGATGTTTCCCGTCTTGGGAAAGAGTTCGGCTATAAACCCCAAACCAACCTGGAAGAGGGGATAAAAGAGTTTGTGAAGTGGTACAGGGACTACAATAGTGAAGATTCCACAGGCAGATAACCCAGCACATACCCGGCTGATCCGCAAGTTGGCCTTGTCCTGATTCGCGGCACTCTTTTTTCAGCTAAACCTTTTTCTTAAAAAATCCTTTAAAGCAGAATCAGTTTTTTCAATCACAACAGATTCTTTTTTAAGTTTTAAAAGCTTTTCAAGCTGCACCGGAAGCTGGGGCTTTATTCCTGCTGCTTTCTCAACTACTTCAAGGAATTTCCCCGGGTGGGCGGTAGAGAGGGTCACAACGGCTGTTTTCCCGCTTTCAGCCGGTACTGAAAGTTACTGTAATTTTTTCATATATCTATTTGCCGCGGTATAACCCACAGCAGTGTGGGGATCAATAAACCTTTTTTTCTCCT
>JAVEZE010000223.1:0-3918 GCA_034003145.1 Spirochaetia bacterium
AAAGCTGCGTATGAACTTACAAAGCGCCAGGGCTATTACAAGGATAATCCAGGTCATGAGGTAGCGAATAATCAGCTGCTCAACCAACCGCCTACACCCAATTCAATGGGAATAAGATTTGGTAATTTTAATATTATCCGTGAAATTGAGGATCAGACCTGGGAAGATATTCTGGGCGGCAAAATCAGTGTAAAAGACGGGCTTGCCAAAATGGTAGCTGACGGTAATAAAACACTCCGCGATTTTGAAAGAATAAACAAGTAAGTTATTTGTAAAACAATAACTTCAAAAATTACAGGATTCCAGAGGCAGGCGAAAAAACGGTAAAAAAATCTCCTGCCTCTGATGTTATGATTTTTTTCCAGATGCAGATCTCAAACACACAGGAAGGTCAGAATGGTTAAACAATATGAATTTTCAAACAAGGAGCTGCCGTATCTTCTTGTTCTTCCGCAAATGATTGTAGTTTTTGTCTTTTTTTTCTGGCCTGCAGGCCAGGCTATCTGGCAATCTTTTTTCATTCAGGATGCATTCGGCGGAAGGCTTATTTTTGTTGGTATTGAAAATTATGCCAAACTTTTTGCAGACCCCGCCTATTGGGATTCTTTCGGAGTTTCAACCCTTTTTGCTGTTCTTGTAGCTTTTTTTTCAATGACAATTGCCCTGTTTCTTGCTGTCCAGGCAAACAAGAAAATCAGGTTAGCCTCATTTTACAAGACAATGCTTATATGGCCCTACGCTGTAGCAACCATGGTTGCTGGTGTTCTCTGGCTGTTTCTTTTCAATCCAAATGTTGGAATAATCGCATGGACTCTTAAACATAAATTTGGAGTGGAATGGAACCACCTTCTTGATACAGGGCATGCCCTTACACTTATAACAATCGCCGCTTCATGGAAACAGATAGCATATAACTTTGTTTTTTTTCTTGCGGGACTGCAAAGTGTACCTGCTGCTTTGATTGAAGCGGCTGCTATTGACGGCGCTGACAACAAAAAACAGTTCTGGCATATCATATTTCCTCTCATCACCCCCACAAGTTTTTTTCTTCTTGTAATGAATCTTGTTTATGCCTTTTTTGAAACTTTTCCCATAATCCATCAGGTAACAGCAGGCGGTCCGGGACAATCTACCAGTATCCTGGTTTACAAGGTCTGGAGGGACGGGGTTGTAAACCTTGATTTAGGCGGCTCAGCGAGTCAGTCAGTTGTCCTTATGATTCTGGTTATCACACTTACAATAGTACAGTTCCGCTTTATTGAGCGGAAAGTAAATTATTAAGAAGGTATTATGACAGAGCATTCGAAATATCAGAGATTTATACCGCATATTTACCTGGCCTTGGCAATTTTCATTATTATATTTCCCATTTATGTTGTTTTCGTGGCATCAACCCTCACAAGCGCAGATATCCTTGCCGCTCCGATGCCGCTGAAACCAGGAATACATGGTGTTGAAAATTATACACGGGCACTGCTTGAAGGCTCGGAAAATATGGGCGCTCCTGCTCTCACCATGATCAAGAATTCACTTATCATGGCTCTCGGGATATCTGTGGGTAAAATTATCATTTCCCTGCTTGCAGCCTATGCCATAGTTTTTTTTGATTTCAGGCTCCGCAAATTCTGCTTCTGGAGTATTTTTATAACACTGATGCTTCCTGTCCAGGTTCGTATTATGCCCACCTATAAAGTAATATCAGACCTTGGAATGCTTAACACATACGCGGGACTGATACTGCCAATGGTAGTATCAGCGACAGCTGTATTTTTGTTCCGGCAGTTTTTTATGACAATTCCAAAAGAGATTGTTGAGGCATCCCAGATTGATGGGGCCGGCCCAATGACTTTTTTCTTTAAAATCCTTATACCAATGACAAAAACTCCAATCGCGGCAATGTTTGTAATACAGTTTATTTTTGGATGGAACCAGTATCTGTGGCCGCTTTTAATTACTACCAAGGAAAAATATTACACACTTCTTATAGGTATTAACCGTATGCTTTCGGGAGCTGATGTCCAGATTGAGTGGCAGATTGTTATGGCTACAACACTGCTGGCACTGATACCCCCTGTTGTTGTTGTCATGATAATGCAGAAACAGTTTGTGACAGGTATGACTGACACGGAAAAATAAATATTGACATGAAATTCAGGAGTACGAAATGGCTAATGTAGTTTTAAAAAATGTAACCAAGATTTATGACGGTACCAGTAAAGCGGTTGATTCAGCCAATATAACAATTGAGGATAAGGAGTTTGTGATTTTTGTCGGCCCTTCCGGATGCGGAAAATCTACAACCCTGCGGATGATCGCAGGACTTGAGGATATTACCTCGGGAGAAATATTTATTGACAATGATCTTGTAAATGATATTCCCCCTAAGGAACGAAACATAGCGATGGTTTTTCAGAATTACGCGCTTTATCCTCACATGAGTGTTTACGGCAACATGGCTTTCGGTCTTAAAATACGAAAGCTGGATAAAACAGAAATAGACAAACGGGTACGTGAAGCGGCAAGGATTCTTGATATTGAAAATCTGCTCGACCGAAAACCCAAACAGCTCTCAGGCGGACAGCGCCAGCGGGTAGCAGTTGGACGCGCGATAGTACGCAATCCCAAGGTTTTTCTTTTTGACGAGCCGCTTTCAAACCTTGACGCTAAACTCCGTGTGCAGATGCGGGCAGAGATAATACAGCTTCACAACCGTCTGCAGGCTACAATTATTTACGTTACCCATGACCAAGTTGAGGCAATGACAATGGGAGACCGGATTGTTGTAATGAAAGACGGTATAGTTCATCAGATTGGCTCTCCGCTTTATCTTTACAATCAGCCTGTAAACAAATTTGTTGCTGGTTTTATCGGCTCGCCTCCAATGAATTTCATAAAAGTTTTGGTTGTTGAAAAATCAGGCAAAATAACACTTGATGAAGGGTCATGCGTTCTTCTGCCTCACGAAAAACATGTTGACCATCTCAAGCCCTATGCGGGGAAACAGGTCCTTTTCGGAATAAGGCCTGAAGATCTGCCGTATGATGATACAAATGCCGCATCTTCTCTCAAGGCTGTCGTAACTGTATCAGAGCCTCTTGGAGCTGAAATTCATATCTGGGCAAAAACTGGATCGAACCAGATAATTTCAAGAGTACCGCCGCATCATTTATTTCATATAGGAGAAGATATTGCTTTTATCCCTGTAATGGAGAAAGCCCGTTATTTTGACATGGAAACGGATTTGTCTATACTTCCGGTATCTGTGGTGGAAGGAAAGGCTTAAGAAAAGAATTGGAGAATGCGGGATTCGAACCCGCGGCCTGTTGATTGCGAACCAACCGCTCTAGCCAGCTGAGCTAATTCCCCTGTTTTATTCTTTCGTATCTGTTGATATATGTTATTACTCTATAAGCATTTAGTCAATATAGGTTTATATATGTTTATACTGATTTATACATTGAATTGGTTACAAAACTGGTTACATTAAATATTTTAGTGTAATCAGTTTTTGGATTTGGGATCATATTTTATAAAGATTTTATCAGCTTATTCATTGTTATTGCCTCAATAAACCCGGTAGGGAAAATCCTTACTTTTTAATTTTTAAACGTTTATATATTTATCGTAAACAAAAGATTGGGGTCTTTTAATAAATAAGGAGGTTGAGGATTATAATGCCTTTGCTTACGCTGGAAGAGGCAGCAAGAATAACAAGGCTTAAGCCTGCGACTCTTTATGTTTATGAAGGGAAGAATAAGATTCCGCATATCAAGATCTGGAGCAGGCTTTTATTTGATTCGGTGAGGCTTTGTGAGTGGATTGCGAGTAAGGCTGTTCCCTGCGGGGATGAGGGGGGTAACGGATTTGAGTTTTTATGATATTCCTATTGTTTTATATTTTACAGTCCTTTACCGTGGA
>JAVEZE010000224.1:0-3916 GCA_034003145.1 Spirochaetia bacterium
ATTGAAAAAAAGGGGAATGTTTTTCATGTAACAACTGATTCAGGCAAACATACAAGCTATGCAGTTATTGTTGCAACAGGCGCCAAACACAAAAAACTCGGGATCAAGGGTGAAGATGAATTTTCAGGAAGAGGAGTTTCATACTGCGCTACATGTGACGGCCCTTTTTTCAAGAATAAAAAAATACTTGTAGTAGGAGGGGGAGACGCGGCCTGCGATGAGGCTACATATCTCTCAAAACTTACAGACAAGGTTGTAATGATACACAGAAAAGATAGATTCAGGGCGCAGAAATCGCTAGCGGAAAGGGTAGAAAAAAATAAAAACATAGAAATTCGATTTAACACAGAATGCAGGGAAATTAAGGGTTCTGCTAAAGTAGAAAAAGTAGTTCTTGAAACTACAGACGGGAAAAAATACGAGGAAGATTTTGACGCGGTTTTTATCTTTATTGGCTCTCTTCCCCAGACACAGGTAATTCCAGATGTAACCAAAGATGAGGCAGGTTTTGTGATAGCAGACTGTAATATGGAAACATCCACAAAAGGGCTTTTTGTCGCGGGAGATATAAGAGATACCCCTTTCAGGCAGATAATTGTTGCGTGCGGAGACGGAGCTATCGCGGCTCACTCAGCAGCTCTTTTGATTGATGAACTCCAGGGGAACGTATATATCTGAAATGGATATTAAAAGGATACGCCTGTTTGGATTTCTTATTCTGCTGCTGGCTGCGGCGGCGGGATTAAAGCTTTATTCGGAAAATCTTAACAGAAAAAAAGCTCCTGTTTTAACCCAGACAGACAAGGTTTCACCTTATGCCTCCCTTTCTCCGGAAGATGAAAAAGCAGTCATTGCCGCAGAAAAAATGAATCCTTCCCAGCTGGCAGGGCAGGTAATGATGATCGGCTATATGGGAGATAAGCCTTCTGCGGAAATTATTTCATGGATAAAAAACAAAAACATCGGCGGAATAAAGATCTTCGGCTGGAACGCGGATAATCTTTATACCCTGAGCAGGAGCATCAAAGCGATGCAGGAGGCATCAGGTGAGTCTGAATACAAAATACCGCTTTTTATTGCGACAGACCAGGAAGGGGGATGGGTACGCCACATCAAGGGGAACTCTTCAATAACTGCCGGGAATATGTCGCTCGGTGCCTCAAGGTTAATTAATGATTCATATATGACAGGGATGTATATAGGCAGGGAGCTTGACGCAGTAGGGATTAATATGAATTTCGCGCCAACTGTAGATGTCCTTACCAATCATGATGCCCATGTAATAGGGCCCAGGGCTTTTTCAGATAATCCGCTTAAAACAGCAGTACTTGCAGCTGCTTTTGTAAACGGAATGAAAAAATCAGGAATAATTTCCACAGCAAAGCATTTTCCAGGCCATGGAAGAACAGAGGTCGACTCGCACGGCAGACTTCCTGTAATAAATTCAAAACTTGAAGAAATAAGATATTCAGACCTGCTTCCCTATGATTTCCTTATAAGGGAAGAACTTCCTGCAGTAATGAGCGGGCATCTGGCATATCCGGAAATCACGGGAGATAACACACCTGCATCTTTATCCCCTTTTCTGTTGAAAGAGGTTTTACGCAGAGAGATGGGATTTGAGGGAATTATCATAACAGATGACATGCAGATGAACGGTGCTTTATATATGAGCAGTATTACGGAAAGCTGCCTTTCCGCCCTTAAAGCTGGCAATGATATGATTATGGTTTCACGTGATCTTTCTGATTATGAGAGTATCAGGAACAGAATAATAAAAGAGATTAATATCGACAGTGATTTTGAAAAACAGATAAGGGAAAGCGTAAAAAGGATTATAAGGACGAAAAACAGATATCTGACTGACAGGGGAAAAAATTCTGACATAAAAAAAGAAAATAGCGTTTCTTCAATCCCATCAAAAGATGCTGAAGCCTTTTTCCGCCAGCAGGCATTCAGGAGTGTTTCACTTATCTATAAAGACAAACCAGTTAAAAAACCAATAGAAGGAGAAAGGATCCTGCTTGCAGGGCCTCACCGTCTTTTTTTTGAAGAAGGGCTAAAGAGGTTCCCCCAGGCTGATACCTGGTATTTTCCCTACAATCCGTTTCATACAGCTGCGGGGGAAGATATCAGCTCATTTTCTGCAGCATCTGAAGGTTATGACCTGATTATTTTTTGTGTATCAAATCCTGCGGGATTGCAATTTCTTGAAACACTTGAAAGAAAGAAATCCAGGGTAATTGTTATCTCGGTATTATCACCTGCATACCTTGAAGATTTAAACTGGCCTGAATCTGGGGTCGCGGTATACGGAACAGGAAGGGATTCATTTACAGCAGGATTTGCAGCAATAGCAGGCGATTTTATTCCTGAAGGGAAGCTGCCTATAAAAATCAACGGGGAAAGATAATATGCCCTGGTCATTTTTTATTCAAAATGATGTTGAAAAATTAAAAATTTTTCTCAAGTCAAGGGAATACTGCTGCATTAATTTTGCATCAGCTTTCAGGAAAAAGCAGATGGAAGGGACAATCCGGAACCGGTTTTTCACAAGTCATGATGATATCATAATCCACAAAAAAAAAGGGAATGAAGCTGTTGACAGCGCAATTATGCTTACAAAAAGCGGGCAGCTTTTTCCTGTATCAGGTGATATGTCTGGAAATAATAATTTACCTGATATCAGTGAGGGGGTTCTGCAGTTAAGGAATTCACTTGTAAAAGTCAATACAATAATGGGCGACAAAAATTCTGTGGGAAAAATCCTTAAATCATCATTCAGCACAAAAAAAGCACAAGAGGGTAAAAATTCATTCAGCTATTATGTAATGACGCTGGAAAATGATCAGTTTAAAAGGATAAATATCCCGATAAGCGGGGTAAAAATACGGATTGCTTCGATTGATGATCTTTATGGGCTTATTCCGCTGCAGGAAAATTATGAAATAGAAGAAGTACTTCCCTCCCCTGAAATGTTTAACAGTTATGTTACAGCCCACCATCTCGCATCTGTGCTGAAAGAACAGATTACTGTTGCAGCAGAAAAATCAGGTAAAATTATTGCAAAAGCAAATACAAATGGCAGGGGATTTTGCTATTATCAGATAGGAGGAGTCTACACCCTTCCTGAATACAGGGGAATGGGCATTTCCACCTCAGTTGTCCGTTTTTTGATTGAAAAAATAGCGGAATCCGGCATGAAACCCTCTCTGTTTGTTAAAACAGGGAACAAGGCAGCAATCAGGGTTTATACTAATCTTGGGTTTAAAATAGCTGAAGAATTCCAGATAACATACTTTTTTTAATTCTGATGCCAGATTTTATTTTACCAGTGGTTAAAGGCAGAGATACGGCCTAATGACTTTCTGTCCCTTACAATCAGTTTTTCATCTGTATAACCGACAAGCAGAAGCATGACTACCCTCATGGAATAAGGAACTGAAAGGAGGGCTTTTATGTCTGCCTCGTCATAGGTAGTTACGATACAGCTGCCAAGCCCTTCATGTTCTGCCTGAATCATCATGAAAGAGACTGCCATGGATATATCTATTTGATATGCCTGTTGTCCATTCGGCATGTCATATTCAATATTTGTTGAACATGCCGCAATTATTACTCCCGCATTACCTACATATTCCTGGCCATAGGCAGCTTTTTCAATTTTTTCCTTAATCTCTTTGTTGTCAATAACGATAAATCTCCAGGGCTGCCTGTTTTTTGCGGAAGGGGCAATTCTTCCTGCTTCCAGTATTCTCATGATTTTATCTTTTTCAATTGTTTTATCTTTAAAATTTCTGGAACTGATCCTGTCATTTAATTCTTTTAATATTTCCATAATTAAGTAAAATTATAGCACATTTTTAATTATAGTCAAAGAATATTATTTTGACAGATTGACGATTCAAATATGATA
>JAVEZE010000225.1:0-3915 GCA_034003145.1 Spirochaetia bacterium
TTCCAGCGGTACAAGAATGATACTGGAGCTGAATAATGCACTGGATGCCTTGTTTGCAGCAGCAAAGATACCCCATTTTGTTCAGATGCATTCCGGGGATCTTGATTTTCAGAAACTTGAAATCTGGTCTGATGAAAATAAACTCATAGCAAACAGGCAGATCGTTGAAATGATCTCACTTGAAGGATCTTCCCTGTTCCTGAGAGGGAGAATGGAGAGCGAGGAAAACAGCATCATGGATATCAGTTTTGCCAGGCAGAACAACTCCTTTGATTTTCTCCTGGACTGCGAAAACAGTATTATTGAACTATCTCCGGGAGAGATAGGGGTGCCGGTCTACTATGCCCGGCAGAAAAATGTCCAGCCCGGTGATCTCATCAGAGTGGGAACAGGGGAGAAGGAACAAAGTTTTAAAGTCTCGGCGATCCTCAGAGACGCCCAGATGAACCCTGCAATTGTCCACTCAAAACGGTTTCTACTCAATGACAGGGATTTTGAAAAAATGAGAACTCTTTTTCATGAAACTGAGTACCTTATAGAATTTCGGCTGACTGATGAAGAGGTTCTGGAGTATTTCACAAATGATTATCTCTCATCCGGAATGCCGCAAAAAGGGCCTACAGTCGACTACCGGCTGTTCAGGATTCTCAATAGTCTAAGCGATGGGATTGTTGCTGTGATTATTATTATTCTGAGTTTTTTATTGATGATGATTGCCATACTCTGCCTGAGATTTACAGTCATCACAGCTATTGAAGAGGATTACAGGGAGATCGGTGTGATGAAAGCTGTAGGAATGCCGCAGAATAAAATCAGAGGAATCTATCTCATTAAATATATTGCTGTCGGTGGAACAGCGGCAATCTCCGGCTATCTGATCTCACTGTGTACAAACCCCCTTTTGATGGCAAACAGCATGCTGTATCTGGGGAAGGCCCCGGCAGGACTGTTTTCTGTGATTATTCCTCTCCTGGCTGCAGCATCTGTTTTTCTTTTTCTGATCTTCTCAGTAATCCTGATTCTAAGGCGGTTTAAGAACATCAGCGCTGTACAGGCTCTTCAGGCAGGGGATAAAGCTGAGGTTCCCCGAAGAACCGGAAACTGGAGGCTTAAACACAGCAGGAAAATAAACATCAATCTGTTCCTGGGAATCCGGGATCTATTTGAACGGTTTAAAAACTATGGCCTTTTAACTTTTGTCTTTTTTATCGCCAGCTTCATCATTATCCTGCCAGTCAACTTTCTCTCCACTATTTCATCTGCCGGGTTTATTTCCTATATGGGCATAGGGCGGAGCGACATCAGGATTGATCTGCATCAAACAGAAAAAATCAATGAACGTTTTGAACATATGATTGAGTTTTTCAAACAGGAGACAGAAGTTGTCCGTGTTTCACCCCTGGTCACATCCCAGTTCACCATGATCAAAGAGAATGGGGAAACAGAACCCCTGACAGTTGAAACCGGAGATTTCTCTATTTTTCCCCTGGATTATATTAAAGGAAGGGAACCTCAAAAAGGGGATGAAATAGCCCTCTCCTATCTGAACAGCCGGGATTTGAATAAAAATATGGGAGAGATCCTGGTTCTGGAAATAGATGGAAAAAAGAAGGAGATGGTTGTATGCGGGGTCTATCAGGATATAACAAATGGGGGACACACTGCCAAAGCCTCTATCCCTTACAATCAGGATAAGGTTCTATGGTATACCCTGAGCCTTGACATGAAACCGGGAGTTTCCATTACAGAAAAGGTTGCAAAATACAGCAGGCTCTTCTCTCCGGCAAGAGTCACAGACCTTGATACATATCTCTCACAGACTCTTGGAAATACAATCGCACAGGTCAGGAAAATCACAATCACTGCCATCATTATCGGGCTTTCGACAGCTATGCTGATTACCTCTTTATTTCTCAGAATGATGATAAGCCGGGACAAAGGACGGATAGCTGTCATGAGGAGCCTTGGTTTTTCTCTAATGCATATTCGACTTCAGTATCTGGCCACAACACTGGTTCTTCTGATGATTGGAATCATAGGGGGAACTGTTTTTTCAAACTCTGCAGGACAGGCTTTCATAAGCGTCCTGATTTCGTTTATGGGAGCAGCCCGGATACAATTGATCATAAATCCGCTGCTATCTGTACTTCTGCTCCCTCTCCTGCTGACAGGATCTGTCGCATTAACAACTGTACTCAGCATAAGGGGAATAAAAGATTACACTATTGCCGCGGCAGTCGCGGAATAAAGGAAGGAAAAAAATGAATATACTACTGGAATCAAAAAAATTGAGTAAACATTACAATCTCGGAAAAAACAACAGGATTAATGTTCTGAAAGAAGTGAACCTTCAGATTGAGAGGGGAGAGTTTGCGACAATCATGGGCCCTTCAGGCTCTGGAAAATCTACCCTTCTTTATAATCTCTGCGGGATGGACCGCATGAGCTCCGGCAGAGTGAACTTCAATGGCAAGGAGCTGTCAGATCTTTCAGAAAAGTCTCTCGCAGCCCTGAGGCTGAAAGAAATGGGGTTTATTTTTCAGCAGATTCATCTTCTGAAGAACCTCTCCATACAGGATAACATAATCTTATCAGGATACCTTCAGGGGAGAAAAAGCCGCCGGGATATCAACAAAAGAGCTCAGATGCTGATGGAGATGACAGGAATAGAATCTCTGGCTCAGAATGATATTACCCAGGCATCAGGAGGCCAGCTTCAGCGCGTGGGAATCTGCCGGGCCCTTATAAATGAACCTGATATAATTTTCGGAGATGAACCTACAGGAGCTCTCGACTCCCTGTCTTCCTGTGAGATTATGGAGCTTCTAAGGACTATAAACAATTCAGGAACAACTGTTCTTCTTGTTACCCATGACCCGAAAGTTGCTTCAAAAAGTGATCGTGTGCTCTATATGGTAGATGGGCAAATTGTCTCAGAGAAAAAAATCGGCCGTTATACAGGAAATAAACATGAAGCACTTGCAAGAGAAAAAAACCTGACTGAATGGCTTTTTGCCCCTGTGGATGAGTTCAAGAAAAACCTGTTCGATAAAAGCAATGGTTAAAATGATAAAGAAATTTTTTCAGCCAAAGGAGAAGAAAAAAATGCTATCGATAATTATTATTATCATGTTTTCTCTGTCCCTGATTCTGTTTGCCGGAAAGATGCATATCCGTTTTATGGCAGAAAAGGAAAGAGAGTTGTTAATATCTCTTTCTGTTGATCTTTCCGGTAAAATCTACAAAGAAGAGCAGCTTGCAGAGCTTCCCAGACCAGTACAGCGTTATTTCCGGAATGTTTTAACCGAGGGGCAGTCATACATCAGTTCTGTATACCTTAAACATGATGGGCAGTTCAAAACTGCACTGGACAGGGAGTGGATCAATATTGAAGGAGAACAGTTTTTTTCAATGGAAGAACCGGGGTTTATCTGGAAGGGAAAAACCGCTTTATTCTCTGTCCGGGATATGTATATTTCAGGAGAGGGACAGATCAAGGTGTCGCTGCTCAATCTCTTCAAGTTAGTTGATGGAAGCGGACCCCGGTATGATCAGGGAGAACTTCTCAGGTGGCTGGGGGAAAGCGTCTGGTTTCCCACCAATCTGTTACCCGGTTCCCGCCTTCAATGGTTTCCCGTTGATGAAAATAAAGCAGAACTCTGCTTCAGCTACATGGATCAGAACCTCAGCTATAAGGTCAGCTTCAATAAAGAAGGGGAAATAACAGAACTGGAAACTCAAAGGTACATGGGCGATGAAAGTCTTGAAACCTGGATAGGGCGGGTAAGCAGTTATAAAGAGGTTAATGGTATGAAAATTCCAATGACAATAGAGGCTATCTGGAAACTTCCGGATGGAGAGCACAGTTACGCCCAGTTCAATGTCAGAAAAATACATCACAACTGAAGGTCCAGA
>JAVEZE010000226.1:0-3913 GCA_034003145.1 Spirochaetia bacterium
AAGAAGGAACAATTATGACTGTGTGAAAGTCATAATAACTAACACCGTCAAAGAGGGTGAGAACTATAAAGCCATGATATACTTAAGGAATGGACATTCAACAGACATAACAATAGCTTATGACAGAATCAAAGATCAGGTGTCAGTTTGGGGGCTGTATTAGGAAGGAACTCACCTTAAAACCCTATCATTTATTACATCAAAAATATCTTCCACCTGCTCACTTCTTTTCATCCCGATCATACACCAGTTGGCAAAATGCTCACAGTTGTTAAACACCAGATTATACCCGCCTTTGCCAAGTTCCGATCGAGCCCTTTTTACAATAATACCGGGAGAAAAAAGCGATCCCTTTTCCAAAAAAGAATAATTTCTCACTTCACACACAGCTCCTTCCAGAAAATCATATAGATCAGTACGCAGTACCTTTGCATCGCCAAGAAGACCGTCGCCGGCACCTGTTGTATTGTAATGGATAACCTCGTTGTCACTGACATATATTCCGTGATGATAGTAGCCCCAAAGTCGTCGCACTCTTATATGATCGCCTTTGACGGGATATCTTCTGCTCCACCGGATGGATTTCTGTATTCTTTTAACGATCTGTTTTATTGTCACCTCCGGCTTTACAACATTTTCCATAACATTACTGAAAAAACTGCCGAACGGACTGAAACTCATATCTCCCTCCGTAAATATCTTTTAAACATACTTCATCCGGTCGGGCACAGGGCGCCCTATAGCTGCAACAGCGGCCAAGACACCTTTGATTTCATCAAGAAGTAGTTTAAGAGAAGAATCATCTTTAATTAAGTCATCCATTTGTTCTGTAATTTCCTTAAACGGTCCGGAAGTCACTTCCTCTGCAAAAGCTTCAACTATTTTCTTAAAATGATTTAGAGATTCCAGCTCCCACGTTCTTATGGAATTTTCAAATTCAAGCTCTCTTCTGATAAGTTTTTCCTCCTGATCATGGCTTTCTTTGATAAGCAGTCCGATTTCAGCAACCGTAAGAACAGCCGATATCACAGGTGCCGCTTTCCCTAGGAACTTTGACACTTTTGCCGCATATTTTGTTTTACCTGCCATTTTTCCAAGCTTCATTATCCCTTTCTGGATATTTTTTACAACGAGAGGATTTTTTATCAGATGTTTCAGTTTTTTTACATTGCCGGAATTCAGAATTATGTTTTGTTCGTATTCAGAAAAACCGCTGTGATCCAGTCCGGGTATTTCGATCTGTATTCCGATGCTGTCAAGATAATCCAGTATTGTTTCGCTGTTTCTGATGATAATATCGGCAAATTCTCCGTTCACTGCTTCTTCATCTGCTTCAATTCCATCCCTTAATCCGTTACCGTAATTTTTCACAGCAGTTCCGGCATCCTGGACACACTGCATGATGAAAGTGTTCTTTCTGTTTTCTATCCCGTGGATCTGTTCCTGAAGTGCTTTTATTTTTTCAGACGGGATCTTGTTTTCAACTGCGCCTATGATCATTGGAATTATCTGCCGCTCTATCTCTCTAAATGCCTGCTCTTTCCTTTTTTCTTTATCACACTGAGCTATCATAATGTTAAGACGGTTTTCAAAATAAACTATCCCTGAAGATTCCGTCATCTCTTCATCTCCTTTTTTCTTTCCTTCAAGCGCTATTTTTGTGTCAACAAGAAACACATCGGGAAAGTTTGCAGAGTCTAGTTTCATGCCCTCTCTTTCAGCTGCCGAAATGATGTTCAGTTGTAACTTATGTATAATCTGACTGAACACGGGATCTTTTGCTGTCATATCATCTCTTCTGGTAAAAACTACGAGCGTGGGGACACCTCTTTTAATTAAAGTGACAAGTTCCTGTGCTGTTACTGTACAGTCAAAACTTCCGCTGTTCTGCATGACAAATACCACCGCATCGGCACTGTAAAGAGTATTTTTTGCAATTTCTTCGTGTTCAATGGGAGCATCTATGCCGGGAGTGTCAATCAGAACTGAATTATTATAGACATATTCAGATATTCTATCGGTTATAGGAATTTTCCCGACGGGAGCCGCTTCTTTCCCGGTCAGAGCGTTTACAAGAGAAGACTTTCCTGCATTATAAACTCCGTAGATCACTATTTTAGGAGCATCTTCTCCAACTATTCTTTGAGATATGAGATTAAATTTTTCAAGATCTTTAATATCAAGGTGTTTTGATGCGGTTTCTTTAATTTTATTCAGAATGTGTTTCATGTTTTTTTCTCTCATTTCAAGTTTTCCCCTGCATTTTCAGTTAAAATCATTTCGACATTACCCATTTCCGACTCAATTCTATTTACACATTCAAGGACAGGACTGTAATAACCGTCATTTATGAGTTTGACAAGATCTTTACTGATGTCTCTCAATGAATCGGAACACTTTTTAATAACGGCCCCCGCTACTTCATCTCTGTTATCCCCCACAACTATCGTTTCCGTTGTTTCTCCGTCAAATAATCCTCCGGCATGTCTTCCAAGTTCTGCTCCGACACCTGCACCGATTGCAGCTCCCCATGGACCTCCGGTAAAAAAGCCGATAACTCCGCCTATGATTCCGACACCGATACTCCCGCCTATCTTTCCGCTGTACTGTTTTTTCACATATTTTCTTGTAATATCGGATATTTTAACACTTTCGATCAAATTATCGGGAATGTTTATTTCTTCCCGGTTAAAAGTCATGATGTTGCGGGCGGTAATATCTAAAAACCGATCTTTGACGATATCTCCGAACATCTTATTCAATTCTTCTGTCAAACCTGATGAGTTTCCTTCAGATGCATGTTTTTCAACTATAAGCGGTATCCGGTGAGAGATATGTGAAAGGATGAACGGAATTTCATCGGTCAGTTTTTTTTCAAGATCTTTAAGTGATCTATTGACTCCTGTGATAAGGGAATTCATCTCGTTTCTTATCTCATTAATGTTTTGCATAACCCTGCGATGGATACCGAGCATTCTTTTTTCAGGCCCTTTCATTTTCATGGACAGGCCCTTTTTTTCAACGGTTTCAAGAATGAATTCAATAAACTGAGCCATGCCGCTTTTAATAAATAGATCATCATCACCGTTTTGAAGCGCAATGTCTGCAAGAAGAGTTGAAACATGAAACACATCTGTTTTTTCTGATTTCTTATTTTCCGGCAAGCCATCTTTAATAGAATTCCGGCACCATGATGCGATCTCATCCCTGTCTTTATCGCTTAAAGGAACCGGGCCTGAATCATCTGACCTTGTACACACGATCACGGGAGTTCTACCCGCATTTATCAGGTTTAAAACCTCTTTTCTTTCAGAGTTTTTCATTGCTTCATGGGAATTTGTTGTAAAAATGACAAGGTCTGCCGCTTCAAGATACTTTTTTGCAAGCTCTTCATTTGCACTGTTAAGTGAATGTATCCCAGGAGAATCTATAAAGGTAAGGCGGTCCATCGTAAAACCCTGAATTGAAGTTGTTGTTTCTATAGCGCCTTCTTGAAATCCGTTTGCAATTATATCCTTAGGATTATCCATATGGTGTTCTCCCTTGGAAAAAATATGATGAAAAAATTCAGGGGCATTGACTGTTAACGGAGCAGTCCCTTTCCTTTTTCCGCAAAGATAATTCATCAGAGAGCTTTTTCCTGTGTTTACTTCTCCGAACACCATTATAAGAAAAGAGTCTTTAAAAATGACTGATCCTGAAAATTCGGCTCCGGTAACGGCATTATCAAGCTGTTCCTTCCACGCCTGAACACCTCCGTTTATATGAGATATTGCAGCCATTCCCACTTTTTTAAGATCATTTATGTTGTCTGCGTTTTTAACTGTTTTAGATATTTCATGATCAATGTTTCTGAAAACACTGTTCAGTTTCTGGGTCATCCCCTTTTCTTTTTTTACCGCTACGGAAAGAC
>JAVEZE010000227.1:0-3842 GCA_034003145.1 Spirochaetia bacterium
AATTATCATTAAATGCTGCCTGAAACAATATTGTCAGCTGATTTAATTATTAAAAATAGTTCGGTTATTTATCGGAACTTGAGTGAAAAAGGCAGAAAGAGATTGAGCATGAGTCATGGTTCATGGTTCTCTGTAATTCCTGGGCGAGGGGGCCTTTCAGGCACCGGAATCTGTTTTTTCGGGTAACTTGGTTCTCTTTTCCCTTAGAGAGAGAAGAATGGCAGCCGCGATTATCAGAACAGTTCCCTCAATCTGCAGTACTGTTATTTTATAGCTGAAAACGGCTGATGCGAGAAACATTGTAGCAACCGGCTCAAATGTAGAGATCATGGATGAATTCACAGCGCCAATCAGCTTAACTCCCGCGAAAAAGGCGTAAACCGCAATTGCTGTTGAAACAACTGCTATTAATGTCATGTTAATCCAGCCAAACGAGGATGACGGCAGGATAAGTTCTGTATTAAGGGAGAAAATCAAGAAGAAAAATGCGGAAGAAGTGGTTATAACAGCGGTAGATGATAACGTATTGTTTCTTTTTAATACTTTTGAGCTTGTAATAATATAGACCGAATAGATAACCGCGGCGCTGATACCCAGAAGAATGCCTCTGATATCTGTCCCTTTTTGAATCCCGATTACAAGTATTGTTCCCGTTACAGCAAGAAAAAGGGCAATGATTTTACGCTGCGTTATCTGCTCTTTAAGAATGAAGATGGAAAGAAGTGTGACAAAAACCGGATAAAGATAAAGAAGTATAGCGACCAGGGCGGGGGGAATAAATGTCAGAGCCTTAAAATATGAGAATGACTGCCCCGAGTATCCCAGAAAACCAAGAAGGAACAGTATAAAAACATCCTTACCAGCCGGCAGCTTTTTCCTGCCTGATAAAACTATTATCCATATAAACAAAGAGGCAATGGCAAATCTCAGGAAGAGAAGGCTTTGTGTATTTACCCCTTCCCTGTATACGTATTCGGTGAATATCGGAACTGCGCCGAATGATACGGCAGAAACAAATATAAGTAAAAATCCGTACAAGGTTTGCATGACAGGTCTGTTATAACCCTTTTTAGCTTTGCGGGCAATCCCTCCCGCAGTTGTTTTTAATTTTCCTGCAGAACACTGCGCAATTGCTGATAAATTTGATTTTGCAGATATTCTTAAGTAAATTCATATAAAGGTTTATTCAGTAAAACACCAGGAGACAGATATGGTAGAATTACACGATATCTCTTCTGTTATTATTTATTTTTCAGTCTGCTCTTTTATGGGATGGGTATTGGAATCAGTGATATTCCGCCTGTATCAGGACGCACAATTTAAAAACGCGGGTTTTCTTTACGGCCCCTTTGTACCAGTATACGGTTTCGGAGGTGTATTGATTTACATCTCCTCGCTTTACCTTCAGATCCATCCCTTCTGGATAATAATAGTCTTTTGCGCAATTATTCTTACTGCTTTGGAATATATAACGTCAGTGTTTATGGAGAAAGTCTTTTCCATAAAACTCTGGGATTATTCAGGATACCGTTTTAATCTTAACGGGAGAATCTGCCTTAAACTAACAATCCTCTGGACTATTTTTGCCGCGATTCAAATCCGCTGGACTCAACCTGCTTTGATAAATCTCATAACTTCATTGCCTGAAGTTTACAGGGACATTTTTTCATCCGTTCTTGTTTTTTATTTTTGTCTTGATCTGATTTTTTCATCTCGGCTTTATCTTGGATATTCCAGCAGGATAAGGGATATTCTCTCAAGTGAAAAACATGCTGATCTTTCCGGAATATTTAAAATGAACCTTTCAATAAAGGATTTCAGGCTTTTTATCAGGCCTATGAAGCAGTTTCCCAATCTTTCCCTTCCGGTAAAAAAGAGGTGGCATTCTCTTTCTTCACTTGTCCTTGAGAAAACAAGGCAGTGGGCCGGGGAATTCACAAACCTGCCTGGCGAAAAACCTTATCCCCGCAATAGCTGGATGATGGATAAGGATTTCCTTGAAATATCTTCACCTATTACTGAAAACCCCGAATATCAAAGGCTTAAAGGGATAAGGCAAAACGATAGAAGCGTATTTGACCACAATATTGCAGTCGCATACCTCGCCTGCCGGATTGCCAAAAACTTTCAGATGAATAAAAAAGCCATAGTCCGCGGAGCGCTTCTGCGCAATTTTGAATATTACAGCAATTATTGCAGCAGCCAGATAAAGAAACAGTTTGAAAACCGCCATCGTGATGCCGGAGAAGGGGATGATTCACTTAAATACACCGCATTATTATTCGGCCCGGTTTCCACTCTGGAAAGAGACATTATACTGAAACACAGATGGCCCTATACCCTGATCCCTCCCCATTATCCTGAGGCAATTATTGTAATGATTGCGGATAAACTTATTTCAATTAAAGAATAAACTGGCCGGATTTTATTTCATGTAGACCAGCTTGAAAAAATAGATTCAGGCAGTTAAATAAACTTTTTCACAAACTCCCTGATCCGGGGGTGATCAGGCGTCCCGATGACCTGGTCGGGAAGGCCGTCTGCGAGTATTTTCCCTTCATCCATGAAGATTATCCGGTCTGATATTTCACGGGCAAACGCCATTTCATGTGTTACCACAATCATTGTCATTTTTTCCCTGGCCAGTTTTCGGAGTGTCGCGAGCACCTCCCCTACAAGTTCAGGGTCAAGTGCGGATGTGGGCTCGTCGCAAAGCAGTATGTCAGGCTGCATTCCCAGCGCCCGGGCGATGGCGACTCTTTGTTTCTGCCCTCCTGAAATCCGGGAAGGGTATACGTCTTTTTTGTCAGATAAGCCGACTGTCTCAAGCAGTTTCAGGGCGATATTTTCCGCTTCGGATAACTTCATCTTGTTTACAATAAGGGGTGCTTCTGTAATGTTTTCAAGTACGGTTTTGTGAGGGAAAAGATTGAAGTGCTGGAAGACCATACCCAGTTTTTTATTTAAACGCGTTATCTGCTTTCTGGGTATGTGCTCATGTATCCCGTCAGGCGAAATATTTATGACAGGCTCTCCTTCTATTTCTATTCTGCCTGAATCTATTTTTTCAAGCTGGTTTATGGAACGGAGCAGCGTGCTTTTTCCGCTTCCTGACGGGCCTATTATGGTTATTACCTCACCTTTTGAAACTTCAAGGTCTACATTATCGAGCGCCTTGATCGAGCCGAAGTTTTTGCACACACCTTTCATGCTTATTATTTTGATCATTCATAGACTCCCAGTCTGTCTTCAATTTTTCTGAATATACCAATTATTCCGCTGGTCATTATCAGATATATTATCGCGGCTATCACAAAAGGTGTTATTCTGAAGTCGCGGGTAAAAACCTCTTTGGCCGAACGCAAAAGATCTCCCATCCCTATTACAATTACGAGGGCTGTGTCTTTTACAAGTGTTATTGCCTCGTTGCAGCAGGGGGGTATTGTTCTTTTCAATGCCTGGGGGAGGATTATCCTTCTCATTGTCTGGGTGTATGTCATGTTTAAAGCTTTTGCCGCCTCATACTGCCCCTTATCTATCGACTGGATACCGGAACGGAAAATTTCCATGAGATATGCGGCATAGTTTATTACAAAGGTGAGTGAAGCCGCGGTAAACGGTTTCAGAGAGATCCCGAAAATTGAAAGTCCGTAGTAGACAAAAAACAGCTGAAGAAGCAGGGGAGTGCCCCTGAATATCCAGGCATAAATACCCAAAGATTTGTCCAGATATTTAGGCCCGGAGACCCGGCCGAGCGCGAAAAGTATCGCAATCGGAACCGAGCCGAGGGCAGTAACCGCAAAAAGGCTTAAAGTCAGGCCGCACCCTTTAAGGATGTAGCC
>JAVEZE010000228.1:0-3852 GCA_034003145.1 Spirochaetia bacterium
TTATAGAAATAAGAGAACTGCCTGCAGAATGCAGTCCAAGGGTAAAGCTGTTCACGCAAGGGGTCAAAAACCTTTCTGACAGGGAACTTTTATCCATAATTCTGGGCAAGGGGATAAAGGGGAAAGGGGTTTACTCACTTTCTGAGGAAGTACTTAAACAGCTGGACAAAATAAACTACCGGATTGATGAAACATTACTTCTTGAGATTCAAGGAATTGGAAAAGCCAAGATTGCGTCTATCGCAGCCGGTATTGAGTTTTCAAGGCGTATTTTATGTCCTGAGACTAAAAGAATCAAATCACCGTCCGACATTTACCCTTACATACGCCATTTTGCAGACAGGAAGCAGGAAATTTTTCTCTCTGCTTCACTTAACGGAGCGCATGAGATTATAGCGATTAGAACTGTAACAGTGGGGCTGATCAACCGCTCTCTCGTACACCCGCGCGAGGTATTCGCAGATCCTATTTCAGACAGGGCTGCCGCTATAATAGTCTGCCACAACCATCCAAGCGGAAACCTCGAGCCGAGCGGAGAAGACATGGAAGTAACCAAAAGGCTCACCGAGGCAGGCGATGTACTCGGCCTTCCACTGCTTGACCACATTATCTTCACAGAAACAGGGTATTACAGCTTTAAAGAAAAAAATCCAGGATAAATATCAAAACAGGTACATAGATAAAATTGCTGGCAGCCTGTTTTAATTTTTTTGATTATTTTTTTCCCCTGAAATGAACAGTAAGCCCGTTAAGAAATTTCTTAAGAAGCTGATCCCCGCATTCCTTATAATTTTTATGGTTTTTATTTCTGAAAAGAGCGGAAAGTTCGGATTTGGTAATTTCAAATTCGCCAAGGCGAAAGATTCCAAGCATATCTTCTTCTTTGAAATCAAGAGCAATCCTGAGTTTTTTCAGGATCATATTGTTGGTAATATCTGCTTTTTTTATCAGATTGGGGTCCGCGGTTGTGTTTTCTCTTTTACCCCGCCTGTCGACAATAAGGCTGTCAAGAAACATTTCAAGTTCCCTGTCGCTGCATTCAACATATCCTTCTTCATCCTCTTTTTTAATAATATCAGGGATTGCAGATTCTGGAATATCGTGCCCGGCAAGGGTAAAAATCCCGGCCATGGCAGAATCTCTTAAATTAAGCGCATATCTGATTCTCCTCAAAACATCGTTGTTGTTCATCTCTGCCTCCTGCGGATTTTATATATTAATACATAATCCAATTAATAAATACCTGCCTATAAAGGACAAAGGATTAAAATATTTATCAATAACAATTTTTCCTGAAAGTATGGTATAATTTTGCTATTATGACTTTTCTAAATGATCTGGCTGAAAGAGAAAAAGAACTTGACTGCCTCTATAACATCGCCGCTATCCTCACAAGCGGCGAAACAGATACTTATGTAATAATCTCGGAAGCGGCCGGCTTTCTAAGGGAAGCAATGTCTCAGCCGGAAAATACAGATATATATATCACAGCTGAAGAAATCTATTACGGCACACCTTTACAGGAAAAGGGCAGTTCGTTTTTTCTTGTGGAAAAGATATATAATAGTGACCAGAAGCTTGCTGTTTATTTATGGTACTCTTCAGGAGACGCGTTGATTGAAAGAGAAAAAAAACTGATCGAATCTGCTGCATCGCTGCTTGCAAACGCAATCTCCAAAAATAGCTACTTTAAAAAACTCAAAGAACAAGCAGAGGAACTTGAAGTAAAGAATACAGCACTTAAGGAAATACTTTACCAGATAAGAAAAGACAGGGAAGATTTTATAAAAACAGTCAGCCGAACATCAGGTACATTTATCCAGCCTCTGATATACGAACTTGAGGGAACTGTACTTAACCAGAGGCAGAATGCCATATTAAATCAATTAAAGATGCAGATTGAGGCATTGTTTTCAGAACAGGGGAACAACATGGAGCAGTTTGCCGATATTTTAACACCAAGAGAACTTGAAATTTGCGCATTGGTAAAAAACGGTGAATCAACAAAAGAGATTGCCGCTCTTTTGGGAATTGCTCCCCAAACAGTGGAAAGACACAGAAACACAATCAGAAAAAAGCTGGGAATTAATAAAAAAGGGATAAACCTTATCAACTACCTAAGGAACAGGCATTAAACATGTATTCTTGCTACCTGTTTTTTTAATGTTGTAAACTGGTTTACTTACACCTATATTAAATATATTATCTGGAGGGTATATTCATGGCAAAAAAAATTGTATTATTTAATAGCGATTATAAAAAACTCGTAAAACTCATTCAGGTATATAAAGAATCAAACCGCCTCAAATCAAAACATCTGTTAAAATTGGCAGATGAACTTAAAAACGCAAAAGTAATTGCAGACAATATCGGAGAAATCCAGAAAATTGATGCTGTAAGTATAAATTCAACTGTTAGCTACAAAAACCTTGATACAGGCGAGGTTAAACAGGTAACAGTTGTTTTTCCGGCTGATACAGGCCAGGATCTAAACAAGGTTTCCATACTCTCTCCCCTTGGAACAGCACTTATTGGAGAAGAGGAAAAAAACCTTACCTACTGCCTTGCCCCTGAAGGGCAAATTCCGCTGCAGATTGAAAAAATTATTTCCAAACAGATGCAAACAGCTGGTAATTGAAAAAATTATCAAACTGCATTAGACTGCTGTCAAGTTAAACAAATGCACAAAATAAACGCTTTTACACAGGAAGAAGCCTTGCTGGTTGATAAATCAGCTGACATCTTTAAGGAAAAAGGGAAAGATATTTACTCGAATTTCTTAAGGCAGAAAAAAGATCTAACCATTTTAGCGGAACTTGTATCGAGAACTCCTTCATTGCGCTCAGGGGAAAGGCATGGGATGTCAAAAAGAGATATAAATACAATGGCAGAAACCCTTTCCCTTACCGGTACAGCAAATCCACTTCTTCTTCCCACCAGAGCGACAATGGGAAGAAGCTTTATTCTGACAAAAATAAATTTCTTCTCGTTTATAACAAAGATTTTGATGACAATTGAGGCAAATACTTTACTTGCAAAAGAAATTCAATTTTACCGTGATAAACTTGTTTTTTCTCTTATGGCGGAAAAGGCATATGAGGCAATTATTGAAAATGAAATTGCCTCTTCTGTCATTATAAAAGCTGCGGCTGACGAGCTCTCTTTTCTGTGGGAATACCGGATGGACAGAAATCTTGATTCCTTCTCCCCTCCGCTGATGGCACTCTGGAAAGAGAGGTGCAAAGCTGTTCCTGTCCTCGGGACACTGCAGGGCACCATGGAGGTACTCAGGATTTCAATAAATCTCCCTGATATCTGGGGAGATTTTCTTTCTTCTGCAGCTGGAATTAAAAACAGTATGGAACAGGCGCTCGAGGAATTCGTATTCGGACTCAGTTTTGAAGAGATAACCCATCTCAGGCAAATTATGGAATCTTCCAATATTTCCGCGATTGACAGGGAAAAGGCTGTTGAAATTCTTAAAAAAGAAAATTTATATAAGGAAAAACATGGAATATTTCTCCAGGGGGACGCAAGGGAAATCTATTCATTTTTTCACATAAGAAATGAAAATGCTGTAAAAAGAAAGCTTCAGGAGTCTCCCGGTCCCAGGCAAACAATTGAGGAACTTTTTTTAATCTATCTTCTTGAGATCAAAAGAGAAGATTTTAAATCTGTGATAAAAAAATCTTTTTCCAAACTTTTAAAAGTATTCAAAAAATAAAATGGCCCGTGTCAGCAGTTTGCCGGCACAGGGCCATAATCTAATCCGCTAAGAAACAGAGCAGATTACTATTCTCTTGTCAGATGACGGTATTTTATTCTGTGGGGCTGGTCATCGCTGATACCGAG
>JAVEZE010000229.1:0-3832 GCA_034003145.1 Spirochaetia bacterium
AATATCCCAGATCGCAAAAAACACTGTTTCTGCAGGATGTGCAGGTGCCGCTTCGAAATCCGCATTCTATGCCGCGACCGCCGGAGGAATGCTCGGACCGTTCTGGGGAGTAGGCGCAGGGATGGCGACATATTACATCATCAGAAATGTTCTTGAATATCTGTTCCCTGAAAAAACTGAAGAGATCAGAACGATCTACCCTGACACATCTAAATACATTTCTGCAAACAACACTTTCCCCCTTTTCGGTCTTCCTGAAAAGAGAATAGGGTATCTCGATGATAAAGGCGGTCTTCATATGGAGACGGGGTTTTGATATATACTATTGTGGCCAGCATAAATACTGAAAAACCACTCAAAGGAGGTAAGGATGAACAGTTTTAATTTAACAGCAGAAAAAGCCGCGCTTACGGTCACATTTATCTTCTTTATCTTGATCTGTTCCCCGCTTAAAGCACAAAGCTCAGCAACATTCGGATATTATAAAACAATTAAAAAACTGGTGCGTTACAGTGAGGTGATCCCTTCCGCCCGTGCGGTCATTAAAGCAGGAAGATATACACCTCTTGCATCAGCGACCCTGGCAACTGTTGAAACCATACATCTGATAAATGAGATTAAAACACCCGGAATTAATCCGGACAGGGAGTTTTACAAAAAACTCACCCTGATACCGGTAAGATTTGCTTTCGGGACAGGCGGAGCGGTAACCGCAGTGACAATAACATCACCGGCGTGTATAATGGCAGGCATATTAACAACACCGGTCGTCGGAGCAACATGTTCTATCGCCGCAGGCATGGCAGGATATGCAGCCGGTTCAAAGGCAGGAGAGTTCACACATTCCGCTATATTTAATGTGTTATGGCCTAAGAAAAAGAAGATCGTGATAGAAGATGTTGTTAATACAAGGAAAGAAATTCAGAATAAAATAATCACCATAAGTTCCGGGGAGACACTGTAAATGAAAAATCTTTCATATAAAACAATTCTATCGGTATTTATGCTTGCAATACTGACATGTTCTGCTTTTGCCGATGAAGAAAACCCCGAAGTGAAAATACCATCCGGAACACCGGACACATCTTCTCCGGCAGATGATGATGCCGCAGATGACAGTGAAGAAATCCCTGATAACGATACGGATATTAAAGAAGATGAGAGCGGACAGTGCGAAAAGATCTTTAACAATGCCGTTGAAATGATCGAGGCACTTGATGACAATTCTTCGTCAATCGATGTCGCCGGCCTGCTCATAAGGCTTGATGAAATTGAAACAGGTCAATGTGATACAGAAAGCATCGATATAATTAAATACGATATAACCCTTTTTCTTAAAGTTATGATCAGAGAAGAACTGAAAAAACTGTATTTACTGGCACTTAAGTCCGGCAAATGGAAAAAATCCGAAGAAATAATGATCGAGGCATCAAAAAGAATCGCCATATTCCCCTATGCAGATGACGAAAATACAAAAAAGGAAATAAACGGCATTATCAGTGAATTTAAAGAAACATCTCTCAACCTGATGAGAATACAGCACCTTAAATACATAAGCCGGGCACTGGGCATTATGGAAGAATTCCATAAATCATTTAACAGTATTTCAAGTTTCCTGTCTCCGCTGGAAGAGAACAGAAAACTTATGACATCTGCCGCAATCCATCTCGGGAGAATAGATACAAAGTATCTGCCGGAAGCAGTCATGGAAACTTTCACGGCATTGATCGACCTGACCAAAGATCAGATCTCAGAAAAACAGGGAGATGAACTGGACATTATGATAAAAAATACCGTCAAATTAAAAATGGAGGACATGTGAACTCTAAAGTCATAATAACACTCTTTGCAGTATTGATATCAATCCCGGTACAAGCACCCGTTTATGCACAGAGTTCAGCGGGAGCACTGTTTTTTGATGAAATATTGGCAAAACCAAGCCTTGAAAAAAGAAGAGCTGAGTTCAACAAGGTGACAAGACCGGATGTATGGAAGTAATATGCAAAATATCACAAAAAAAGCAATGGACTTAACAACCTAATTCAAAGATCGGCCAAATGGGAGAGATCTGTTGAGAACATCGCAAGCATGCAAATAGGCAAAGCTCCTGTTGGATTGGACAGTAAACCTCTGGAATTACATCATATTAAACCGCTTTCCCTAAACGGCACCAACCATTATTCAAATCTGAAGATCATGACTCAGAGCGATCACCGCCTCGGGAAAAACATGTATCGAAACCACCCGGACATTTATAAACTTAGAAAGGCCAGATACAGCTCATTTAAAGCAGTAAGAAATACTTTAAAGTATGCGCCGTATGCCGCCGCTGTAGCTTCAGTGTTTGAGGTCGGGTTTATTTTAAATAAACACGGCTTTGCGGAAGCATTCAATAAAAAGGAATTTTACAGAGAAATAACAACTGCGGGTGCAGGTATTGGAAGTGGTGTTCTCGCGTCTAAGCTCTCTGCACCGGTCTGTATAGGGGCAGGAACAGCAGGAACACCAGCGGCAGGAGCCGTCTGTGTAGTGCTTTTAAGCGTAGCAGGATATTATATAGGGGAAAAAGCAGGGTCTCAAGTTTTTGACATCGTTTTTGGGAAAGAAAAAATCAATGAAGACATTGCAAAAATGAAAAAAGCAATACATGATGAAATTTATAAAACAAAAGTTATGCCGACAAAGAATAAATGAACAGTAAATCCAGGGCGTTAAAATATAAGCCGGGGGAAATTGCCATAAAAATTGAAACAACTTCATTTTTATTTGAAAACATCAGTGTTTTTAATATCATTATGGGCGTGTTTAATAAATAACAGGGGGCGTGATATGGATGCTGAGAAACTCACTCTGAATGAGTCAGAAACCTACAGTTTTATGGAAGATGTATTTCAGAAACAATTTAAGAAAGAATGGGAAAGTTTCTGTAAGCAGGATTTTGAAGAAGAAAGCAGGCTTTACAAAAATACCTATCCTGAGAAATACAGAAAAAATGTTTATACACCTGACATATTTAAGCTGAACCTCTTTTTAAAAATGATAGTCAACAACAGCCCTGTCAGAAAAAAGGAATTCTCAGGCAAAGTTATTGATATTAACTCAAGGCAGTATTTAAGTGAACCCTTTACCAAAGCCGTAAAGGAAATATCGCAAATGGATCTCTCTGAAAATACTGCTGAAAGGATAATGCTTAAACTTTGGTATGTTTTAGGAAGCAGTGTGTTAAGAAACGAGAATATTAAATATAAGAGGGAAGAAAAGGTTAAAGAAATATTGTCCTTAAGCGTTGAAGATCTGCATTCAAAATTAAGGGGGGCATTAGAAGAAAATGATACTGATGATGATGAAACGCAGGAAAATCATGAAAACAATAAAACGGAAAATCTGCCACAAGCTAAAACAATTAAAGATTTCTGGCATTCCGCCCAGATAAATGTGAAAGATATTGACATACTTTATAAAACAATGGCAAAGAACCTCAGCAAAGACAGGGATCAGATTAACAATCTTGGCGAAATTGTAGAATCAGTACTTGAAAAAGATATCAAGAATTTTATTGAACAATTTCTTCTTTTAGAGGAAAATAATGATAAATTTGAAAAGACAGGGCTGATTGCCGGAACTTCAACGACCATAATAAAATATATACACGAAAAAATAATCAACTATGTTGAAAGTAGCAAAATAACAACGAGGTATAAAATCAGGCAGGCAATCAGTTCAATATGCAAAGAAAATGACAAAAATCTGATGAATGAAAAAAAATAAGCTGACTCTATAAATAAAAAAAAATCTACCGATAAAAATGAAAACATTTACAATAAACCAAAAA
>JAVEZE010000230.1:0-3761 GCA_034003145.1 Spirochaetia bacterium
ATTAAGCTTTATTATTGCACTTTCTCTATACGCAAGTTATACAGCATCCCCCCAGAATTTTATGGATATTTCCCAGGGTTTTGACGAATTCAAGTGGGGGATAAAGTCTTTCTACACAGGTTTTTATAACAAGGCGATATTCTCATTTGAAAAAGCTGTCTCATACAATCCGGAAGACCAGCTTGCGCGTGAATGGCTAGGAAGGGCCTATTACATGTCTGGTCTTGAAGATACAGCCATCTCTGTGTGGAATGCGCTGATTGATTCAGGCTACAGATCTACCAATCTTGATAATAAAATGGAAATAATTTCATCAAAACGGCGTATCTATGATATTCCCCAGGGATCAAAAAAACTGATAATAGAAAAAGAGATAAAAGGGGGGAGCGAGGAAGAGGGGAAATATTTCAAGCGCCCCGGCGCAGTGCTGCCGCTTCCAGGGGGAGATTTTATTGTCGCGAGTTTTGTCACAAACGAGCTTGTGGTTTTTAACGCTAACGGAAGACTTTTGAGCAGAATAAAGGGCGGTATGGGCATTATAAATAATCCCTTTGATGTAATAAGTGCCACAGACGGCTCTCTTTTTGTAAGCGAATATACAGGAAACCAGATTACAAAGTTAACTATTGGCGGACGGATAGAAAAGAAATTCGGAAAGAGGGGAAGCGGGAGCGGAGAGCTTTTGGGACCCCAGTACCTTGCAGACAGCAAAACCGGTTATATCTATGTTTCTGACTGGGGAAACAAAAGGATTTCCAAATATGATTATGACGGCAAGTTTATATTAAGCTTTGGAAAGTCTTCCGGCAGGTATCAGGGGCTTAAAGGGCCTACCGGAGTTGCGGTTATTGATAACCGGGTATGTGTAGCTGACCTTGACAGAAAATCTATCGACATATTTGATCACAGCGGCAATTTTATAAAAACTGTCGGGCGTGGAATTTTCCACGGTCCTGAGGGAATTACTCCCCATGGCAGCGACTCGCTCCTTGTAGCTGATACAGACCGGATAGTGGTTTTTAACATTGAGCTTGAACATGCAGAGGTAATATTTGAAGCAGACAGGCAGGGGCGGCTGGCTTTTGCGAGGTACAATGTAAACAACGATCTTATGGTTTCTGATTTCAACAAAAACAGCATCATGTTTCTCTCAGATATAGAATCTGTATATGAAGGGCTTTTTGTAAGGATCGACAGTATTGATGAAGTGAATTTTCCTGTTGTAAGGCTTCTGGCGAGCATAGAAAAAAGAAACGGCCAGCCTGTTATTGGGCTTGAAAAAGGGAACTTCAGGGTTTCTGAGGATGGAATGTATCCGGATGATCTTTCTCTTGTTTTTCAGGGGAATCAGTCGAAAACCGCGGATATTTCAGTTGTTTTTGAAGAATCAGTATATATGACAGAGAAGAAGGATGTCTTAAGAAAAACCATCAATGAGCTGTACAGTTCATTTAAATCCAGTGACAAGATAAGGCTTATTTCCGCCGGCAGGAATGCCTCAATGATTGCTGATGAAAAAACAGAACGTGAGGATGTTATAAAAAATATTCTCCAGAGCACATCGTATTCTGCGGAATTTGCCCTTGGCGCAGGTATCAGGCTTGGGGCTTCTCAGATAGTAAGGAGCATGGAGAAAAAAGCTGTAGTATTCCTTTATTCAGGCAAGCCTTCCCAATTTAAATTTGAGCAGTACAAACTTGTCGATATCATGCAGTACCTAAGGAACAATAACATCAATTTTTATTATATCTATTTTGAGCCGGGCGCTGTCAATGAAGAGCTTGAATACCTGTGCAGGGAAACAGGCGGATCCAGTTATTACATCTATGAGCCGGATGGAATAGGCGATATCGCTGATGTTATAAAAGATTCTTCAAGCAGCTATTATCTGCTGGAATACAGGTCAAAAAGCTTTGAGCAGTTCGGCCGGAAATATATACCGGTAAAACTTGAGACTGTCTATAATAAAAAAAGCGGACGGGATGAACTGGGCTATTTTGCTTCAGGCCAGTAAAAGGATACAATGATGCGGTGGTGGGAGAATCTGTGCAGAAAATGCGGTTTCTGCTGCCTGAAAAAGAAAATGATTGACGGGATCTGCATAATTGATAAAAACAGCCCATGCCAGTATCTTGATATTGAATCAAATCAATGTTTTGTGTATGAGAATAGGTTCCAGATGTGCCCTGAATGCAAAAAGATGACTGTTTTCAAGGCACTGTTCAACAGTTATCTGCCGGATGATTGCGGATATGTTGTTTTTTTCAGGAAGGCTGGATTTATAAAATATTTACAAAACTATTTTCAAAAAACAGGGAGGGGAAATGAGCAGTAATGTTCCAGACAGGGAAGCAGCTTTAAATCTGCTGAAAAAATATAATCAGAGTGACAGTCTTATAAAACACGCTTTTGCGGTTGAATCTGTCATGAGGCATTTTGCCGCGCTTGAAAACGAGGATGTTGATAAATGGGGAATTATCGGGCTGATACATGATCTTGATTATGAAAAATATCCTGATCAGCATTGCAGTAAAACAAAAGAAATACTTGAAGAGGAATCTTGGCCGGAAGAATATATCAGGGCTGTTGTAAGCCACGGCTGGGGAATTTGCTCAGATGTTAAACCTGAAAGCAAAATGGAAAAAATATTATACACAATTGATGAACTTACAGGACTTGTAGCGACAACCGCTATGGTAAGGCCTTCCAAAAGTGTTCTTGATACAACAACAAAATCTGTAATGAAAAAATGGAAGGATAAAAGATTCGCAGCCGGCGTTGACCGCTCTGTAATAGAAAACGGGGCTCAGATACTTGGAATGGAGCTTTCAGATATTATTACACAGACTATCGAAGGGATGAAGAAAGCGGCAGATGAGATCGGTTTAAGGGGAAATCTTTAAAAGAAATCCAGGTATATTGGTGGTATATTTATGAGCGGTAATGTTAAAAAAGAAAACGCATTGGGAAGTTTTCAGGCTTCCCGTACCCCTTTCCTTTATTTTGGAAAGGGAAGTATCTCTTTTCTTGAAAAAACAGCCCACTCTTTGGATAAAGGAACAGCAGCTGTTTTTACAGGCTCTTCATTTCTTGAAAAATCAGGATTCCGCGATAAAATAAGTATGATGCTGACCGGGCGCGGCAGGAAAGTCCTTTTTTTCGCCATTCCCGGCGAGCCTTCTCCCTCTGTTGTTGATGATGCGGTGGAGGAAATAAAGCGCAGCAATGTCTCTTTTGTCGCTGCTATCGGAGGCGGCAGTGTTGTTGATGCGGGCAAGGCAGCATCTGTTATGGCATTACATAAGGGGAGCGTGCGGGATTACCTTGAAGGGGTAGGGACGTTGCATTTAAGCGGGAGAAAGCTCCCTTTTATCGCAGTCCCTACAACATCAGGGACAGGATCTGAGGCGACAAAAAACTCTGTTATAAGCAGTGTGGGGAAAGAGGGCTTTAAAAAATCGTTAAGAGATGAATCCATGGTGCCTGATTACGCAATAATTGACCCGGACTTGATGCTATCCTGTCCGCCTGAAATTACAGCCTCATCCGGAATGGACGCAGTAACCCAGCTTATCGAGTCTTTTGTCTCAACAAAAGCTTCTGTATATACTGATTCACTAGCATCCGCGGCTCTTAAAGCAGCAGGTGAAAATCTTGAAAAAGCGGTATTTAACTGCAGCGATATTGACAGCAGAGCTGCTATGGCATGGGGAGCCTATGTTTCAGGAATTACCCTTACAGCGGCCGGGCTTGGGGTTGTA
>JAVEZE010000231.1:0-3759 GCA_034003145.1 Spirochaetia bacterium
TTGCAAGCACTGTGAGAAACGAAAAAATAAATGCTGCATACTCCTTTTTAAGTAAAAACAGGATTGAGAGGAGAAGAAGGCTTAGCCCCACCGCAGATGCAAATAGAATAATGGAGAAATATAGAAGTCTGTATGATGGTGAAAGGAGAAGTCCGTTCATTCCTGAATCAGTGTAAAGCCCTGCAAGGCTTTTTCCATCCATTTGCCACATCGCGGCAATCTGCTCTCCGTATTCAGGATGAGCTGAAAGCTCAACAAGAAAAAGGATAAAACCTGTAACCAGAATGAAAAGAAAAGATTTATCAATCCACCAGCAGATAGTACCGTATTTTTTGTTCATATCATTCTGATTTTTCATAGATTACCTGCTATCAGCCTGATGCCTGAAAAAATCAGAAACGCAATTATAAGGCTCCTTATAAGGCGAGGGCTTGCTTTCCCCATATAACGGGCGCCGAGCTTTGATCCGAGCGCTACTCCGAGAAAAGAGGGAAGTGCGATAAGGGGGAAAACCGCGTTCTGTGATATATAAACCCAGATTGCAGATGATGAGTTGGCAGAGATTATAATGCTGCTGGTCCCTGCGGCAAGTTTAAGCGGAACGCCTAAAACAAGGTTAAGTACAGGAACCCCGGCCCAGCCCCCTCCTATGCCGAACATGCCTGATATTATTCCGATAAAGGCAAAGAGTATCATCCCTGTGACTGAATTCTTTATACTCCATGCTCTCCCTTCATCCTTGCTGCTATTCTTAAAAACACCCCCTATATCAAGGAGTGAAGCTATAAAATCCTTTTTTAAAGGGAGGGGGGATGATGAGCGGGATCTGTTTATTATCATAAATACTGAAACTGCCATCATGATTGCCCCCAGAGTGATTTTTAAAACCCTCTCATCAGCGGCAAGCCCTGCTTTTGCCCCTATTACCGAGAAAACAGCCCCTGATAAGGCAAACGGGAGAGACAGGCGGATATCGGCAAACCCCTGTTTTAAAAGCCGGGGCGCGGCAGAGAGTGAACTTCCAAGTGTAAGGAATAACCCTGCCCCCCTGATCAGGTCAAAATTGAAAGGGAAAAAGGCAGCTACAACAGGGACATATATCGACCCCCCTCCTATACCCGCAAGGACAGAGACAATCCCTAAAAAAAAGGAAATTATGAAAAGCAGTAAAGGGTTTATCCACCACATGGTTTTGTTATCCTAAACCAGGATGGAAAGATGTGCAATTATTATCAATAATAAAACGGCTATGGAAATTGTGTTTTTATATGCTAAATCGTTTAAGATATGACAACAGTAATCATTGCCGTATCTCTTATGGGTACCGCATCAGGCAGAATACACCCTTTTTTTGATGACTTTACAGATGAAAAAAAAATAGACAGATCGCGATTACAATGCTACAATAGCATTGTAATACAATCCAATCCAATAACCGAGGAGATATTTAATGAAAATTTTTAGAAAAGTAACAGTTTTGATACTGGTTCTCTTTCTTGTGGCAGCCTTTGCTTTTGCGGGCGGACAGAAAGAAGGGGCTAAAAGAGAATTTATAAGGTTCGGAGGCGGCGCTCCTGGCGGATCATGGTTCGCGACAGTAGGGGGGTTTGCATCCTATCTGAGCAGCGCAAACCCGAATTTGAACATTACAGCTGTTTCAACCGGAGGGTCTGCAGATAACAACAGGCAGGCAGCAAGAGGACAGCTTGATACATGGCTGACTCATGCCATGACAGCACTTGACCTCTGGACAGGAGCAGGCGAATTCAAGGGAGAAGAGCCAAACAAAAATTTCCGCCTTATTTCCGGCGTTTATGAGAGTCATCACCACTTTGTGACACTTGCAAGTAACACTGATATTAATTCTCTTCAGGATTTTGCAGGAAAATCAGTAGTTATGGGTAATACAGGCAGCGGCGGCGCTATCAACTCAGAGAACATTCTGAAAGCTCTTGGCATTTTTGAAAAAGTTGATGTCAGGTACATGGGCTGGGATGATGCAGGAAGGGCACTCCAGGACGGCAGAATCGATGCGGCAGGCGCCAGCAGCGCTCCGGCTTCAGCTGTTGTAACACTTGATGCGCAGCGGCCAATCAAGCTGATTGCCCCCTCGAACGCGGATTTTGCAAAAATAATTGCTGCGTATCCTTCCTACTCAAAATCAGTTATCAAAGCCGGAACATACAGTTCTGTAAAACAGGATTCTCCCTGTATTTCTTTCCTTGTTTACTGGGCAGCCCAGAAAGATCTTTCAGCAAAGGCGGTTTATGATATGATGGTTATTGGGCTTGATCCTGCAAACCTTAAAGAACTTTCAAGTATTCATCATAATCTTTCAACTATCGGACCTTACCTTGAACAGATGAGCACCTTCCCTGTTCCGCTTCACCCGGGCGCTGTAAAATACTATCGTGACAAGGGAATCAGTGTTCCTGAATCGCTTATTCCGCCTGAGATGAAATAATCTATTAAACAAATTAAACATTGGAACCCGGGGGAATTAATCTTACCCGGGTTTATTTCCTGTATTAAGTTAAAACCCAAATATTTGTCCTGATAAAATCATAAGCAAAAGGATTAACATTTTATGGAAAACGAAATTAAAGATGTAAAAAAGGAAAAACAGGCAGAATCCCTGGTTGACCGCAGAAGGGCTATCGAGCCTGCTAACAGGGTGCTTCTTTACACCATGTTTGGAACTGGTGCCCTTTTTTCCTTTATTTACTGGCTTACCTGCGGTACCGGCTCATTATCAACAGAGAGCCACCGGGGAATCTATTACATTCTTACGATGGTAATGACTTTTCTGATGTACAGATCCTCAATAAAAAATAAAAACGCAAATCCGTCAATTTTTGATATACTGCTCGCATTGGCGGCAGCTGCGGTAGTAATTGTCTGGATATTTATCTATCCGCATTATGCGATAAAAAAAGTTGGCAATCCCGATACTATTCACCTTGTTATCGGCGCCCTTGTTATTCTCCTGTCGCTTGAACTTGCAAGGAGAGTTGTCGGATATGTGCTTCCTGTAATGGCTCTTATCTTTCTTCTTTATGCCTATTTCGGGCCTTATGTCCCTGGCATGCTTGGACACTACGGTTTTCAGCCGGATAGAATTTTTGAGTTTATAGGTTTCAGCATGGAAGGGATATGGGGCGTTGTAATGAATACTTACGCCACCTACATATTTCCTTTTATAATTTTTGCCTCATTCATTGATTCAGCAGGCGGCGGAAAAGCAATTGAAAAAATATCAACTGCCCTTGCAGGCGGCGCCCGCGGAGGCCCTGCCAAGGTAGCGGTTATATCAAGCGGACTTATCGGTTCAGTAACCGGCTCATCCGCTGCCAATGCTGTTATAACCGGTTCCTACACAATTCCGATCATGAAGAAACTTGGATACCGTGCCCATACCGCAGCCGGCATAGAAGCTGCCGCCTCTACCGGAGGACAGTTTATGCCGCCGATTATGGGCGCTGCAGCGTTTCTTATCGCGGCTTTTACCAGAACGCCTTATACGGAAATAGTGAGAATTTCAATCATTCCCGCGTTTCTTTATTTTCTAGGCGTCGGAATGATGGTTCACTTTATCGCGGCACGAAGAGGAATCAAGGGACTTCCCAAAAAAGATATTCCACCTCTTGGAAAGACTTTAAAAAAAGAGGGATATCTGCTTCTTCCTATCCTTATCATTTTTATAATGATTTTGATGGGTTTTTCACCGCAGCTGGCCGCTATCTGGTCAATTATTTCTGC
>JAVEZE010000232.1:0-3691 GCA_034003145.1 Spirochaetia bacterium
AGAGATTTCCCCCGCCGCTGTCAGGATTATTAATAATATTACTGCTTTCGGGGAGTTTTTTCCCGTTCAATATTTTTTCTGCCAGGATTTTATCAGCTGTTATTACAGGTATATTGCATCTTTTAAGCCCTTCCTCAGGCGTAATAATATCATTTTCAGTAATTTCATCAGGAGGTTTTGACTCTTTAAGATTGAAGTCCCCGATGTCAGTTCTTACAAGTTTTTTCAGATAGGCAGCAGAACCGCATTTTTTAGCAAGATCAGATGCAAGTGTTCTGATATATGTGCCGGATGAACAGTTTATATTAAAATCAAGAATATTTTCTTCATAGCTGTTGATTTCCAGAGAATTGACCGTAACTTCCCTCTCTTTTAATTCTGCGGTTATCCCTTTCCGCGCAAGTTCATACGCCCTGACTCCGTTTACATGAACAGCAGAATATATTGGCGGTGTCTGCTTTATAATACCTGTAAAATATTCAAGATTATTTTTTATTGTTTCCAGTTCCGGTATTTCAGCCACTTCAGTAATTGTTCCTGTTAGATCAAGAGTATCACTCGTTTTACCGAATTCGGCAAATGCCCTGTATGTTTTTGTAAATGTAGAAAATATATTAAACAAACGGGTCATCTGCCCTGTAAGTATTACAACAAGACCTTCTGCAAATGGATCAAGAGTTCCTGAATGGCCGAGTTTTTTTATCCCGGTTTTTTTTTTAATTATTCGTATGATATCAAAAGTAGATATACCAGCAGGTTTATTTACCAATAAAAAGCCGGAAATCTTTTCGTTCAATGCAAATTATCCTCGATAAACCTGTTCATCTCAAATCCGTCTTTCAATGAAGAGTCATAAATAAACCTGAGTTTGGGAGTTAATCTTGTTTTGAGTTTTTTTCCAATAATACCCTGTATAAACCCGGCTCCGTGATTCAGGGCTTCCACACTTTGAAGAGTCTGTTTTTCAGGACAGTAGCCTGATACAGAAATTCTGGCAAAGCTCATATCTGCAGAGAGTTTTACACTTGAAATATAAATAAGCTTATTGACTCTCGGGTCTTTTATCCTGTCCTGGAGAATCATATTCCCCAGTTCTTCCTGTATTAATTTCTCCGCCCTAAGCAGCCTGAACTCACCCATTTATCCTTCCAGTTTTTTGTATATTTCTTTCATTTCATATACTTCAATAATATCTCCGGCCTTGATATCATTGAAATTTTCAAGCCCTATTCCGCATTCATAGTTTTTCTCAACTTCCTTGACATCATCCTTAAACCTTTTCAGGGATGATATTTTCCCGGAAAATATTTCTATCCCTTCCCGGAAGAGATGGACAACGCTGTTTCTCCTGACTTTTCCGCTTGTTACATAGCATCCAGCGATTGCCCCTATTTTTGGGACCTTAAAAACATCGCGGACTTCTGCAGTACCCAGAGCCACTTCCTTTAAATCAGGTGCAAGCAGCCCTTCCATTGCGGTTTTAATATCTTCTACCGCATCATAGATTATGGTGTATTTCCTGATTTCAACCTTTTCCTGCTCAGCAAGTATTTGTGCTTTGGCAGTCGGCCTAACATGAAATCCCACAATAATCGCATTTGACGCTGATGCGAGATTTACATCGTTTTCAACTATTGCCCCGGCAGATGAGTGTATAACATTAAGCCTTATCTCAGGAGTAGAAAGTTTCTCAAGCGCAATTTTCAAAGCTTCTACTGATCCCTGTACATCGCCCTTGATTATTGCCTTAAGCTCCTGTATTGAACCTTCGCTTATTGAATCATAAAGATTATCAAGAGTAACCTTTTTAACGTTTTTGGCAACTCCTATTTTCTCAAGCTCCTGTCTCTTGGAGCCTATCATTCTTGCTGTTTTTTCTGAATCAGTTACCTGGAAAGGGTCTCCAGCATTAGGCATGCCTGTAGATCCAATTATTTCTATAGGTGTGGAAGGAGGGGCTGTCTCAATTTTTGCACCCCTGTCGTTAAATATAGCTCTTACCTTTCCTGAATAAACACCAGCTATAAATGCATCACCTACATTAAGTGTTCCTCTTTCAATAAGAATTGTTGAAACAATTCCCCGTCCGTGATCAATCCTTGATTCAATAATTTTTCCTTCAGCGCGGCAATTCGGATTTGCCTTTAATTCAAGAACATCTGATTGTATAAGAATATTTTCAAGAAGATTCTCTATACCTATTTTTTTCAATGCTGATATTTCGCAGAATATGGTGCTGCCGCCCCAATCCTCAGGTATCAGATCATAAGTAGAAAGCTGATGCTTAACCCTGTCAACATTTGCCTCAACTACATCGATCTTGTTTATTGCCACAATAATCGGTACTTCAGCCTCTTTTGCATGGTTGATTGCCTCGATTGTTTGAGGCATAACTCCGTCATTGGCAGCCACAACAAGAACTACAATATCGGTCAGCTGCGCGCCACGCGCTCTCATAAGGGTAAATGCCTCATGGCCGGGTGTATCAAGAAAAACAATACTTCTATCACCAGAGCGTACTTTGTATGCTCCGATATGCTGGGTTATACCGCCGTGTTCTGAAGCTGCTATATCTGTTGACCTGATTGCATCAAGAAGTTTTGTTTTTCCATGGTCAACATGGCCCATTACTGTAACAACAGGAGGCCTCTCAATAATATCGCTGTCATCACCCTTTTCTGTGTCAACTATTGTTTCATCATATAGCGATACAATGTTCACCTTACAGCCGTATTCAGAAGCTATGATTTCTACTGTTTCAGCGTCTATCTGCTGATTAATGCTGACCATCATACCCATGGACATAAATCTCGAAATAAGCTCAGATGCTTTTAAATTCATTTTTTTTGCTAATTCCGAGACTGTAATTACTTCCATTATGTCAATCTCTTTTGGTACAGGATTAACCTTTTGAATTAATTTTTTCTTTACCTGAAAATTCTTTTCAAGATCATGTTCTCTTTTGGTTTTCTGATAAACTGTTTTTTTCTTGGCCTTGAAAAACTTTTTAGCCGGTGTTTTGCTTGCAGATGATTCGCCTTTTGAATCATCTTTTCCCCCAGGCCTTGGGCCTGAAGTACCAAATCTCGGAGGTCCGCCTCCAGGGCGTCTGTTATCAAAACTACGCGGCCCGCCCGGGGTAAATCTCTGTCCGCCCCCCTGTGAGCCGTTTGAACCGTATCTTGGAGTACTGCCCGGCCGCTGAGGTGAGGATCCGAATCTCTGCTGGGAAGTTCCTGGACGGGATTGGGAATTGTATCTTGGCGGCTGATCTGTTCGCTGCTGTCCATATCCCTGAGATGTTCCCTGTCTCTGGTTCTGGCTGCCGGTTCTCGGTGTATAACTTCTGCTGACAGTCTGGCTTCCTGGCTGACTTGGACGGTCGCCCTCAAACTTCTGTTTGGTTCTGTATGTTCTTTCCGGGCCGGCTGAATGAGATGGAGATTCCCTGTTTTCAGTACTTCTGGTTTTTGCTCCCTGATAAGTTCTTGAAGTAACCTTTCCCCTGCTTACAGTTTTCTCATCTTTTACAGAAGATTCTTTTAATGAGGTTTCTTTATCTGAAGATTCTTTAACTGAAGAAGAGGCATCTCCTGTTGTGTTTTCTGCATCACGTGCTTCTTTATTGGCTTTACCAGTCTCTTTTTTTACATCAGCTGCAATATCAGAAGAAGGCTCTTTATTTTCTTCG
>JAVEZE010000233.1:0-3630 GCA_034003145.1 Spirochaetia bacterium
ATTGTAAACGCGTTTGTCATGTGGCTCATGAACAATGCGTAACTCTGCTCTTTTTCAGCCGGCTTCTTGCTGCACCCGATAAAAAGCGCAATTGCCAGCAGTGAAATTATAAGCACTGAAAAAAACTTTGTAATTTTCATTCTATTCTCCTTTGATTTGTAGCAATAATATAATAATAAATATTTACAGATTCAAGTTGTATGCAACTAAAACAATTAATTGTTCAACTGCTATTCCGCAATTTTATATAACTTACTCAATGGGTTAGGTTATATGTTAAGAGATAATTTTTCTATTTTACAATATTTACTGTTCCTTCCTTTTTGGGAATATCAGGCTGAATATCTCCATCCGGATATCCGATAATTGCAGTTCCGTAAACCCTGTAATCTTTTGGAACGCCAAGTTCCTTAAGATAATCCCTTATCCCTGCTGAATTATCTATAAATGACAATATCTGGATCCAGCAAGATCCAATACCCAGAGAATGGGCCGCAAGAAAAATATTCTGTAAAGCAGCTGCGCTGTCATATTCCGGGGTTGAGGAAGAGGAAGATTTAGGCTCATTTGAAACTATGATAACTGATGGAGCATTATAGAAATAATTAAGCTTCTGTCTGCTTAGAGTTTTTTTCATCTCTTCATCGGCCGACTGCATGGCTGATTCAATAATAAGGGAATTAAGCTTTTCAATCTTCTGTTTGTTCTGGAGAACTGTAAAGTGCCATGACTGCGCGTTCATTCCGCTCGGGGCTGACTTTGCCGCCTCAAGGATAAGATTTAAATCACTTTCAGATATCTGCCTGTCCGGTATAAACTTTCTTACACTTCTTCTGGATATAATATTATTTAAAACTTCATTCATAACGTACTCCTCATTAATTTATATATATAAAATGCATTAGAGAGTTCATATAGTCAAGAAAAGTTATATATCTTTAAGAAAAAACCCGCAGGACCTGCGGGTTATGAGCGTTGTATAATCTTATTCAATTAGAGCTGTTTTCCGGCAGTCCCAGCTGCCGGAGCTGCTGGAATGAGCAGTATTAAGTTTTTGAAATCTATCTGCTTATCCTGGCACCTTCTTTATCAAAAATAAGAAAATTCCTGGGATCAATTACAACTTTTACATTGTCCCCCGGATTATAGTCACAATCCTCAACCAGAAGGGCAAAGAATGATATATTGTCTATTCTGAGGCCTATAATCCACTCAGATCCGGTCGGAAGCACTGTTTCTATCTGGGCTGAATGCTTCCAGAAATTTTCCCTGGCTGAAGTTGAATGGGGATTAACCATAATTGATTCAGGCCTTAATCCTATTGTAAAGGCTTTTTCCGCTAATTCCGGAAACAGCGGCATAATTGTTTTTGCAAGTGACTCACCGTCTTTTATGCTGAAGTGGTTCATGGGCGGGCTTCCGATAAAATCAGCCACAAACAGGTTCGCGGGTTTTTTGTACATCTCCATCGGAGGGGCGTACTGCTGAAGTTTCCCGCGGCTCATTACAGCTATCTCTGTAGAAAGTGTCATTGCTTCCATCTGGTCATGTGTAACATAAATAACAGTATTTTTAAGTTCCCTGTGGAGCCGCTTAAGCTCTGCCCTCATTTCCAGCCTGAGTTTCGCGTCAAGATTTGAAAGCGGTTCGTCAAGAAGCAGTATATGGGGATTAAGGACCATCATGCGGGCGAGGGCTATCCTCTGCTGCTGTCCGCCGGAAAGCTGATTTGGATACCTTTTTTCGAGTCCCTCTATTCTTAAAAGGGTGATAATTTTTTCAATACGGCCGGCAATTTCCTCTTTCGGAACTTTCTGCATCTCAAGACCGAATGATATATTCTGCTCAATTGTCATATGCGGCCATAATGCATAACTCTGGAAAACAAGACCCATTCCCCTTTTTTCCGTGGGAACGAGCTCTTTTGTCTCACCGTTAAACAGTACCTTGTCCCCCAGCCGTATTATCCCTTCATCCGGTGTCTCAAGACCGGTCAGCATCCTCAGCGTTGTTGTTTTTCCGCAGCCGGAAGGGCCTAAAAGGCTGATGAAACTCCCCTGCGGAATAGTAAGGGTAAAATCCTCAACCGCCTTGATTGTACTTCCTGTAAAAGTTTTATTTATATTAATTAGCTCAATGCCTGTCATGTCTTTTATCTCCCTAATCCTGAAGTTGCCTGTGCTCCAGTTAATTTTTCAATCACAAATTTAAATACAAGTATTAAAATTACTATCATAAGTACAACCCCGTTCGCAAGCTGCATATATCCGTAGTCGGTAAAACGAAGTACCTGTGTCGTCATAAGCTCTGTTCCCGGTGTTGCCAGCATTATTACAAGGCTCTGTTCCTTCATTGCGGTAATAAACGGGAGCATAATTCCTCCGACAAGGCTGCCCTTCATAATCGGCACTACTATTCTTGTAATGCGTTTTCTCCACGGGGCGCCGCAAACTTGAGCAGCCTCTTCCGGGTCATTGCCCAGCTGCATCATCGCGGCAATGCCGGACCTCGAAGCATAGGGCAGATACTTTACAGCCATAACAATAACAACAAGCATCATGGATCCGTATAACGCCGGAACAGGGCCTCTTCGTACTGCGAACAGCGATATGTTTGCCGCTGCAAAAGCAATACTCGGGACAAGATAGGGCATGAATGAAATCTGTTTTAAAAACTTGCCGCTCAATGAGTGCGACTTTTTAATAACAACATAGCCGATGAAAATCCCGGCAAAACCGGAAAGTAAGGCTGCGGCTATCGCGGTCTTTAGACTGTTTACGACAGAGCCGAGGACATCGGGATTTCTAAGAAGTCCCAATTGTCCGGGCATTGACGGAAGCGTGTCGCCTATCCAGTAGACGAGAGTCAGGTTTGCTTTTGTCAGAACTCCCGGTAATATGGTAAGTGTTGAGGTTACGAGAGTAAATAACGGTATAAAAATTGTAACTAACAGTATAATCAGGACAAATGAAACTAAAAACGGTTTTTTTATACCAAGTGGAGTCAGCCGCTGAATCGAGCCTTTAACACCGATAGTAACAAACCTTTTATTATCCTTCAATAAAAAGCTGTCCAGGGAAATCAGCATAACTCCGACGAGAATCATGCAGACAGCAATGACTGCTGTTACTCCTGTTTCACCTGAACGGAAAGCCGCATATAAACTTGTTGGCAGGATAGTGTATTTAACACCTGTTCCCAGAATATACGGAGTTCCGAAGGATCCGATAACCCGTGTGAATATGAGCAGAAAAGCAGAAAGAGTCGCGGGGAGCATAAGGGGAAGGATTATTCTTCTTGTTATGACAGAGCGGGGTGCTCCGACTATTCTTGCGGATTCTTCCAGCTGAATATCCATTGATTTCAGGCTGTTGGAAAAAAGGCTATAGGCAAACGGAAAAAGGTGGAAAGCCTCGCACATTATTATCGGGAAGGCCCCGTATGCCAGCCAGTCGGGAGATGTAAACCCGAAAGATTCAAGAACTCCCGCGGATCCCCCCAGACGGCGGTTTTTGAAAATTGTAAGCCAGACTACCGCGAATGTCCAGGAAGGCATTATATAGGGAAGCATCATAAGGGACGACATCCATTTCTTGCCGGGTAAATCTGTTTTTACCATAAACCATGCAA
>JAVEZE010000234.1:0-3458 GCA_034003145.1 Spirochaetia bacterium
GCTTAAAAGAACTATCTTGTTTATTCCCATTGCCTTAAGCCCTGCTGCATACTTTGAGACCGATTCATATTCGTCAAGAAAGGTTATTTCATCACTTGGCTTCGATGAACCCTGGGTTTTGCGTGAAACTGTAAGCCCGATTATACCGATCTTTTCCTCACCTATATTCATAATGATGTACGGTTTTATTAATCCGTGAAGAGGACTTTTTTCTGACGCATTGATATTTGAGCTAATTAAGGGAAAATTGACTTCATCAATAAACTTTTTAAGCAGCCCGTCCCCTTCGTCAAACTCATGGTTACCCACTGCCATTGCGTCAAATCCTGCAAGATTCATCAAATCAGCGTTAGCTTTTTCCTTGAACACAGTAAAAAAAAGATGCTTGGAAAAAGCATCCCCGGCGTGAAGCACCAGACTATTGGGTATTTCAGCCTTTAAACTGTTTATTTCACTGATAATAAGTGGAAAACCGCCCTGATTGACTTTCATTGTTATTCCGTCAATTGTGTAATCTGCCTGTTCTGCCCTTAAGTGTGAGTGATGATCGTTGATATGAATGATTTTAAGCTTGAAATCATCCGCAAATACATTAAATGAAACTAAGAAACTCATGGTGAAAATAAAAACGGATAGTTTTTTCATAACTGCCTCCGCTTTATATTAATGAGAATATAACGAAAAAAGTCAAACAAAAAAGGGGGCTTTCGCCCCCTCGTTATATATTTTTATTTATAACGCAGTTATTCAGGCTTCTGAGACTGAACTCTCGTTCCGTCCTCATCAATTGCAACAGCCTCAATACGTCTGTTTGCCGCTCTGCCTTCAACTGTATCATTAGATGCAACAGGGTTGCTTTCTCCGTAGCCTTTTGTCTGAACTCTGTCAGCTTCTATCCCAAGTCTAATAAGCTCTGCTCCTACAGCTTTTGCTCTTTTTTCAGAAAGCTTCTGATTATAGGCTTCACTTCCTTTGCTGTCTGTATGTCCCTGAATCTCAACCTTAAGAACAGGGGTAGCCTTCATAAAGTCGGCAAATTCCTGAACCTTATTCATGGAAGCAGCGTCTATAACATCGCTGTTATTAGCAAAGTTGACAAGGAGTTTCATGCTTTTAAAGCATCCTCTCTCATTAACGCTGAATTCCGCAGGAGTGCCGGGGCACAGATCCTGATCATCGTAAACACCGTCACCGTCAGTATCAACAGGGGCAATAACGGCAACTGCTTCCTCTTTTTTCTCTTCAACAGCGGCGGGTGCAGGAGCAGGTTCTTCCTTAACAGCAGCAACCGGAGCAGGGACAGGTTTATCGGCAATCTTCTCTTTTACTCCAAAAAAGTAAGCAACAGATAAAGCCACAAGTTGATCATGTTTGCCTTCACCGTAGTAGATGTTTTTATAGGAAACATCACCTGCGAAGTTTTTAGTGAAAAGATATTTAAGTCCTCCGCCAAGAGCAAGCCCGGTGTCCGTGTCATCGGCTACACGTGCTTCAATACCTGCCTGAAGAAAGGGAAGGAGGCCTCTATCCATTGAGGGTCTGAAATGATACAGAGCATGAAGTCCGGGAGTGAAAATATCTTCTGATTTATTTGTGCTGTCGTACTCAGCATCTACAAATCCGCCGGAGAGTTCGGCAGCCCAGTGTTCTGTAATGAAATATCCGAGTTTGATTCCCGCTTCAACGTCATTTTCAAAATCTGACTTATCATCGAAAATTTTATATCCGACATAGGGACCGAAGTAGTATGAACCTTTCATTTCATATGCTGCGGCACTCATTACAGTGAACGCACATACAAGTAAAAATAATGCAATTTTTTTCATCTTTCACCTCGGATAAATATTCTCTTAATTATAACAGATATCAAACGGGTGTAAAGTAAATTACGTTAAGTGCTTTTAAAAGGTAAAAATAACATTTTATGGAAGAAATCAGGGGTTATTGTTCTTATAAATCTTTGCAGGAGAACAACTATAATAATTGAGAACGCTATTCTTCCCCAGAAAATCCCTGAAAGATGCCCCCCGACAACCATAAGAAGGAGAGTGTCTTCTATCAGACTGTGGCACAAGCCCAGCAGAGATATTGAAAAGAATATATCTTCTTCGGAAAGTTTACCGCTTTTTGCCTCGTTAATTATCATTCCCCCAGCGTAAGACAGACCGATTGTCAGCCCGAAGATGGTGAGAGTTGAAGCACGGGCGCTGACGCCGAAGAAACGGAGAACAGGGCTAAGTATCCGCTCCATGAGTTTTATGAGTCCCAGCGCATATAAAATACGCATTACAACAACCAGAGTAAAAATGATGCATGTAATCCATACCAGGTTTTTAAATTCTCCAACAGCCCATGCGATCCATGAAGTATCTTTAACCGGAGGAGCCCAGAGAATGTTCAGAGGGTTCTGGAGGGTGTCTGTAGCGGTGTAGATAATATTCAGAATCCATCCGTAAAGCACTGCACCGCCCATACGCAGAGCAAGCATGGCACGGAGCCTCGGACCTGATTTACGCATTATCTGAAGTTCAACCGGCATAGAATGGGCTATGAGAACTATGGACGCAAAGACTGTCGCCTGCGCTACAGTTAAGTTTAGCCCGTCAGAAAGGCTTATGAAAACTATTATTCCGCCGTAGATATTTGTGAAAAGAGCGGTTGCCCACGCAAGTCCAAGCTCGCCGGGCAGCCCCATAAGTTTCATGAAAGGATTGAGAATAGAGGAAAGAATATTAACTATTCCCAACTCTGATAGTATCTTAACAGCTATTATGACAGGAATCATAATCCTGAAAAGAGTTTTGCAGATATTATAAGTTTCTTTCAGCAGTTCTGAAACAAGTTTAAACATCAGTTATTTTAACATACACCCCTAAAACGGGCAATATGAGAAAACCGGTCTCAGCGTACTGAAATTGTCAGCATTTTTTCTTCGATTGCATCCTTTTTTTCCTGTGCCGCTTTCACAGTGTCAAAGCCGATATGACCTTCAACAGCGCAGAATATTTCATCTTCAGAAATTTCAAAAAGGTTTTCTGTTTTTTCAATGAATTTTGCAGAGGACATAGCCCACCTCACATGTTTTATGGTGAACAGTATATATCTGAAAAAACAAAAGAAAAGAGAAATTAAACAAAAATCGTTCTATTGTTCTATTTTAAAAAGTAATTATCATTATCTGTCAGATAAAATACTCAGTTCAGCCCCTTTTGTTCCCGCATAAAACACAATGATTTCCGCAGGCTCAATACCTGTGTTTTCACCCTTATGCCACGTATTTACTACTTCGATTATCGGATCCCCTGCGTGCAGAACAAGAGTATCTCCTTCCTTTGTGACAACAGTAAGCTCGCCTGACAAAAGCACTCCGGCATTTATTACAGGGTGTTTATGAAAAGGCAGAACAGAACCGGCAGGTATGGTTATTTTTAATATGGAAATTTCCGGCTCCCCCTTGG
>JAVEZE010000235.1:0-3439 GCA_034003145.1 Spirochaetia bacterium
TCGTGGACAGTGTCATTTGTCGTTATGTTAAATGTATCTTTATCAGAATCAAGCCGTACAAGTTTTGGAAGATAGTCAAGAACTGAAAAACTGTTGATGAATTTAAGCGGGAGATTTGCCTTATCAGGCTTCATCCACCTTGAGTTGTCATAAAGCCGGCTTCTGGTAAAATTAGGCATTATCCTGAAGATACTGAAACTGAGAAGGTATTCATTTAGAATAGATTTAATATTAACGGCCGGGATTTCGTGATTATTTTTTATATTCTCGTTAATCCATTCTGATGAGTATTTTCCTATCAGATCATCAGCGTAAATACCGGGATATTTTTCATATATCGTAAGATCGGAGGCCCAGTTGTCATTTGTATTTCTCGGGTCAGTGACAACAACCTTGTAATCATTTTCAAGGAACAGTCTTGGCATTACAAGAAGAGCCTCGTTATGCTTGTCTGTAAGGGTTTCATCTTCCCTTTTGTTCATTTCTTTCGGGGTATATTCATAACCTCCGAAAAGCGGCGGCGCTCCGAGGAGGGTGTGTCCGTTAAACGAAAGAGTGTTTCTGTACCAGATAAAACCCGGCATCTGCTGAGCAAGTTCAGGATTATGATTTAAAACCTCTCCCATAAGACCGCCGAGAGCACGGTCAAGCATTACGATAAAAACATTTTTCCCGGTTTTGCTGAAATTAAAAACCTGCCCGCTCTTTTGCCCTTCGGTCTCTGCATCCATATTTGATTTATAGGCAAGCATTTCATTGAATTCAGAATTGATTTTATAAACATTGAACAGGGAAATACTAAAAAGAGATATCACGATAATAATTAAAATATTATTGATAAATTTATAGTAATTTTTTTTAATCAGAAAAACCGCCGCGGCAGAAACAATTATCAGTCCAAGTGAGTTCAGTATGACAAGCAGCCTCTCCGGTTTAAGTATCAATGAGTTGTCAAAGGTAAACTCAAGGCTTATTACTCCATAGGAACCGGAGAAAATAAAAATATTCACAAGAGAGGCAAGAGCAAAAATAAAAGAAAAGAGAATCAGGTATTTTTTCACATCCCTTGAAAAAAGGATAAAAATCACGGAAGGGACAAAAATAAACAGGGAAAAAGCCTGCAGCGCGGATTTGGCTATGGCCCAGGAGGGATTGTAATAGCTGCCGGAGATTATTTCGGTAAACTCAAGGGGAGAGCCTGAAATAAGAAAAGAAGGGGCGACAAGCCCTGTCAGCATAAACAGGATAGCGCACGATAACGCGAAAACAACTGTACCGTCCCTGCCGGCAGTCTCATCCAGCCCGGAGAATATATTTTTCACCCCTTTATGGATATATCTTGAAAAAAGCGGGAACAATAAAACAAAAGCAAAAAAACTGCCCAGGACCATGTTTGTCAGGAACATCTTTTTACTTTTAAAAACAAAATTCCCAAGATCCGCGAGTCTCATGAAAAGGGGATACCTTAAAAGAAGGGAATAGCCGAACATGAACGCCAAAAACCCTGTAAGTGTTATATAAAAATACTTCTTCGGGTTTTTTGTCAGGTTGATAAGGTTTTTGATTAGTGAAATCAGATTATTCATTGTCCAGTAAAGGACAAGCCCTGACGGTGAATTATAAAGAAGTACCAGAAAAAGAAAAGCCATAATAAAAAGCTGGTTTTTTTCCTTTTTCTGCAGTTTGCCGGAATAGACAAAAGCGGAGACCAGGTTTATCACAGTCATTACTATTGGAAGCAGGTTGATGGTGATACCTGAAACAGTCAATAACGCATCAGGACTCATGAGGTCTTTTATGAAATACCAGGAACTCGTTTTCGCGGACATTGGCATATGGCTCAAGAAATGATATGCCGCTATAAAAAAGGGAATCTGGATGGCAAGCCCCAGAACGCTCCGCAGGGAATAAAAAGGATGATAATGATTCTGCCTGTAATATGTCCTTATTATCATATGACGCTCTGCGCCTTTAAATACAGCCTTAATATCATCAAGTTTATTTTTCAGACGCGCCTGTATATCCCTTTCCCTCTGCTGCCATTTTTCCGCGACATTATAAAGCGGAAGCAGAAGAATATTTACAGCGACGCTAAGGCAGATGATCGCGATCCCGTGTATCTCAAACATTTGCAAAAATAACCAGTAAAAGACACTGAGAACAGTCTCAATCGGAAAAATAAACAGTGTATAGAAAAAATCCAGCATAGCTACTCCTAAACTTTCTCTCCATGACCGACACAGATATAATCAAATCCTGCCTTTTTAAGAATCATGGAGTTAAATACATTTCTAAGATCGATAAAAACATTTCCCGCCATTAAACTTTTAAGCCTTTTAAAATCAAGTGCCCTGTACTGGTTCCACTCGGTAAGGAGAACAACAGCGTCCGCCCCCCGGCAGGCCTCATAGGCATCATCATAATATGATATCCCCTCAGGAAGGAGTTTTTTTGCCTCACCCAGTCCGGCAGGGTCTGCGGCATGTATTTTAGCCCCCCCGTCAAGAAGAGCGGGGAGAATAGTAAGTGCAGGGGCTTCCCTCATGTCATCTGTTTCAGGTTTGAATGTAAGGCCCAGAAAAGCGATTGTCTTTCCGTATTCATTTCCCCCCAATGCTCCCCTTATTTTACCGACCATAAGAGATTTTTGGGAATTATTAACGTTTATAACCGCTTCAAGAATGCGGCCTGTCATACCGTTATCATGAAATAACTTGGTAAGAGCAGAAACATCCTTTGGAAAGCAGGAACCTCCGTAGCCAGGCCCGGCATGTAGGAATTTGGGGCCTATCCTTTTATCAAGCCCCATGCCGCGGGAAACATCCTTGACATTGGCCCCCACCTTTTCGCAAAGGTTTGCGATTTCATTTATAAAAGATATTTTCGCGGCAAGAAACGAGTTGCTCGCGTATTTTATAAGCTCGGCTGTCTCAAGGCCTGTTATCAGCATCGGTGTCTCAAGAAGGAAGAGAGGCCTGTAGAGTTCTTTAAGCATTTCCTTTGCTTTTTCACTCTCAGCTCCAAGAATAATCCTGTCCGGCCTCATGAAATCGCCTATGGCAGAGCCTTCACGCAGGAATTCCGGATTTGATGCCACATCAAAATTCGCATCAGGATTTTCTTCACGTATAATACGCTCTACATTTCTCGCGGTTCCGACCGGGACAGTGCTTTTATCAACTATTACAGTATACCCTTTCAGATGATGGGCAATTTCAGCCGCAGCCTGATACACATAGGTAAGGTCTGCGTATCCGCCTCCTCTTCTCTCAGGTGTTCCGACAGCGATAAAAACTATATCAGCGTTTTCAACATAAGGGGCGTAATCAACTGAAAAAGAGAGCCTTCCCTCTTCTTTGTTTTTTACAGCAAGTGCTTCAAGACCTGGTTCATATATAGGGACAATCCCTTTTTCAAGCGCCTTTATCCTTTCTGTGTT
>JAVEZE010000236.1:0-3434 GCA_034003145.1 Spirochaetia bacterium
CCTGTTTCCTGTTTACCCTCAGCTACAACCTTGTTTGCGTTAGCAGCAGCATCACCTACAATAACTTTGGTTTTAATACCGTATTTTTTTTCGAATTCCTTACCTGCTTCTATCCAGTGTTCCTCACCCCACCAGGTATAAAAAACAAGTTCCCCTTCTTCTTTTGCTTCCGCTGTTATTTGGTCCCATGACATTGATAGGTAATCTTTTTCCATGGAAGCTTTCTCTTTTGTGCCTCCTGCAAATGCTAAACTGCAAAGCAGAATACCGATAAACACAAGAAAAATTCTTTTTTTCATCTTTCCCTCCATATATTTTTACAGATATTAAAAAACATCTGTTTTTCACCAGATAACCGATAATTCATTCAGGCAGGTTATTAAAGACCCACAGTCACATCTTGCCGAGTGAAGCAGAGAGGTAATCTGTTTTCATCAGTCTTTCCGCCAAAAGCAGCATGATAATATTCGGTACCATCAGAATGAGAGAAACAACAGCAGCGTTTGTTCTTATAAAATGGTACCCGAGAAATGAATAGAGTATTGTCGGGACAGTCTCAAAAGTTGGCGTCCCGATAATAAATGTCAGGTTAAACTCTTCAAGACTTGTAATAAACGTAAAAATTGTACCTGCGAAAAGGCCTGGAAGTACCATGGGGATAAATACATATCTTATCTTTTGCCAAACTCCCGCGCCAAGATTCTCTGCCGCATCGATGACATCCTGGGGTATTGATGCGAAACTTGTTGAAAGAATCCTTATCATAAAAGGAATTCCCATCAGGCAATGCCCAATTACAAGTCCTGCATAGGTCTGGGCAAGACCGAAAACTGTAAAAACCCTGCTTAAAAACAGAGCTACAACCATTCCGGGGAGGATAATAGGCAATAAAATTAGATTTGAAATTATCGATTTTCCTCTAAATTCTTTTCTTCCAAGGACATAAGAAGTAGGAAGTGCCAGAACAAAAGCCAATAAAGCGGCAAGAGGAGCGACAGAATAACTGGTCGCAAGAGCTCTTAAAATATTGGTATAGTCAAACACATATTTCCACTGGGCAAGAGATAGTACTTTTGGAAATGCGTCAGGGTATGACCATGGATGATCCGGATCCACAAGCGACCAGAGGACTGCGAACATGACAGGAGTAAAAATCCAAATTAGCTGGATAATAATAAAAAAAGCGGTCAGAGAACCAAAAAAAATCTTTCTTTTCCTCAGTATTTTCTCAGTAATTAAATTCACAGTTTGTTCTCCTGAATTACTTTTGCGATTTTTGAATAGAAAGCAACAAAAATCAATGCGGTTGACATTATTATCACACCCATTACAGCCGCCCTGTTCCACTCCTGAAAAATCATGGCTTCGGTAAGCATTCTTACGCTCATCGAGTTGGGATATACTGGTCCTGCTATTTTTGTTATCGCAAAATCACCGAATGTCATTATAAAGACAAGAATAACTGCGACAAGAATTCCTGGAATTGATAATGGGATAATTATTCTGAATATAACCTGAAATTTATTTGCCCCAAGATTCATGGCAGCGTCTTCAAGATCATCCCTTATTACCGCGAGGGATGATGATATTATCAGCAGTTGAAAAGGAATGTTTTTCCAAACCTGAATAAACAGGACACCCCAGCCAAACTGATCATTTAAAAGTCTGAGCGGCTCTTTTATCACTCCCAAAGCAACAAGAACAGTATTCAATAAACCATGAAATGAAATCAAATTTACTATCAAAAATGCCACAACAAGCGCTGGAATAAAAAGAGGTATTTTAATCAATGATCCAAGTGTTTTTTTCCCAAACCCTTTTTTTCGTAAAAACAGCGCTATCGGATAACTGAACAAAAGTGTACCAAAAGCGCTTCCAATACCAATTTTAAGAGAAAACAGGAATGAATCAATAAATTCCTGTTCAAAAATAATTTTCCAGTATTTGAAAGTAAAACGGGATTCGCCGATCAGGGAAAAAAGACCAAAGCTTTGAAGGATCGTAAGGATGAAGGCAAAGGAAAGAAAGATGAATATAAACCCGGCGCCAGGAATCAGAAAAAGGAAATTACTCATTTTTTCACTGACAGGTTTTCTAAACATCAGTGGTGCCTCCAAGGATCCGAAAATTTGCCTCATCAACCCTTATTGCTATTTTCTCAGTTTCCTTTAAATATATTCTGCCAGCCATCTGTGCCCTTAGTCTTGTTCCCTTAACATCAAGAAACAAGTCAGTCATGTTTCCCATAAATATGGCCTGATCAATTATCCCGTCAATCCTGTTTGTTTTACCCTCTGAATAAAGTTCAACATCTTCAGGACGCCATGAAAAGGAAATAATATCTCCCGGTTTTTTCTTCGGTAGTGCTTCATTTTTTTCCATATTAAAAATACCGTAATCGGTCTCTATCTTTAGTATATTGTCAAAACTTTCCAGTACTTTACCTTTACCAATATTGGCGGCTCCAATAAAATCAGCTACAAAACTGTTGGCCGGCCTCCGGTATATTTCATACGGTTCATCTATCTGCTCAATTTTTCCGGCATTCATGACAACAATCCTGTCTGAAATTACAAGAGCTTCTGCCTGATCGTGTGTAACATAGATGCTTGTTATTCCAAGCTCTCTCTGCAGTTCCCTGATTTCAACCCGAACCCTGTCTCTGAGTTTCGCGTCAAGATTGGAAAGCGGCTCATCAAAAAGAAGTATCCTCGGTCTTGTGACAATAGCCCTGGCAAGAGCGACCCGCTGCTGCTGTCCTCCTGAGAGCTGGGAGGGTTTTCGCTCTCCATAACTGTCAAGCCCTACTATTTTGAGGGCATTAAAAACCCTTTCCTTTTGTTCATCTTCTTTTACTTTCTGCATTTTCAGCCCGAAAGCTACATTACTCCAAACACTCATGTGAGGAAAAAGCGCATATGTCTGAAAACACATTGAAGCAGATCTTTTATTGGGGGGGATAGTATTTACCAGATCATCATCAAAATATATATCGCCATTATCCGGCTGAAGAAAACCTGCGATGATCTTCAGGGTGGTTGTCTTTCCGCAGCCTGAAGGGCCCAAAAGAGTTAAAAACTCTCCTTCAGCCACATCAAGACTGATTCCCTCAATAACCTTCTGGGTTCCAAACTGTTTGTGAATATTTATTAGCCGAAGCCGTGCCATTGAAAACTCCTTGCTGGTAAAAAAAACTGACAGATTTTATCTTACGAGATCCGGCAGCAGCAATAAAGATTCAATATTATTTTTTTCTAATCCATTATTCCTGCCGGAGGTACATAATAGCGGCTCATACCTCAATCACCATCCCGTCCCAGGCAGTCTCAATACCGCGGGTTTTCATATAAGATGAAAGCCTGTCATGGCTGAAATTCCTGTGGCTGATATGTGAAATAATCATCCTCTCAGGCTTAAGCAGATCAAGGATGCGT
>JAVEZE010000237.1:0-3424 GCA_034003145.1 Spirochaetia bacterium
ATTGCGATCGGTTCCGCGGTAAGCGCAGCAATGGACAGCAGAATCGACAACAGGGTTATTTACACAGCCGGACAGGCAGTTCTGAGGATGGGCATACTTGAAGATGACGTAAAAATCGCATACGCGGTTCCGTTAAGCGTAAGCAGCAAGAACCCTTTTTTCGACAGAAAACAGGAAGAGCTGCTTAAAAATGCTTGATCCCGTATTTCTTGAAAAATCACTGATCAGATCCCTTCAGGTACTTAAAAATCAGCTCGGAGGGGAAAAAACTTTAAAAACAGATCGCTCTGTAATTGTACGATAAAAATATAAGGAGGCAGAAAAGATGATAAACAGTATAAATGACCGCACAGTGCTTAATAACTGTATAAAAATGCCATGGCTGGGGTTTGGGGTATATCAGATAAATGATGAGCAGGAAGTAGTAAATTCTGTAAAATATGCTCTTGAAACCGGCTACCGGAGTATTGATACTGCGTCTTTTTATGATAATGAACAGGGTGTCGGACGTGCGATCAGGGAAAGCGGTATACCGCGTGAGGATATTTTTTTGACAACCAAGGTATGGAATGATGATCAGCGCGGGAAACGCACATTAAAAGCATTTGAAGAAAGCCTTAAACAGCTTAAAACAGAATATGTGGATTTGTACCTGATCCACTGGCCTGTAAAGGATTGTTATAAAGAGACGTGGCATGTGATGGAGAAAATATATCAAAGCGGCCGCGCCAAAGCCATAGGGGTCAGCAATTTCATGATACACCAACTTGAGGATCTTCTGGGAAACAGCGGGACTGTTCCCTGTGTGAATCAGGTGGAATTCCATCCGCTGCTTGTTCAGCCGGATTTATTAAAATACTGTCAAACTCATAATATTCAGCTTGAAGCCTGGAGCCCTTTGATGCGGGGGCAGATTATAACTGAACAGGCGGTTAAGGAACTTGCTGAAAAATACCGCCGCAGCCCGGCCCAGATTGTACTGCGCTGGGATATTCAGCACAAAGTAGTCACAATTCCCAAATCAACCCACTCAGACCGTATCGCAGAAAATGCCAATATTTTCGACTTTGAATTATCACAGGAAGATATGAAAACACTTGATGCACTGGATGAGGGAAAAAGGAGCGGCCCTGATCCTGATAATTTTAGTTTTTAGGGTTAAACCGTCCCGGTTCAGCCAGAGGAGGTTCATACTGGAGGAACATTTCCCGGTGTTAAAGTAATTGAAAAATATCCGGAACTGTACCATGCATATATTGGCGTTGACCAGATATCATATCAGAAACTGTAAGAGAAAAAATAATACCTTCAACCTGAATTGAGTCCGAAGAACAGGTGTTGAGTGATCAGAAATCAAGCTCTTCCTCAAACCCGGGGTAGCGCATCGGATGCTGTGAAAGGAGGGTGTTGCTTCCCTCCCTTTTATATATAACTTTTGAGACAGGGAATGCCTCAAGCTGCTCAAGCTCACCTGGTTTTTTCAAAAACTCATCAATCGCATCAGGCGGAAGGCCCGGATCAAGCCACCTTTCAATACTGCCTGTATCATCAGGGAGTATTACAGGCATCCTTTTTTTCTGGTTGTGTATTTTCGAGAGCAATTCATTGGCTTCTGTTGTTATAATTGTAAAGGTGTAAATATGCTGCGGGTTTTCAGGTTCGCTCCAGAGAGCATATAGCCCGGCAAGGCTTAATATTCCCCTGTCCTTCTTTCTTATAAAAAATGGAAAGGACTGTTTTTCAATGTGATGGGGTTCATAAAATCCGTCTGTAATTACGACACATCTTTTTGTTCTATAGGAACCCCTGAATGATGGAAGCCGGGAAAGTGTTTCAGAGCGGGCGTTAAGTGTTTTTTTTATTATCCCGTCCGCATCCCTTGATGTTTTTATCCAGGATGGGATTAGCCCCCATCTCATAAGATCGACCCTTTTTTCAGGGCTGGCATCCGGCAAAAAAGATTGACTGCGGTAAAGAATTGGAATTTCAGGAGATGAAAAGCCGGAAACAGCGTAGTATTCTGGCAGAGGGGGGATTTGTGCCTGATTGATTCCATAGAATGAGGCTATCTGCTGGGCAGTTTTGGCAATAGCGATATTAAAACACATTTTTTACACCTTCAGGGGCGGGAAATCTTTTTGCCTGAAAGAATCAGGATTTCCGGTCTGTACTCAAAGTGCATGTTATCATAGAAAAGCCATTTCCCGCCCCAAATAAAACCGTATTTTTCAAATATCTTTACAATCTCATCCGGAACCATCCATCTTTTTGAATATGGAACAGAATACCACTGTGGATTAAAAACTCTTGTCCAGTTCCAGTAAATCTCTTTTCCTTTTATGTTAGCAGGGACAAGGTCTACAGCTATTCCAAAGCTGTGATAGCTTCTGCTTATGCTGTCCTCAATCCTCCTCCAGTTAAAGGCACTGACAGAACCAAGGCTGTCAAGATATTTTTTTACATCGCTGTTTACAGCAGCTTTGCTCAGAATTTCCCGTTCAATGGCAGAATATTGAGGAATGAGGCTTTCGTGAACTTCAATTTTATAGCCCAGAAAAGAAATATATTTAACATGCTTAAGAATCTCATCCAGCGTTTTTCCATTATAAAGTGTCTCAAGAAACGTATTATCCCGGGGATGGGATTTGATTGCTTCGGAATATCGCCTGATTCTCTCCAGCTGCTCAGGCTCGATTTTCCCATTTATCGGGGGAAGTTCATCAGGATATTTATAAAAACCGTAGGGCCTGAATTTACTTTTCTGATTTTTTTTATCTTCCGGAAGGAGCCTTCCCCCAAGCCAGTAAAAGGGGCTGCCGTCAAGATTTATTACCCATTCGTTATCTGTATAGTGTATGTTATCTATCCTGCTCCTGTAGGCTTTAAATATGGCGGAAGCTTCATCCTCCCCATCAGTTTTTTCCCTGGAAAAATATGCAGGGAGCAGGCTGATTGCGCTGAGGCTGCCGCTGCGCTCTTCGATGTTGTCCTTTTTGTTTGTTCCATTCCTGCTTTCCGGAATCATTTTGTCAGATGGCAATTGGCCATTTATATCATCATTAATTGATGCTGAATTTGAGCTGATGGAATCAGGAGTTTTTAAGGTCGATTCGTGCATACAGGAGATGAGAACAACAAGAAAAAACGCCGCACCAAAATAGTAAAAAGTTTTTTGTTTCATTACAGCTTAAATATATTGGCTAACAATGCAATTTACAACTTAATTTTCTTCTTTTTAAGCAATGATTATAAAGCAGAAGAAATGACTTTCTTACCTGATTTTTTTACCGCGCATCTGGCAAGAATATCGGTAGGATCGGCAATTATCTCCATTATGCCCAATGTTTCAAAGTAGAGTGGAAGTTCTGTACAGCCAAGTATGAAAAGTTCTGCCCCTTTTTTTTTCATAGCATTAATTACTTTT
>JAVEZE010000238.1:0-3368 GCA_034003145.1 Spirochaetia bacterium
CATCAGAAAAAAAGCTGTAATCGCAGGCGGAGGGGCAGCGGGGCTTTTCTGCGCCTGGTGCCTTGTCAAAAACAATATTGCGGTTGATCTATACGAACAGAAAGAAAAACCGGGTAATAAATACATGCTTGCAGGGCAGAGCAGACTAAATATAACAAACTCAGAAAATATTGATTTATTTGCCTCAAGATACGGGAAGGATGAGGCTTTTTTCAAGAAACTGCTCGCTCTTTTCTCACCGGAAGACCTTGTGAAGTGGTATAACTCAATCGGCGTAAAAACATTTAAGGGAAGCAGCGGCAAAATATTCGCAGATACGGATGGGAGTGCTTCAATACTTGAAAAATGGCTTAAAACACTTGAAGAAACAGGGCTTTTTACTTTTTATCCAAATCACCGCCTCGCCGGTATCGAAACAGATCATACCCTTGTTTTTGAATCTAATGGAAAAGTGAAAAAAGTGATATCAGACTATGCTGTATTTGCACTTGGCGGCGCAAGCTGGCCAGGTACAGGGTCAGACGGCAGGTGGATTGATATCTTTAAAAAAGGGGGAATTGATGTAATCCCTTTCAAGCCGGCCAACTGCGGGTTTGAAATCATGTGGAGCGATGATTTTATTGAAAACTGGAAAGATAAACCGCTTAAAAACATAAAACTCTTATTTAAAGAAATTACAAACCGGGGCGAGCTGCTGATTACTGAATATGGAATGGAAGGGGCTGCTGTCTATTTTCCAGGCGCCGCAATACGTGATGAAATAATTGCGGAAGGGAAGGCAACAGTCCGCATTGATCTCCTGCCCGATTTTTCTCCCGCACAGATCTGTGAAAAGCTTGAAAAAGGAGCTGGAAAAATGACATTTTCCAATTACTTGAGAAAAACAGTTAACATATCAGGGATAAAATACGCCCTGCTTAAGGAAATATCTCAAGGAAGCAGCCTTAAAGAGAAGATTTGCGGTAATCCGGAAATACTTAAATCCCTGCCTGTTGAATTTAATGGGACAAGGCCGATAGGTGAGGCAATTTCAACTGCCGGGGGGGTGAGCTTCTCATCTCTTGATGAAAACCTGATGCTTGAAAAATATCCAGGATTTTATGTTATAGGGGAAATGGCAGACTGGGAAGCGCCAACCGGAGGGTATCTCCTTCAGGGGTGTTTCTCAACCGCATACCTTGCAGCTTCAGCTATAATAAAAAATAAAGCTCTTGAGAGAGAAAATCCTTCGGAATAAACTGTTATTTATTCTTTTTTACTTATTCTTGTATATCATCTCAGATGATGGTAAATTAAATAATAAGTATCAGGGATAAAATATTGAGATGAATAAAAATTCAATGTTGATAAAGGTTTTAAATGATCGGGATTAAGAACCTTTCTTTCAGTTATGGCAAAAACAGCCTTTTTTCCGGAATGGATCTAACACTTGGATCAGGTCTTTACGGGCTTCTTGGGAAAAACGGTGCAGGAAAAAGTACCTTGCTAAAGATATTATCAGGCCTTCTTTATCCTGATACAGGCAGCTGTAAAGTCTCTGTTTTTGATCCGGGTAAAAGAGAGGCTGAATTCCTTTCAAACCTCTTTTATCTGCCGGAAGAGTTTTATTTGCCTGCTTTAACCGGCAGATGCTATATTGATCTGTATTCCCCCTTCTATCCCTCTTTTGATAAAACTAAACTGGAATTCCTTATATCTGAATTTGAACTTGATATAAGCAAAGTTCTAGCCTCTTTATCCTACGGCCAGAAAAAAAAGTTTCTGCTTGCTTTCGGCCTTGCCTGCGGCGCCAATATAATGCTTCTTGATGAACCTACAAACGGGCTTGATATCCCGTCAAAGAGCCAGTTCAGAAGGCTTGTCTCTTCTGCCGTAACAAAAGAAAAATGTATCATAATTTCAACTCATCAGGTGAGGGACATGGAAGATCTTATCGACCCTGTCATCATAGTTGATAACGGCACCATTATTTTTAACCATAGCATGGAAGAGGTCTCCGAGGGATTGAGATATTCATTTTCTCCATTACAGCTGTCAGGAGATGAAATTATCCATACAGAGAAAGTACCGGGAGGATGGGCTGTAATTTCAAAAAATGATGGGGAAGGGAAGTCGGAACAGATCTCGGATGATAATAATATTGATATTGAGGTCCTTTTTAATGCTGTAATTCAAAAACACGGCATAATTGAAAATATTCTTGGCCGCAAGGATCAAACAATATGAGCAGACTGAAAATAAAACTATACAGGATTTTTCTGCTGTTTAAAAGAGAGGTCAGGGAAGGATTAAAATCCCTTATTATCGCATCAGCCGCCGCATCAGGATTCCTTTTTTTTCTGATAATTTCTGATGCTTTTTCAATAACAGGGATAGACCACAACAGATTATACCTTTTGTTTCTTTCGGCAGGGGGGTTTATTTATACTTCAAGCTGCTTCCGCGAAATCCATCAGCGTGACAAAAACAGTGTTTACCTTCTTTTACCTGCATCGGTTTTTGAGAAATTCCTGCAGCGTCTGATTACAGTTACTTTGATATGGATCTTTTTTTCATTAACCCTTTATTTGATAAGCTCTTATGCAGCAGCTCTTTTCATAAAATATATCTTTAAGATGCAGATACCGCTTTTTAATCCATTTGTCAGTGCAATATTCAAAGCTTTTCCTGTTTACATAATCAACTCCAGTCTCTTTTTTCTCGGAGCAATATATTTTAAAAAAACCCATTTTTTTAAAACACTGCTCTCATTATTTGCTTTTTTTATTTTAACCGCGATAATTACCACTGTAATGGCGCGCCTTATTTTCAGCAGCGAAATAAATACAGTTTTTGAGTATCACTTTGAGAAAAACCTCGATTCAATGAGATTTTCATTACTTGATTATAATCTGGACAGCATGATCTCAGTTATTTTTAAATCGCTCCGTTTAATCTATTATGCGTTGCTTGCCCCTCTGTTCTGGTTTGTCTCATATCTCAGGCTTAAAGAGGTTGAGGTACGCAATGGAATTTGACCTGATTTTGGGCAGCAGATTTGGGAGATTTTGATGAGAAACAGCAATAAAGTTCTTTTAGCGTCTTTTGTTTTTTTGATAGCACTGATATTGGCCTTTATGATAATTGTTAAAGTTGGAATAAATCAGGGGCGTGATATAAAATACCGTGAAAAGCCGGACAGCAGTATCACCAATACGGTGAAAACCGCGCTGGCCGATATCAAGATTCAAAATATTGCTTGACAATTGCATTGAAGAAGAAAGAAAATATGAAATGCGGGAGGATTAGTTGGCTGACAAAACTGCATTTACTGAAAGATCGGAACTTGAAAAAAATTATACTGCAAGGGTTGAAACGTATCAAAGGAT
>JAVEZE010000239.1:0-3349 GCA_034003145.1 Spirochaetia bacterium
TATCAGGCAGCACGCCGTATGACAGGCAGGCTCTGTATGATGTATCAACCGCAATTATAATATATTTTTTTTTCAGCTTCTCAAGATGCGGTAAAACTGAATCAAGGCCAGTGCCTCCGGCAAGTACAAGAGAAGGGATTGACTTAAATATATCTTGAAGATGGACAAGGCCGGGAGAGACTGTAAATTCTGCAAGATTATCACAGAGGTTTTTTACCCATATTTTACCAAATCTTTTTAATGTATTGTTGTTTATCTCTTTTCTTGATACATAGCGGGCAACTGCTTTTTTGGATTCTTCAAAAAATTCTGGAAAGATTTCATATTCTGATCTTATCTGAAAATACTTTATTTTTTCGCACTGAAGAGAGTTTAGACAGGGGGAAACAGCCTCAGGCTCAGGGCCGAGGACAAGATACACCCTTTCTGAGCTGATTATTTTTTCAAGTGAGCGGCATTTTGCAGCGGCAGATAAAAATGAGAGATCAGGCTCAACAATCACAGCTTTTGCCTCTTTGTCAAGCGCAAGAAAAGCTTCAATGTGATACCCAAGGCCCAGGCCTCCGAAAACCCAGCAGTCAAATCCCTCATCCATTGCTGAAGTTATAATTTTTTCAGCTTCTCCTTTTGGATCATGCCTGCTGTGGATATAGCGTGTTCCTATCCTGACAGTAGGCTCGCCTCTGGCTGATTTCTCAATAACCATATCATCCCTGGAAGTGAGCATATCCATATCAATATTCAGTTTTTCTTTTAGCAGGCGGTAATTTTTTTCTTCAATTTCCATCAGTTTTCCGATTTATTCAAGTTCAAGTTTTATGCTAAGCCCGTCAACAACTTCTGTTCCCGGAGACGGGCTCTGGTTTTTTACCCATCCTTCACCTGTTATTAATACCTTTACCCTGTTGTCTTTAAGCAGGGGAAGCAGTTCCCTTTTAGACATCCCTGTAAAATCAGGAACCTTGTCATCAAGCGTAAGCGGGGCTTTCTGTCTTACCGTAATTTTACCAGGATGGCTGATTACCCTGTCGCCTGTCCTTGGTATCCCGAGGTATGAGACTATTTTATCAGACAGATCCCCTACAAGCGGTGCCGCAATAACCCCGCCGTAGTAGCTTACCTTTTTCGGGTTTTCAATTACGTTATACACTATAATCTGTGGATTTTCGGCTGGAAAAACCGCCAGGCAGGATGATATAAACTCTTTATCAGAGTATTTACCTGTTTCCTTGTCAAGCTTCTGGGCAGTACCTGTCTTTACTGCCATTGTTATCCCTTCGACAGCAGCCCTTCTCCCTGTTCCTCCATCAGCATCAGATACCTTTACCATCATCTTGAGAATAGAGGATGCAGTCTCAGGTGAAAGCACCTGCCTTATGGGTTCCCGTATAGATTTATCAACAACCTTTCCATCATACCCGACAACCTTACTCACAAGATGGGGCTGAACCATTACTCCTTCATTGGCAAACACAGAGGCAGCCTTGACTACCTGCATGGCAGAGACAGAGATCTCCTGGCCGAATGAAATTGTAGGTTTTGACCTGATTGACCACAGCCTGTCTTCCCTTAAAAGCCCTACTGTCTCACCCGGAAGAAGTACCCCTGTCCGTTCGCCGAAATCAAATAGTTTGAGCATCTGGTAATAACTTTCATCCGAGACAGTAAGGGATGCGTATGCGGCTCCGGCGTTGCAGGAATATTTTAGGATACTTTCCGGTGTAACTGTGCCGTGATTTCCGAGACAATTGATTTTTACAGGGTTTGTCCCTTCTGTATTTATCTCAAAATATCCGTTGCAGTAAAACTCGCTTTGATCAGTTATCCCCCCAAGCTGAAGAAGGGATGCCATGCTGAATATCTTAAAAACAGAACCAGGTTCAAACGCAATTGCAACTGGACGGTTTATCCTCTCTTCCGGCCGGGATGCGGAAAAATTGTTGAGATCAACTTCAGGGATCGATACATAGGCAAGGATATCTCCTGTCCGCGCCTCTGCTGCTATCAGCATTACTGAATCAGGATTATACTTTTCCCAGGCCTCAAGGGCTGCCTGATGTGCAAAATTCTGTATATTTATATCTATAGTAAGAAAAACCTGGTTACCGTATATATCCCTGTTATTTACTATGGACTGGGAAGCCGGGGGCGATAAAATACTGTTATATGTATATTCTATCCCTTCAAGTCCGATATTATCTGTTCCTGTATAACCTATCAGATGGGATGCAAGTTCTTTTTCAGGATAACTCCTGCCGTATTCAGGCTCAAGTCCTATTCCCGGCAGCTCCCCTTTATCTAAATAAGCCCTTAATTTATCTGCATCGCTGTTTGAAATTTTTCTTTTTATATACATGAACCGGGGACGTGATGAAATCTCTTTTATAAGCTGATTTTTATCAAGTTCAAGCACTTCAGATAATATTGAAGTTGTTTTATCCACATCTTTGATACTTGGTATCCAGGCTGTAACTGAGTATAGCCTTGTCTGAATTGCAAGTATTCTGCCGTTTCTGTCAAGAACAGGTCCTCTTTCCACTACCGGCTTTTGCAAGGCAGAGGCTTCCCCCTCATCAGAGGTGAAAAGCATTAAACTCATGTACCTGATTATTATCAGCAATACAATCAAGATTGTCCCTGTCAAAAAGATCTTCTTCCTGAGCTGAAATGTACTGCTTTTCATCAAATGTATATTAATATGTTACTCTCTAAATGTCGATATAATATTAGTAGTTATGGACAATTTACTCAGCTTCAAACAAAAAATAAATAAAAGGCATATAAAGCCTGAACTCACGGCCAAAACAGGATATTATACCCCTTTTTTTAACAGAACACCTGAACAGCTTTCCGGTACTTCTCATCCCAGCTTAAATGAATTACTGAGAAAACAGTCAGGCAGGCAAAAGTTTTTTTCAGGTATATCCAAAAAAGGGAGATATTCATACAAACCGCTTACTAAACTAAACCGCCCTGCAGGTAAAAGACTTTTCAAGAAATCTGTAAAAGGACAATATCTAATCCTGCCAGTTAGAATTGCAAACCATATTACAAAAATATTTAATTTATCATCAAAAAACAAAAGTTTTAAAAATAAATTCTCAAATTTATTAAAACTGCTTCCTTTACGCAATCTTTTCGCCAATACATTAATCGCAGTACTTATTTTAGGAATAATTATTACGGCTAGTATTTCCTCATCAGCATTTATTCCGCCGGCAGAATTCAATTTACCACGCGATAACGGAGTAGATATAATGATGGAAGCAGCTCTTGTAATAAGTGATGCATCAGATGAAATAGCATTCGTTGATGTTGATATGTCTCTATTAAAGGGCCTGAAAATTCG
>JAVEZE010000240.1:0-3343 GCA_034003145.1 Spirochaetia bacterium
GGAATCCTGATGTACCCGACGAGTTTTCTGTACATGTCATACGGAACCGGGGTTGAGTAACCTTTGAGCGTATAATCTGATCCGTCCCAGCCAGACTCAAGCACTTTCTGGGTCGATGTAATGTCAAAATCCTTGAAAAATATATCTTTCACCTCAGGGTAGGCATCAACAAGTTTTTCAGGCGGCGAAAGTTCATCTTTCGAATACCTTTCATAAACTTCTTTAGCGTAAGCTGAAGTTGCGGCAGTCGCGCTGAAAGGGGAGCTTTCGATAAAGAGTTCTCCGATAAGCAGCCTCCCTGTCTCGATAGAAACTGAATCATTTACAAAAATAAACCTTACCGCGCTTGTCTGTGTAAGCTTTGTTTTCTGTTCAGTTGTAAAATTGTGAACAGCTTTGTACCATTTTTGATCACTTGTGGCTGCAGCAATATCTATTTCAACTGTCAGCAGATTATTTTTATCCTCAAGATCAAGTACCCTGTTAAGATCATTATCCTCAGAATCTATAGAACCGTTTCCCCGTGTTGTGCTGCCCCCTTTCCCCCCTACAAGAAGGACAGCGCTGTTTGCAGGATCATTAAACGGAAACCCTTCTGAATATATCGAGTTTTCACTGTCAAGTATCCTGTCATCGTCAAGATCCTCGCTTACAGTCCCTATCTGCATATAGAGTTTCCCGCCCGCAGTCATATCTTCGCATTTAATTTTGAATGAGATACTTTCAGCGCCGCTTAAATCCTGGTTTTCCGAGTATTTGCGCAGCGGCACCTGTGCGCCGGCCCATTCACCAATTTCAACTTCCATATCCATTACAAGGATTTCTCCCTGTATTCCGTCATTGGATGCCTTGGCAGTGTAGGGGCCTGGAGGATTGCCTGTTTCATAGCTGTAAATCTGGCTGCCAGGAATGTCCCATGTGTAATTGTTAAGCGATGCGCTTCCGAGAGAATAGCTGTAGTAATCCTTGAAGATAAGTTTGCCCCTGTTGTCCCTGTCGGGAAGTGTTGCAGGTGATGCAGTAATTTCATTCCATCCCGAAGTCCAGGATCCGCTCTCCGGTACACTTGAGGGGAATATATAGCTGCTGCCGAGCCTCATTGTAATCCCTGACTGCTGCATGTCAAAGAGCCTCAGGATTCCTGTAGTATCAGGAGATGTTATTGAAACTCCTGTATCAAGGGCCAGATTAAAGTTTTCCCTTGTATAATCAACACCTCCGGTGGCAAGAAGGGATCCCTTATACTGCTCTGGATATCTTGAATACTGGTTTTGAAGGACATTCCATTTTATCCCGAAAGCAAGTTCTGCTGTCACATAATCTCCCATGAAAAATCTGTTACCAGTTGCGAACAGAAGATCTCCCCCTTCGGTATCTATATAGGATGTTCTATAGGTAATTGTTATCCTGTCGTTCGGATGGATATAGTTTTTGAATGTCAGGATCCCGCTTGCGTAATCAATATCATACATCGACTCAACATAGCCGTTTCTTTTTACTGTAACAGAGCCAGGGACAATATCAGGCTCAAGTGAAAATGAACTCACCGGGGTCAGGGTCTCAAGGCGCAGTTCTTTAACAAAGCTTCCGGGAACTGTTTTTTTTGATAATCCGTAAACCGGATTTAAAAACTTTCCCGAAAGTGGATATCTGTTTTGCATATCCCTTACCCCGTTTGGATTAACATAAATATTTATGAGGTTACTGCCTTGCTCTGTTTTGAATTTCAGTTTTTCATCTATTACATCAGAATCGCTGCTTTTGTTTGATATGCCGAAATTTATCTTTGATCTTTCTTCCGGAAGAGGGACTTCTGACTGGTAATATGAGAGTGATTCAAAGGGTGAATATTCCCCCCTGTTGTAGATTAAAAGCATCTCTTTGCCGTTTATTGTAACCTGCCGGTCTGTCATGGGATAGCCTGCCGGATAATCTATTGTCCAGTTGAACGGAACTGATCCAAGTGAAGGATCAGGCGTTCCATCTCCATCAAGTTTACATAACGCCCCTTTGCCAAGGCTGCCGTCTCCGATTGAAAGCCCGTTTTTTGTGTAGTAAACCAGAGCGCGGCTTTCAAGCGGCGGGGTAAAAAGGACAGTCCCGTCATCGATAGAGATAACAGCTTCTGTATTTTCCGCCCTTTTGTACCTTCGCTTGTCATCCCCGGTGAAGGCGCCGTCATCATTTTCTATATAAACCTCTATGCTGTCAAAACCGGTATCAGGAAGGATAAAAAGCCTTCCCCTTTGATAATCTGTCGGCTGAAAAGTCTGCCTGTTTACCTCGTTCCTTCCGATAAATTCCTTGACTGCGATTTCTGCCGGGTCATATCGCACCATAAGCTCATGCCAGGTGTTTTCTGTCTGGAAAGCGGCTGATGCTCCGATTGAATTGTTTGGAATGGATGAAATTGTAAGAAAACTGTAATCCTCGATATCTATCTTTGTATTACCTACCAGAACAGACTGGACAAACTCATCCTCTTTTCCCTCATATCCAAGGAGAAAAGTGTTCTGTGTGGAGTCTTCCTTTATGGTTGCTTCAAAGAAATACCTGTCCATAAGCCAAAGTGATATTGTAAGGTCAGGTACCTGTGTAAAAACAAGCCCCGGCGTCATCTGGGGGAAAGGGGCAGGGATAAATTCCCCTTCAGTAAGATCATAGCCTATTGAGCCGGTAAAAGAAGAATCCCAGGAGCCGAGCATATACAAATCAACATCAGCATCGTTAAGCTGAGTCTGGAAAATTGCTTCCGGCGCCTCATCCTTGATGCTTGCGCTCCCTCTTGAAGAGTTTTTATTTTCTTCTGAGTAGGAAAAACGGGGAGCGGTAAAAAAAAACAGGAGCAGGAAAAAAATGCAATAACAGCTGTATATATGTCTAAAATATTTACCGGAAATCCGGTATTTCAAATGCATGGGCAGCTCCGAACCGGAGAGGAGTCAATGCATAATGCGATTAAGGGCAGCATGCATCAGTTAAAGGCTTTCTTTTGCCTTGATGAGATTATACAACACTTTATTTATTGTTACATCAATATTGTGTTTTTCTCCAAGTTCAATCATCTTCCCTGATAGCATCTGGACTTCTGTCTTTCTTTTAGCCTCGGTATCCTGGCACATGGATGTTTTCCCTTCTGCTCCCAGTGAATTAAGTATTTTGTACCACCTTGCAAGGTCTTCCTCTGAAAGATCAACCCCTTCTGCGTTGGCAATCATGATTACCTCTATCATTGTTTTGTCCATAAGTTCTTTGGCATATATGTTGCTTCTCATAAATTCATAATTCGCGTTAAGTAACGCCGATACCTGATTTATCCCTGTGTTGATCATGAACTTGAACC
>JAVEZE010000241.1:0-3337 GCA_034003145.1 Spirochaetia bacterium
AACATACCCTCCATTGCGTCCTTTATCTCATTTATCGCATCATAAATGATAGAGTAAAGCCTTATATCTATCTGCTCCCTCTCTGCCAGTTTTCGCGCACTCAGAGACGGTCTCACCTGGAATCCTATAACAATAGCTTCTGAAGCAGCAGCAAGCAAAATATCCGATTCTGAAATTTGTCCTACTGCCTTATGTTTGACATTAACCTGTATCTCTTCAGTAGATAATTTAATCAATGAATCAGACAGTGCCTCAACTGAACCGTCAACATCACCTTTAATAATCAGGTTTAGTTCCTGGAAATTACCTATGGCAATCCTTCTTCCGATTTCATCAAGGGTTATGTGTTTTTGCGACCTAAGCCCCTGTTCCCTGGCAAGCTGTTCTCTTTTGTTTGCAATATTCCTTGCTTCCCGTTCACTCTCCAGAACATTGAAATTATCGCCTGCCTGCGGAGCTCCGTCCAATCCCAAAATTATAGCAGCCTCAGCGGGTCCTGCTTTTTCAATCTTCTGATTACGTTCATTAAACATTGCCTTAATATGCCCGAAATATTTACCTGCCAGAATAATATCACCAGCCCTCAGTGTACCGTTTTGAACCAGTACCGTTGCAACATAACCGCGTCCACGATCGAGAGATGATTCAATTATGGTTCCTGTTGCCATCCGGTTTGGATTGGCTTTTAATTCCAGCATCTCGGCTTCGAGAAGAACTTTTTCAAGCAACTCCTCTATCCCATCGCCCTTTTTAGCAGAGATATCCTGCGACTGATACTTACCTCCCCACTCTTCAATAAGAAAGTTCATCTTGGCAAGCTCTTCTTTTATCTTTTCGGGATTAGCTCCGGGTTTATCTATTTTATTAATTGCAAAAACAATGGGAACACCTGCTGCTGTGGCATGATTTATTGCCTCAACTGTTTGCGGCATCACATTATCATCAGCTGCAATAATTATAATGGCAATATCAGTAACCTGTGCACCCCGGGCACGCATTGCAGTAAATGCTTCATGACCGGGAGTATCGAGGAAGGTAATTGTTTTTCCGTCATCCAGCCTGACATTGTATGCGCCTATATGCTGGGTTATTCCTCCGGCTTCACCTGCAATAACATTTGTATTTCTTATATGATCCAGCAGTGATGTCTTACCGTGATCAACATGTCCCATAACAGTAACAATAGGGGAACGAGAAATCAGATCATCGTCAGTATCATCGTGTGTTTCAATTGCTTCCTGAATATCAACACTTACAAATTCAACTGAATATCCGAATTCTTCCGCTACAATGGAGAGGGTCTCAGCATCAAGTCTCTGATTGATTGATACAAAAAGACCAAGACTCATGCAGGTAGAAATAATTTCGTTAACATTGACATTCATCATATTTGCCAGTTCATTGGCTGAAACGAACTCTGTTACCTTCAATACATTTTTTTGCTGATTTTGCTTCTCAATATCAGCATGCATTCTTTCACTAATGGCAGCTCTTTTATCCCTGCGGTGTTTGGACCCTTTTGATTTTCCCTTGGAAGTCAACCGGGCAAGAGTATCTTTAATCTGCTTCTGAACTTCTTCCTCATCAACCTCCTTTTTCAAAAGCACCTTCTTCTTTCTGCCCTGCGTCTTTTGAATCTTTTTGTCATCTCGTCCCTTATCGGCTTGTTTGTCTTCGAATTTGACACGACCAGACTCTTTGATTCTTTTTCTCCTGCGTTTTCCACCGGAAGAATCTGCACTCTCCTTAGCCTTTTTCGTCCTTTCTTCGGGAAGATCAATTTTACCAACGACAGTAGGACCACTTAGTTGTCTTGACCTAACTGTAATTATCTCTTCAGCCTTGCTAACCTTCTCCGCTTTTGTCTCAGACTTTTTCTCCTCCGGCTTTGGTGCAGCAATCCTCTTTTTAAAGCGCTCTTTCCTCTCCTTTTCTTTCTCTTTCCTGCTTTTCTTTGCAGGTCGGGTCTTCTGATTGATAGAATCAAGATTAATTCTTCCTACTACCTTAACATCATCTACCCTTGGAACTTCAGTCCTTAGTTCCTCAACTGTTTCTTGTGCTGTTATTGCTTCTGTTTTAGGTTCCTCCTTTAAATCTTTATCTGAAACCGGTTGTTCAACTTTAATCTCCTCCTTTTCCACAACAGTCTCTTCAACAGTTTTTTCTGTGGTTCCAGAAACTTCCTCTTTCTCTTTTTCCCGGTCTGTTGGTTCTTTAATTTCTTTTTTTTCTGCTGTTTCAATTGTCTCTTTTCTCTTAATCTCCTCCTTCTCTTCTTTCTCCTCATCTGTTGATTCAGCTATTATCTCTACTGCCTCTTCCTTAATCTCTTTCTTCCCTGTCTTCTCCGGCTTCTCTGCCTCCTTTTTCTTCTCTTCAGCAATTTTTTCTCTCTCCAGCTTTTCTGCCTCAACCTGCTTTTCTCTCTCTATCTTTTCTGCCTCAGCCCGCTTCTCTTGCTCTTTCTTCTCTTCCGCAGCTATCTTTTCTTTCTCTTTCTTCTCTTCCTTCTTCTCTTTGATCTCCTTTATCTCTGCTTCAAATTTTTTCTTAATCTCCTCTTCTGAAGTTTTCTCTCTGGCTCTCTTTTCAGGAGTAACTGAAGGCCTGGCATGAACAGATTCTTTTGATGATACTTTCGGCAAAACGATTTCCTCATCAGGCTCTTCCTCTTCGTTCTCTTCTTCAGCAGTCTTTTGATCCTCGATAGATATAACCTCCTGCTTGGGGCGATGGCTTTTAAGAATGATCTTTTCAGATTCTTTCTTAAGATTAAGATCAATTTTATACTCCTTCTCCAAAAGCGCAATAGCCTCTTCACTCACCTTGGTGTTCGGATTTGAGTCCAGGTCAAAACCCTTCTTGTGCAGAAATTCCACGATAGTATGAATTCCTACATTAAATTCCCTTGCAAGTTTACTAAGCCTTATTGTCTTGCCTGCTGTCATAAATTATTATTTTCTGTTCTTCCACCAATGCTAAAAATTTTGCAAGTTTAACAAAAAGCATTGACAGTGATCTCACTGTTAGCTTAATTTTTAAAATTATTCAAATTCAGCACTGAGTATTTTTAAAACTTCATCAATTGTTTCATCCTCCAGATCTGTCCGCTTGATCAATTCATTTCTTGGTATATTGAGGACATTTTTGGCTGTATCACATCCAATTGCCTTTAAAGTATCAATAATCCAACTGTCAATTTCATCTGCAAACTCATCCAGGTTAACATCTTCATCGTCATCTTCCATTTCACGGTAAACATCAATTTCATATCCTGTAAGCTGACTGGCAAGTTTGATATTAAGTCCGCCTTTGCCAATCGCAAGGGATACCT
>JAVEZE010000242.1:0-3294 GCA_034003145.1 Spirochaetia bacterium
ATTTATACAAAACTGATTTCAATATCAAGAAACCTTGAAGGGTTAAACAGACACGCATCCCTTCATGCCGCAGGTCTTGTTATAGGCAGGGAAGAGCTTACCAAATATGTTCCACTCTATAAAGATGCAAAAACAAACGCAGTCTCTACCCAGTTTACAATGGACCAGCTTGAAGAGTGCGGCCTTGTAAAGATGGATTTTCTGGGGCTTAAAACATTGACACTGATCAAAAATACAGAAAACCTTATCAGAAAAAATATAAGTGATTTTCAGTTAACAAATATTCCCGACTATGATGAAAAAACCTTCCAGATGCTTGGAGAGGGGAAAAGCGCCTGCATATTCCAGTTTGAAAGCCCGGGTATGCAGAAAATCCTTAAAGACACAAAACCTGAAAGCATTGAAGACCTCATAGCGTTAAATGCTCTTTACCGCCCCGGGCCGATGCAGAATATTCCGCAGTTTATCAGTTCAAAAAACGGCAGGACACCGATAAAATACCCTGACCCTTCACTTAAAGAAGTATTAAAACCGACATACGGCGTTATAGTCTACCAGGAACAGGTTATAAAAGTAGCCCAGATTATGGCAGGGTTTTCACTTGGAAAAGCAGATATACTAAGACGCGCCATGGGTAAAAAAGATATCGTAAAAATGGCAAAAATGAAAGTCGAGTTTATCGAAGGGGCAAGAAAAAACGGCCACAGCGAAAAACACTCTGATGAAATATTCGAGATGTTAAGGCCGTTCGCAGGCTACGGATTCAACAAATCCCATGCCGCGGCATACTCTGTTCTGGCGTATCAGACCGCCTATCTCAAGGCAAATTTCCCTGCCCAGTTCATGTCAGCAAACCTTACAAACGAAATAAACGACCCTGTAAAGCTTGGCGAATATATTACAGAATCGCGCCACATGGGTCTTGAGATACTCCCCCCTGACATAAATCTGTCTGAAAGAAATTTTACTGTAGCAGACGGGAAAATTGTGTACGGCCTTATCGGAATAAAAAACGTAGGTACTGCGGCAGTTGATGAAATAATAAGGGAAAGAACAGAAAACGGCGCATACAGCAGTTTTACAGATTTTTTGAACAGAAGCGATTTAAGGGTAATAAACAAAAAAGTTCTTGAAACACTGATAAAATCCGGTCTTTTTGATTCTATTGAAAGCGGAAGAGCTATCCTTTTCAGCAATCTTGACCGGCTTGTGGATTCAGCGGCGCGTGAGCAGGAAAACAGAAAATACGGACAGTCATCTCTTTTTGACGCATCAGATAACAACGATCTTCCTCCTGTTGAGCTTGAGATGGTAAATGAATGGCCGGAAAAAGAGCTGCTCACCTTTGAAAAGGAAAACCTCGGATTCTATTTTTCCGGGCATCCTTTAAAAAAATATAAGTCTGTATATGATAAATGTGTTACATTAAGGTTAAATGAGTTTGACAGAAGTTTTGCCGATAAAAAATATACAGTTATCGGCATTATAACAAAGGTTAGACAGTTTACAACAAAATCAATGCTCCAGATGGCATCTGTTACTATTGAGACTTATGAAAGGGAAATTGATATTATAATGTTCCCCTCAGTCTGGAGCAGTTTCAGGTATCTGATCACAGAAGATAAGGTACTTGGGTTTATAGTAAAGACTGATAAAAACAGTTTTGAGCCAAAACTGATATGTGAAAAAGTTGTTGAAACTGATAACCTTACTGAAGCGGCTTTCAGGGAAGTGCATTTCGCATTTTCTGAAAATATATCGGAAGAGGAACTTGGTTCCTTTAAATCTTTTCTTCTGGAAAACAACGGAAACTGCCAGGTTTATTTTCATATTCCGGACAAACCGGGAAAAGAAATTATTATCAAGGCAGCTCCGCAGTTAAGTACAGTATCAGATGAAGTTTTTATAAAAAACGCGCAGATGCATTCTTTTATAAAATCAGTCTGGAGAGAATAAAAACAGGGGTAATTATGTTAAAGAATTTTACAGATTTTCTGGGGGGAGCAATTTCCATTTATATGTTTATAATACTTATAAGGATAATGATGACCTGGTTTTCACCTCAGCAGGCAAATAATCCAAACAGCATTTTTGTTAAACTATGCGATCCTTATTTGAATATTTTCAGAAGAATGGGATTCAGGTTCGGCAATGTTGATTTTTCGCCGATAGTCGCGATTACACTCCTTGTAATCGCAGGAAGCATACTGCAGCAGCTGGGGCTTTACGGAACTATATCATTCGGAATTATCCTTTCTGTCTTTATAAAAGCAGTCTGGAGCGCGGCAGCATCACTGATCTTTTTTATTGGAATAATTGTTTTGATACGGCTATTTCTCCTTTATTTTACATCAAATACTTTTTCGCCTGTCATCAGCAGTATTGATGCCATGCTGGTCCCTATGGCGTCAAAAGCAGCTTCAGTATTTTTTAAAAACGCTACATCAAGTTATCAGACAAACCTGCTGGTTTTCTTCGGCATGCTTGTCGGTTCCTTTTTTATCGGAAACTTCGCAGTCAGCTTTCTTTCAGAAATATTTATTTCAATTCCTTTCTAAACTGACGGGAAAAAATGTCTTCGTTAAAGTCATTAAAAGGAATAGGACCTGCTTCACTTAAAAACCTTAAGGAAGCAGGTATTTTTTCATCTGATGACCTGCTTTATTACTATCCCCGCACCTACGATTACAGGGACACTTTAAACAGCCTTGCAGAGGCATACAGCAGCGCCGGGGCAGGCGTAAACCTGAACACAGTATGCTGGGTAACCGGTTTTTCCTGGTTCGGATACGGGGCTAAAAAAACACTTAAAGTTTTAATTAGCGATGACAGCGCTGAAGGAACTCTTGTCTGCTTCGGCAGGAATTTCCTGAAAAACGCTTTCAGGGAAGGGGAAAAATACTTCATCAGCGGAACTTTCTCCCTGCGATTCGGTGAAATCCAGTGCAGCAATTTTGAATTCGAGCCTTACAGCCTCACCCCTACCAACTTCATGAAAATCATACCAGTCTATCCGCTAACGTCAGATCTGACACAGGGATTTTTAAAAAAAATAATTTATCAGGCAATTGAAACAAGGGGTAAATACCTCAGAAACATAATTCCTGAAAGCTTGATTGAAAAAAACAGCCTCTTAAGCCGGCCGGATGCTGTAAAAAACATTCACTTTCCGCAAAGCAGGGAACTTCTTGAAAAAGCTGTAAAAACCATCAAGTATGAGGAGTATTTTCTTTTCCAGAAATCAATACTTGAGCTTAAAAAAGAGAAAGAATCCAGATTACGAAAAAAAAGGGA
>JAVEZE010000243.1:0-3232 GCA_034003145.1 Spirochaetia bacterium
AAAGGGAGACCTTGTTCCGCTTTTCAGCAAGTGGCTCATAGTAGGAGATGAAGTGGCTGATCTTGAGGAACTGGATCCTGTTCCTGAAAAAAGCAGAAACAGTATTCATGTGAATAACGGAAAGCCTGTGGTGCTCCCTAAAGCTCCGCCTGCCGGTACGCTCACAGGCGGAACTGCGGCCAAAGCTGTTATGCCGGAAATGATTGACTATAATGACGCGCTTGATACTTTTATGGGCGAAAAACAGATACTACTGGAAACTCTTGCGGAGTTCAGCGCAAGGGTGGAAAAACAGCTGCCTGTAATGAAAATTCTTCTTGAAAAAAAGGATTTTGAAACCCTTCGCCGTGAGGCTCACTCAATAAAAGGGGGAGCCTTAAGCCTTGCTGCCAGGGTGTTTGGCAATATAGCTGGAAAGCTTGAAAAAAGCGCGGCAGAAAGCGATGCCGGAAAAGCCAGGGAAAATTTTGAAAAACTAAAGCATCTTTTCCCTCTGCTTAAAAATGAGATCAAAAGATTAACCGGTTAACTCTTTAGCCGGTTAAAACAGCTGCCGCTTTATTCTATCAGGTTTTTTATTATCTCAAACAGCTCCCGGTGGTTCATTGCGACAGGGAGATCCGGATTTTCTTTTACAATCTTTTCCGGAGGGCAGAAAAGCGCCCCGCTGTCAGCTTCCCTTATCATCGAAAGATCGTTATAAGAATCACCTGATGCGACAACCTGAAGCCCCATTGAATGAAAACCCCTTACAGCATGTTTTTTGCCGTCCTGCTGCCTCAAGGAGAAATCAGTAATCCTGCCTGAGCTGTCAATTACAAGTTCGTTGCAGAAAATTACAGGCCAGCCGAGTTTTCTCATGAGGGGTTTGGCAAACTGGGTAAATGTATCAGAGAGGATTACAACCTGTGTCAGTTCTCTCAGGTTTTCAAGAAATTCCTCTGCCCCCTCAAGCGGATCCATTGTCGCGATTACATCCTGTATATCTTTAAGCTTAAGGTTATTATCTTCCATAATCGCGATTCTTCTTTTCATAAGAACATTATAATCAGATATATCCCGTGTAGTGAGTTTCAGTTCATCAATTCCGGTTTTTTCAGCTACATTGATCCATATTTCAGGAACAAGAACACCTTCAAGATCAAGACAGACAACAAACATATAACACTCCAGATTTAACAATATTGATGCACAACCAAGGCTATCAAAAAACCTTGTTTTATTCAACTGTGAATAATTTTCTTGATTTTATAAAATTAGTGCTTTAATATTATATTTATTATATTTATTATATTTGAATATTGTTATACTAAACCAGAAAAAGAATAAAAAGGTGAAAAAAAATATCAGTAATTTTATAGGACATAAAATCAGGGGTACAAGGGTTGTACCAATCACACTCAAGATTACAGGGCTCTTTACAGTTCTGCTCCTTCTCTCCAATTTTACGACAAATTACATCAACCTGGTTCTTAACAGGGGTGTGCAGATAAAACTTTTGAATCAGCTCCTTGTAAGAGACTTAAAAGACCTTCACATTTTTTCCAACAACCAGTTCGAGATTTTTTCTTTTAATGAAGACAAGGAAGAGTCTGTAAAAAATATCAGGGAAAGGGCAATTAAAGAGCTTCGGGGTGAAAAATCTGTATTTATAGGGATAAACAAGGACAGCAGCCTGTTTTTTTCAGTATCACCTTCCATAAATATTGAAGAGGCAGAAAGGCCTTCGCTGAACAGCCTGATAAAGGAAGCTGCAGATGCTGGTACAATAGAAGGGGCAATAAATTTCTACCTTGATGATCTGGAATATTTTGGAGTATTTAAGCTTAACCAGAAATGGGACACTTATCTGGTGCGCGCGGAAGAGGTCAATGAATTCTATTCCCCCACAAGAGTTGTTTTTAACCGTGTCGCTGTAATTATTATAGCAATTACAATAGGCTGCGGTATACTCGGGATTTTCCTTGTCAACAGCCTGCTCCGTTTTGTCAAGCTGATGACAGATCAGATAATGGCAATGAGAACAGACCAGGCTATCGGGATTATTGATCTCAAAGATGCTCCCAATGACGACATAACTCTGCTTGGGATGTCTTTTAACTCGCTTTCAAGCAATATTGATAATCTGATGAATATTTTCAAGAAATTCGTGACTGCCGATGTTGCGAGAAAAGCATACAGGGAACAGAAAATAAAGCTTGAAGGCTCATCGAAAGAGCTCACAATACTGTTTTCTGACATTAAGCAGTTTACAAATATGACTGAAATACTTGGTACAGATATTATCAATCTTATAAATATGCATTATCAGGAAGCGATCAAGAAGGTGCACCGTAAAGAAGGGATTGTCGGTTCAATAATCGGTGACGCGCTGCTCGCGGTTTTCGGCACATTTGACGATTCAACTGAAAACAAATCTGTTCAGGCTCTTGCTGCCGGGTATGGAATACAGGAAGTAGCAGCTTCCCTGAGAAAGAAGATGATTGACAAGAAAGAGGAAATTGTAAAAAAATACGGCTCCTTATCTGCTGCGGAAGAACTGGTTTACAGGGCTGTTCTTATTGAAGTGGGAGTAGGTATAGACGGCGGCGATGTTTTTTACGGTAATATAGGATCAAATGAGAGAATGACAAATACAGTAATTGGAGACAATGTTAACTCATCCTCACGCCTTGAAGGGCTTACAAGGATCTACAAGGTTCCTCTTATCTGCTCTGAATATATTAAAAATGACGCAATCAGGCATAACGCGGATTATTTTTTCCAGGAACTTGATACTGTCAAAGTAAAGGGTAAAAAAGTCGGGAAAAAGGTTTTCTGGCCTGTTCCTCTTGATGTACTTGACTCAGATCTTGAAGGAAGACTTGAGATGTTTGATACTGCCCTTAAAGCGTATTACAAAGGCGAATGGAAAGATGCGGAAAAATACTTCTCAAAATGCGGAATACCTGCGGCGGAAGTATTTATCAGCAGGATCTCAGGCGCAAAACCGCCTGAAAACTGGAATGGTATATGGACAATGATGGAAAAGTAAAAGATATAGTTGCCAAGAGTAAAAATGTATTTCTTGACTGGAGCAATCTCGAAGTAGGTTCCCGGGACCTTTATGACCTTGAAGTGGAATTCGCGGCATCAAAAAAGAACAGAAACTATGTAGTGATTATTACGCTTCTTCTCTTTCTTATTGCGGTTGTAGGGACTGCCTACGCAGTGACAAGATATATCCAGGAAG
>JAVEZE010000244.1:0-3211 GCA_034003145.1 Spirochaetia bacterium
ATTTTTATCTCAACAAACTCATGGATATTGATAACCGGCTCATCAGCTGCGGTCATACCTGCTCCCGGCATTTTAATAGACTTAAAAAAATCAGTCTCACGCGTATACCGGCTAAAATACTCCTCCATACTGTCATATTCCGAGTATTCCTCAACAAGATGCCGGGTAAGGTCAATACAGTTATCCGTATCCAGATATCGGCTGAAATTGTATGTATCAGGAAATGCCTGTTGTTTTTTAATCAGGCTTTTCTTCCATTTTTTGAGAAAATATTTTCTTATGATATGATATTTGTCTATGTTTTGAGTAGCTGTAAGAGGGTTCAAGGGAGGGTTTACTGCAATTATTCTTCTTGGCAGACCTGAGATTACGCCACTGACAATTTCATCCCCCGCCAGTTTAGCGATCCTCAATGCAAAATTGGCCCCCATCGAAAAACCGATTATGAAAACTCTGCCGCCTTTTCCGTAATAAGCTATTATCCTTTTTACAGCGCCGTATGCCTCATCAATTAGGGTACCCAGAAAAGGGCCCCTGTTGAGGTGATGAGAATTGCCGTGGTCGCGCAGATTAAGACGGAATATATCATAGCCGAGCTGATAAAAAAACCGCCCCGAAGCTGCCATGTAGGCAGAGCTTTCGCTCCCTTCCCAGCCGTGAAGCAGAATAATCAGCCCTTTTGCCTCCTTTGCGCTTCTTGAAGTATCATGTGCCGATATAAACCCGGTAAGGCGCACCCCATCACCCGCATCGACAAGAACTTCCCTGCTTACAAGGTCAAAGGGTGTTACCCCCCTGTTCCGTATTTTCATGCTTGAAAGCACTGTCTGCAGTATCGGGTTTTTAAGGTAAAAAGGAGGCGTTACATGACATGATGTTTTATAATTCATATTTTTATTATATCAGGATCAGCTTATGATAACCAGATATTATAAGATGAATCAGCTGGAATGTAAAAACATGTGATTAAAAATTTCGGGCTGCCCGCACATGAATTGGAGTGCTTTTTAGACGCGTATACTGGTTACTGTCGCCAAAATTCTTGCACCATGCATCGGTATTATTGGATTCCGATGAACTCCAGTATTCCACATTATTAAAGCCGCCGATCCCGCCTGTATGAAGTTTCAAATACATCAAATCAAGTTCATCCTGAGAAGGCAGATACCAGTCTGAATAGATGCCGCTAATATAGCTGTCGCATAATGATGCAGCGCTTCCTCCATGACCTGGCTGAGACATAATAGCGGTGGTGTTTGCCTGTCCGGTGCCTATACCTGTCCGGGTAGGAATGTTTAATAAGGTTGTCTGGGTTGCCCCCCCGGTTATCCATTCCTGGGATAAGCTCAGATTACCATTTGATGCCACAAGCCCTCCGCCTGAGCCGTCATTGTAAAAGACATATCCTCCAAAGATTACAGCTGGTGTAAACGGATGCCCTGAGTTAAAATCAACCTGGCTGCCGTAGGTTGTCCCGGCAAGATTGTTTGCATAAGCCCTGACATAATAAACAGTATTGAATGTGAGAGCAGTCATATTGACGTTGAAAACACCGGGGCCTGAACCGCTTGCCATATGAGTATCCTCAATTGTCGGATTTTCGGCGGTATTCCAGCAAATGCCCCGCTCTGTAACAGGCGATGTGCCCTGGTCAGTAACATTGCCTTCAGCTATCGCTGAAGTCCCTGCAATATGAACAGTTAAAGCCAAGTTCCCTGCAATTTCAATTGTAACAACAGTTGCTGCCGGGTTAGGGAGAACTGTATACGTATCTGAAAAATCGCCTACAGTACACGAGTTAATGAGTATGGGGATTGATAATAGATAAATTAAAAATCTGGTAAAGTTTTTCAAAATAGTAAAATGATTATATATAAATATTTAAATAAATCAACTTTAATTTATTCAGGATTTAAAATATTTTTAGTTCCAGATGCCCCAGCCGGCATTTCATGCCAATCAGAATCTTGAAAAAGTATACCTCCCTTCCGGTAAACGATGTCCTTATTTTAGCAACCAGGCAGGGCCAGACTTGACAGCGGATTTCAGCCGGAAGGGCTGCTCTCTTTTATCAAACAAAAATCACCCTTTTCCGCAGGTATATGCCGGGCAATGATAGCGCATTTAACCCGAAGCAGATAAAACACAGGAAGCCTGCTGCCGGAGAGCGCTTCGTAATTGCCCTGTCCCTTGCTGATAATAACATCAGCGCTGCCCAGAAGTCCCGAAAATTCAGGACTTACGAATTCAGGGACCGCCCCTGGAGTTCCTGATCCGCTTGAAACAATTTCGCACAAGGTATCCATCCCTGTTGAACTGGCATCCTCCAGGGTAACATCGTTTATAACAGGCTTACCCCGTACCGCAAAGCGTATTTTTATTTCAGGGTAAAGCCTTGAGATTATCTTTACAAGGAGTTTGTCAAAGACTATTTCCCCCGCGTTATCCCCAATGTATAAAATCTCCTTTGCCGATGATAGAGCGCTTTGAAGGGATTGGATATTAAAAAGCTCCCCTCTTTCCCTGTGCAGGGCCCTCTCCTCCTGGTCAAGTATTTTTTCTATTTCCGCCATCAGGTCTATATTGCTGTTGGCTCCGTAATCGATAATATTGCCTGATATGGCTGTCTCTACCGCCGAAAGCAGAGGATCATCAGATGATTCAACCCTTTTTAAAAGAAGAGGGTACACTTCCTGAGCCGCCTTGTTGCTTCTCTCTTTTATTTCTGCAAAAGGATCTGGGTTTCCGCTTATCTTATTGATCACCCTGTAAACCTTTACAGCGTTTTCAGGCGGAGAGGCTGTCATTGAAAGCTCAGGAATCAGGCGGGACACTTCATCAAGGATCTGTTTCTGCTGCTTTTCACTGCAGCCTGCCTGGCGGGAAGCAAACAAAGCCTGGCTGAAAAAACAGGGTATGCAGTCAAGGTAGGTATTCATCAAGGCCTCCAAAGATGATCATAACAAAAAGCGGGGATCTTATATACAGCTTTTTATTCAAAACCTTGACTTTGGATAAACGCATTGTTAAACTTATAGCATGGAGGAATTATTTCTTCCTGGAGGATAATATGCCATTAAATATAAAAAATGAGCAGGCCCATATTCTTGCGAAAGAACTTGCTCATCTTATGGATGAGTCCATTACCACAGCTGTTACAAAAGCAATAAGTGAAGCTCTTGACCGCAGACGGAACCTTTGCAGGGAGAAG
>JAVEZE010000245.1:0-3162 GCA_034003145.1 Spirochaetia bacterium
GAGGTTGTCCATTGCGATGCAGGGGGTTGAAGTTACTGCGGCAAAAAGCATGCCGTGGAGCCTGTCTGTTATGACTAGTCTGCTGGTTTTAAAGTCGTCAATCATTGCATAAAATAAGTTTTCTCTCGTATCTGGTATTATCTCTGTTCTGCCGAGGTGAGTTGTTATTTCCTTAAAATTATACCCCTGACTGCGGCATAAGTCAGTTAGTACCTGTTTCTGCTCTGGGCTTACTATACTTTCTTTGTCGTCACGCAGGCAGAGAGAGATATACTGCCTTTCAGCCAGCGGTGCTGTGAGATCAAGATATGAGGCAATATCCGGCATCAGGTGTATTTTTTTAATTGCAGGGAAAAGCTTTTTCATAAGTTCGTATGATTTTTTTTCCCTCAGCATAATTGTCAGATCCGGATGGTTTTCATATGCAGCTTTTGAGGCGTTATATTCGGTTTCTCCGTGCCGGTTGTCTTCAAAAAAGACACTCTGTGGAAAAATCACTACAGGGTTTGCCGGGAATGACGCCAATATATTGCGGAGCATGTTTTCGCTGGTCATCCAGAGACTGCCCATGAACCCGCCGCCGGGAACTATGATCAGATCGTTTTTCGAAATCATATGCTGTGCTTTTTCAGGCATAAGGTAAAAAGATTTTCCTGTGATCTCGTGTACATCATAGTCAGCAAAATAATCATGCAAAAACTTGTGCATAGCTATGACAATCCCATGATCACCGAGATTGCCGTGCTCCGGTGAACCTATGATAAAGATTCTATTCATCTATCAAGTGCTCACTTATCTTTTTTGTAGTTTGGCAAAGAACTGTTTTCATATAATCTTTGCCCGAAAACATTTTTAAATTCATCCGTGAGCCACTCGCTTCCGTCTTTGCATAACCTGTTTCTGGTTGCAGCGTATGTAGGTGTCTCAAATTCAAGCTCAGGTATAAGCCCCAGAGTAAGGAAGGCGTGCCCGTTATCACAATGTGGATCGGGGCAGTGGTTTCCCACAGGTTCAAGTTTCAGGGGCTGGTCTATATTCCGGTAAATATTACCTGCAAGGGGAGTCCTGTAGCATTGTCTGAAGTCTCCGGTATCAAGAAAAACATAGAGGCTGAGCAGCCCTGCATAGCAGAACTCGTTACGTTTTTCGTTAAAAATTTTTGCTTTAAACTCAAACTGTTCGGAGTTAAAAGTTTCCCATGTTGATATGAACTGCTCTTTTGTCATTGAAGACATTATGGGTTTATTAGGCAATGAATCATCACGGGGAATTGTGAGATGGCATAATGCGCCGAAGTTTTCGTTACATATTTCTTTTATTTCATCAATATAAGGTATCAGATCATCAGACGAAACAATCTCAACTGAGACCGAACAGCCCATGGCTCTGCTTTTGTTGATATTAGAGCAAAACTTTTCTATCAATCCTTTTCTTTTGAGCTCAAGGAAATGAAATGAGAACTTGAAAAATATCTTTTTTCTGAAACTCTCGGGCAGAGAGGATATTTTTTCAAACCATTCGTTTATTGTTCCGTTCGTTACTACCGACACATAGTGACCTTCTTTCAGGAGTTCATGGATTATAGGGAAAAGTTCTGAACTCAAAGTTGTTTCTCCGGAAGCAGCAAAGTGCATTACACATGTTCCGCCGAGCCGTTCTTTTGAAAGAGCAGTTCTGACTTCCTCCGGACTGTGACCTATGCTCAGCCTCTTGGCTTTTCCCGGTGGTCTATGAGATACAAAGCAATAACTGCATTGCAGGTTACAGTTGTCCATAGGTACGTGGCAGCCTATAAAACGAACAATTTTTTCCATCAGTTCTCCTTGAACTAATATATGTGCCTGTTAAGAAGTTTCATTTTAATCTTTCTGTAACGGAGAAAAACAGTTGTCATCATTGAGGGAAACATGAAGTATAGGTGGTAGAAAATTGTGAACCCTGCTTTTTGCTTTGTTTTTCTCAGTTCATTTTGCAGAAGTTTTAGATTTTTTTTAAAATCGGTCAGCGAAGCTTTATCATTAAAGGAATCTGTGTGTTGCCGAAGAAGAAAATAATGATAAAAGAGCATTCTCCATGCTTTGTATTCGAGTTTTTTAAGATTCTGCTCTTTCAGAAATGCGATCATTTCTTCCGTAGCCTGTATCTTATCCAGATGATTTTTCAGCTTAAAGCTGCTGCCGATTATGCTGTCAGGACGTTTCAGGTGATAAAGAAGGGGTTCATCGGTGTAAACGACCTTTTTTGAGGCATGGTAGAGCCTGTAGGATGTAAAATTATCTTCGTGTATTTTACCTTTGGGAAATCGCAGCTTCCTGAAAAGCTCTGCCTTAAACAGCTTGCACCATGAAACTGTGAATTGCGCTCTCAGGCTTCCGAAGAGTTCGTCTATTGCTTCTGTTCCGCTGAAAGAATGTAACCCCTGCCTGCCGGATTGAAGAGTGCTGAACCCTTTTTTTACTGCATAATAATTACATATGGCTATATCCGCATTGTGCGCTGTGAGCAGTTCAAAAAGCTTCAGGATGCAGTCAGGTGCCAAAGAATCATCCGAATCAAGAAAAAGGACATATTCTCCGCCTGCCGCATCTAAACCACTGTTGCGTGCATCGGATAGTCCTCCGTTCTCTTTGTGGATAACTCTGACACGGCTGTCTTTTAAGGCATAATCATCGCAGATTTCTCCACAGGTGTCCGGCGAACCGTCATCAACGAGTATGATTTCCAGCCTGCTGTATGTCTGGAGTATTACGGAATCAACGCATTTCCTTATGTACGGTTCAACATTATATACAGGAATTATGACGCTGATCAGGCTTTTCATTGCTGATCGAGGATTCCGTCAACAATCTGCTTTGTGTTGACATTCATTTCTGAAAATACAGAGGCTGCAAGCCTGTCCGTTCTTTTTCCGAAAATTGATGAGGCAGTTTTCATGAGATCTTCCGAGCCGGAGACCCAGTGCATCAGCCCGCTGTCTATCTGGTATTTATCATAATGGCAGATGAAGCTTCTGGTGGAGATAGTTGGAGTGCCGAAGAAGCAGGCTTCGGTATTTATTGTTCCGCCGCCGCCTATAAAGAGGTGAGCGAATGCAAGAAGATGCTGAATAACAACCTTTTCCTCCAAAACAAAAACATCAGGGAATTCATGTTTAAGGTAGCT
>JAVEZE010000246.1:0-3158 GCA_034003145.1 Spirochaetia bacterium
TCCGTCGATCCTTGTTATCATTGAAAATGAGGTTTTATCAATTATTCTGTCATTGGCGACTGTAAGAACAATAACCGCTGATAACAGGCAGAGAGGTATTTCAATCCATGTCGTATTTGTTTTAACTGTAAGCGGATAAATTATAGCTGATATTCCCAGTATTCCGAGTATGTTAAAGATATTGCTGCCTATAATGTTTCCGATTACTATGTCGGAATTCCCCGAAGCCGATGCAAAAGTGTTTACGACCAATTCGGGGGCGGAAGTCCCGAAAGCAATAATTGTAAGGCCGATAACTATATTGGGAATATTCATTTTTTTGGCAAGTGATGACGCGCTGTCAACAAGGAGATCAGCTCCGTATATCAGGGGAATAAAGCCGGCAAGTAAAAACAAAAGATTTATCATTTGAGTTCCATTTTAAATATAGGTATTCCAGATTATAAGTTTTGTCCATATGTGTGACGGAATAAAAACCGCAATCAGTTTTGACTTTACACTCAAATCAAGGCAGATGATTTTAATTTAAATATCACTTTCTCAGTTCATCAAGTATTTTTATGACTGAACTCTTATAGACTTCAGGAGTTTCAACAACAGCCCAGCCCTGCTGAATTTGGAAAAGACCATCATATGCACGATCGCCATAGGATCTGATAAAATGCGGAATTCCTTCCTTGATTAAAAGCTCATCCAAAAGATTGGCTTCGATCATATTTTCCAGATAAATATATTTTTCTTTTTTATTTTTCATAGTTCCCCATTTCTATTCTGTCAACAATTTATTCCTTCTGCATTGCCTCTTTGATCCTGATCCCAAGGTCATTTATAGAGAATGGTTTCTGGATAAAAAAGACCCCTTCCTCAAGTACGCCCTGGTGTGCAATAACATTGGCAGTATATCCTGACATGTAGAGCACTTTTATATCCGGGAAAATTTCCTGTATCTTTTCTGCCAGATTCCTTCCGTTCATTTCAGGCATTACGACATCAGTTATTAGAAGATCTATTTTACCGCTGTATTTTCCCGCAAGATTTATGGCATCGACAGGGTTGTCTGAAGTAAGGACATTATATCCAAGCTTTTCAATCATTTTTTCCGTTAGTTTCAGAATTGACAATTCATCTTCAACAACAAGAATTGTTTCACCCAGGCCGGTGGGAACTTCGGTAACTTCATCAGATTCTTCCATCATTGGTTCATCATGATGCTTTGGAATGTAAAGCTTGAAGGTTGAGCCTTTATCAGTTTCACTGTAAACATTAATAAATCCGTTGTTTTGTTTAATAATTCCATAGACGGTTGAAAGGCCAAGCCCTGTTCCAAGGCCCAAAGCCTTTGTTGTAAAAAAAGGCTCAAAAATAAATTCTGTTGTTTTTTTATCCATTCCGGATCCGCTGTCGCTAACTGCAATCAATACAAATTCCCCAGGGAGAAACCCCCTGTGTTGGGCGCAATACTCTTTATCAAACACGATATTTCTTGTTTCTATGGTAATCCTGCCAATATCAGCGATCGCATCCCGCGCGTTTACGCATAGGTTTACAAGTATCTGGTCTACCTGGGAACTGTCCATTTTTACCTTCCAGATATCGTCTGTTGGATGCCAGTCAAGCTCAATACTTTCTCCGATAAGGCGTCTGATTGTTTTGAGCATGCTTTCAATCGTAATATTAAGATCTATCACTCTTGGGTTTATAGTCTGTTTTCGGGCAAAAGCAAGCAGCTGATTGGTAATCTCGGCAGACCTGATCCCGGCTGAATGTATTTCTTTTAAATATGCAAATATCGGGTCTGCAGGATCCATTTTGTCCATCGCAAGTTCTGTATATCCGTTTATCACGCTTAGCATATTGTTATAATCATGCGCAACACCTCCGGCAAGGCGTCCAACCGATTCCATCTTTTGCGCCTGCCTGAGCTGGTTTTCAAGTGATTCCCTTTTTTTTGCTGCCGCAGCCTGCTGCTGTTCAATTTCTTTGCGGCTGGTTATGTCTTTTACAAAAACCAGCGCGCTTTCTTTTCCTTCATAGATTATGGGAACTGCCGATACTTCAACCGGTACTTCACTTCTGTCTATCCTCAGGTATTTCTGCTCAAGGAGAGGTATATATTCTTTCTGCTCATAAATAGCATTAATCCGTTTTATCGCAATTTCATAAGTATCAGGATGAAAACGCTCCATTATCGGTTTCCCGATAAGCTGTTTTGCTGAGTATATCCCGAACAGCTTGCATGCGCTTGCGTTCAGATAGGAAAAACAATAATTGTTGTGAACATATACAGCATCAGGTATTGCCTCAACAATTGAGCGGAACTGGGTTTCGCTTTGTTTTAGTTCTGCTGTCTTTTTTGCCACAAGACGTCTTAGCAGCCATGTCCATAATAAGGATATAATAAGCAGGAAAAAAAGAGGAACAAGAATCATTGCTGCGTAACGCCGCATTAAAGTAAATGAAATTGATTCTTCTTTGTATACCCCCATCCATTTTTCATATATACGGCGGTATTCCCCATTTTCCTCTATGCTTTTTAGCCCTTCGCTGAATTGCGCAAGCAGAGGTTTGTTATCTTTTTGTACTGCGTAACAGTATTCTGATCTAAGAAGAGGCTTGTGGCCGATATCAAGGTTTTTCCATTTGTTTTTTTCTATCAGATAAAGTGCGTTAAGCCTGGTTAAAAGCACGCAGTCAAATTGTCCAAGTGATAATCTTTCCAAAGCTTCTTCAGGCGTATCAAAAGTTGTTATCTGATCCTCAAGCCCGTTTAAAATGGAAAATTCTTTCATGATATCGCCGCTCTGAACCGCTATTTTTTTATTTTCAAGCTCCTTTACTGTCGAAGGAGGCTCGCCTTCTCCTTTGCGGATTACGCTTACATGATTGATAATTGTATGAGGCGGGGAAAAATCATATTTAATACCTCTTATCCGCGAGTAGACTATCCCCTGTAGAGCATCAATTTTACCTTTATCAAATGATTGTAAGGTTTCTGACCAGGGGGCAAGCTGTATTTCAATATTGAGGCCTGGTTCCTTTTCAATGGCGCGGGTAATATCTACGTTACATCCTGCCGGCTGGCCGAATTTATCAACAAATTCATAAGGGGGAAAATTACTGTCTCCTCCGACAATTATCTTTTGATTTGATGGTAATTC
>JAVEZE010000247.1:0-3029 GCA_034003145.1 Spirochaetia bacterium
AAATTTTTTCTCATACATATGCAGACAACATTTTTCAGATTTTTAATTATATCATAAGTTCCATCAGTTGAGCCGTCATCCACAAAGATTATTTCAAAGACATAATTACTTATTTTACATACATCAACAATCTCGGAATATAATTTTTCAACATTCTCTCTTTCGTTATAGACAGGAATTACAATTGATATTTTTTCCATTCAGCTATTCCTTCTTTTAAATTTATAATTTTTTATACACTATCCGGGGCAGCTGTACTGTCTCTTTGGTTCTTTATCTCTCTACCCGGCTCATCTTCTGAAAGTGCTTGTTTTGTTCCATGAGCTGTCTGTAGCTTCCGTGTGCTTTCACTCTTCCCTTTTCCATCATGTAGATAACATCAGCCTTGATTAAAGTTGTAAGCCTGTGGGCGATTATAATTATTGTTTTGCTTCCGGTTAGTTTTTCTATTGCTTCCATTACAACACTCTCTGTTATACCGTCAAGAGCGCTTGTTGCCTCATCCATGACAAGTACAGACGGGTCTGTATAAAGGGCGCGGGCTATGCCGAGCCGCTGCTTCTGTCCGCCTGAAAGCCGCACTCCCCTCTCTCCTGTTGTTGTGTTATAGCCGTCCGGAAGCTCATTCTCTATAAAATCGGCAAGATTTGCAACACGGGCCGCATGCCTGACCGCATCGTGGTCGATATTCTTCTCATCAACACCGAATGCGATATTTGCTGTAATTGTATCATCACTTAAATAAATGGTTTGAGGGACATAACCAAGGTTCATCTGCCAGTTTCTTATATTGTTATCATCAACTTTAATACCGTCTACTATAATTTCACCTTTTTCAGGACCAAGAAGTCCAAGAATAATATCTACAAGGGTAGTCTTTCCGCAGCCTGTGGGACCTACAAGCCCCACAGTCGTGTTTTTTGGTATTATAAAGCTCTGGTCATGAATAACAGGTTCTTCTGTATTCGGATAGGTAAAAGTAATGTTTTTAAGCTTGATTTCCTTCTCAAACGGAAGAGCAGGAATTATTATGGAGGATTTATCGGGAAGAGGAACCTCAGGGATATGAGAGAGATGTTCAAGCATCATTTCAACTACCATCTGATGGGCCCGCATGGAGCTGAAGCTATCAAAAAGGTCTTTGAAACGGGGCATTATCCTGTTTCCGGCAAGAACATAAACACCGACTACAGGAATAAAACTTGCAAAATCATCGGTAAATGCAAGAAGAATTGTAATTATTATTACAATACCGCCATCTATTACAGCATTTAATATATAATTAGGCACTTTTCCAATTACAGCAATTTTTATATTTGCTTTTGCCATTTTCCTGGAAGGTTTGATAAATTTTTCAAGAAAATATCTCTCCTTTCCTAAAAGCTTTACATCCTTGATCCCTGCCATAACCTCCATTGTGCTTTTATACCTTTCCCTGTTGGCATTAAGTCTTTTACCGCCAAGTGAGACAAGCAGTTTTCGCACAAGCAGATAGATTCCTCCGTATATAACCCCTATTGAAAGCGTAACAATAACCGCGGCAAGCGGATCTACAAGTATTATAACCAGGCAGATACTAATGCCGACAATAAAATCAGTTGCTGTATTAAACAGGGGATTTATATAGCCTGATAACACCTGGCTGACTTCACCAAGAACATTTTTTGCAAGATTTGAGCTGTTTTCGTTTAAGAAAAAAACATACGGGCGTGAGAGATAGTTGGCAAGCAGTCTGCTTGCAAGATGGTGTCCCAGCATGTTGCTGAACCTGCTTTTGGCATATCTTACCAGTATGTTAAAACCGCTCCTTAGCAGGATAAACCCCGCGACAACAACTCCAAGTAAAACCAGAAAGCTTTCCACCCGGCTATAGCCAAGATATCTGTATGCAGTATTAAGATAGTGATTTGTATTTACAAGCTCGGGCTTCGCTGCTACAGCCAGAAAAGGCATAATTGAGCTGATTCCCAGCATTTCGATAAAAGAGAGGATTAAAATCAGGCACAAAAGAATTATCATCCCTTTTCTTTCCCTCTTGTTAAGTATCTTCCAGAGTGTTACAATTCCTTCCCATGTGCTTTTATCTGATTTCTGATTGATCCGTCCTGATTTATATAATCTTGTTTTCATTTTTATTATTTTTTCTGCTTTGCTGCAGATTTATCCCATTAGTATTTTTTTCAGATATCTGCAATCATCACTGCCTACTATGCTGTTGTTGCTTTCATCAACAGGTTCAACATACTCAGAAAAGATGAAAAAACAGTCTTTATTAACCTCTACAGAGGCTGCTTTTGTAAACACAATTTCTTTTTTCATGCACACATGCTCAATTATAAAATCCAGGTCGCTTTTCCCCACAAGTGTGATTTTCCCGTACCCCGTCTCTTTTATATCGCTGATAAGCTCTTCAATTGCTTCTTTATAGATTACAACGTTTTTTATGGTTTTCTTGAAAAACCTGTAGCTCTTTGCTGATATTACCTCTATCCCCGAAGGGGATACCGCATACCTTATATTCCTGTTGTTTACCTTTTTTACCGTAATCAGCCCTTTCTCGATAAGCCTTTTTAATATGGCATTAGTCATGCCAAGGGAAAGGCCTGCGATTTTTGCCAGGTCTCTCTGCTTGATCGAGTCTTTGCTTTTATGGATTTTTTCCAGGATAGCCAATTCTTTTTCAGTGTGATTCATTGGTTTTCTTTTAGGGTTTAATATCAATTATTGAAATGCGGTTCACTTTTGCCTGTCAGAAGTTATCCGGAACAAATTTTCTCCAGTACCTGAAGGCTTTAATATCATCAGGCAAAAGTGAGCTGGAAGTATTATTGCCGCTAAAAACCTGTATGCCGCCGCCGAAACTGACTGACAGTGGTTCCAAGCAGATTGTCGGTATTTCCTTAATTGTTCAAACTTCGAACATTATATCAGTTTTTTTATCCCTGACAATAGTTTTTACCATTATTTTTTTTGATTTTTTTTAATTGGATTTGTCTTTTTCATGAGAATTTAACATGTTCTAACTGTCT
>JAVEZE010000248.1:0-2996 GCA_034003145.1 Spirochaetia bacterium
ATAATTATAAGCAAGGGGGGGCGCAACCTTTTTTATTACCGCCTTGATAAGGATGATTTTTTCAGCCTGAAGGATGTCAAATCACTTCCCCATATTTTCCTTCCCAGGAACACAATGATAAAGAAACTGGTATGGGGTGAGGACGGGGTTGTTACTGTGCTTACATCAACAATAATTAAAGGGAAAAAAGAGACAGCTGTTTTCCGCCTCCTGACAGACAGCTCCGGGGGAGAGCCGGATTTTATCAGACTGGATGAAAAAGGGGTCTATGAAATAGCGCTTTCGGCGGACGGCAGCAAGTTTGCGCTGATAAAGGAAAACAGCGTTAGTATCTAGTGGCACCAGAGCTGGGGCACATTCCGTGAATATGATTTTACTGCACCGCTGCATGTTATATGGCTTAATATCGAAGATATCGCTATATTTGGAAAAAATGTTTCAGAAATGAGAAAAACAAGAACAGGAGAAAAAGACCTTATTACCATCTCCCAGGCAGAAGCCTGCGGATACCAGGCCCCCTCTAAATCAATTATCTGCAAGGCGGATGGGAAATATTTCAGGTGGGATGGTAGCGGAGGATGGAACAGCGCATCTCCTGTCTCTTTTGCAGACGCGGTAAGTGATTCTGATTTTTACCGATTATACATAGAAAACTATCCTGGAGGTAGTTACAAAAACATAATAAATCTCAGAGATATAAAGGGTTATAAAACAGAAGCCCTTTTTCCTCTTCCGTTGATAAAATATGATCCTATTCCGAATATAGAGGAACCGGTAGATCACCTGAATTTCAAACACGGATCCCGCACCAGAGGCAGATATATTTCCCTTGTGTTTAACGCGGTAAAGGATGACAGCGGACTTACTGAAATCCTTAATGTATTATCTGATTACGGAATAAAGGCAACCTTTTTTGTCAGCGGAGATTTTATAAAAAGACATCCCGGAGCAGTTGTTGAAATTGCTGACTCAGGGCATGAGACAGGTTCCCTTTTTTACTATTACTTTGATTTAACTGATTCAAGGTATGGAATAGACAGCGATTTTATAGTAAAAGGTCTTGCGCGCAATGAGGATGAGTATTTCAGGACTACCGGACGTGAATTATCGCTTTTTTGGCATGCTCCCAATTATTTTGTAAATTCAATGATGATTGAGGCTGCCGGAAAGATGAATTATACTTATATTGGAAGGGATATTATTACGCTTGACTCAAAATCTGACCGGGATACCAGCTATGGAACCAGCCAGTTTTACAAACCGGCAGCTGAGCTTCTTGAATCTATCGCAGCAGATAAAAAACCAGGCTCGATTATACCGATTACAATCGGAAAACCGGAAAACGGACGGGCGGATTATCTTTTCCAGTGTATTGAGGTTCTTGTCAATGATCTGATAGCTTCAGGTTATGAGATAGTGCCGGTTTCAACCCAGATAAATCTGGCAAAATAAAATTGCAGCAGGATTTGTTTTTAAGTGGAGCCCCATTACTTTATGGTTTTGGTTGTTCCCTTGATATAAATATAAACAAGAGGGGTAAGTTTTTTTATGAATCCTTTAAATATGTATCGTGAAACTTCAATTAAGACTGCGGGGCAGGGTAAGCTTATTGTTTTGCTTTATGATGAGGCGATAAAACAGGTAGACAGGGCAATAAGCAATCTTGATTCAGGAACAAAAAAGTATGACAGTGTAAACAGCGCTATAATCCGCGCCCAGGAGATAATTACTGAATTGTCTGCTTCTCTTGATTTTGAAAAAGGTAAAGATATTGCCAGCAATCTCTTCAGCCTCTATGTCTATTTTAACCAGCAGCTTATGGAAGCAAATCTTGACAAGGATTCACAGCCTATCAAGCCGGTGAGAAACATGCTTTTTGAATTAAGGTCTGCGTGGAAACAGATTGAAAACACAAAGGATAATTCATCAGGCGGCATCAGCATAGGGATAGATGTCGCAGGTTAAAAGGCTGCCTGAGATGGTTGATGATGTGATTTATTATAATACCAAAACAGAGATTACTGGTACGGAGATTCCTGGAATAAAGCGTCATGGAATGGAGAGAGATGGAATGGAGAGTAACGGAAGGAGATATGAGAAGGCTGAAAAAAATGTTATAAAATATCTTTCAGCCGCTATTGATTGCCTTTCAAGATCAAAGCAGGCATTTCAGCTTCAAAGCAAATCCTTATCAGAAGAAGATATTGAAAAACTCTCTCTGCAGATAAAACATTCATCAGAAATCGTGCGGGAAGCTTCCCTTTTTCACAGAAGCGCATCTGCTTTGACTGAAGATATCAGAAAAGAATGCGCAGATGAGCTAACGTGCGCTGTTTTTTTCCGGCAGGCAGAAAATCTTGAGACGCAAATTGAAAAATTAAACATGCAATACCTTGATTCCATAAATGATCTTATGGAAAAAATACGGAATCAGATGGAAAAATACAGAACCCGCCTTTCAGGAATAACAAAAATGGCGGAAATTACCCGAACCGGAGGAGATATATCTTTTATACAATCGCCTGAAATGATAGATATATCTGTATGAAAGATTCCCCATTTTATATTCTTGACGGATACAGCCTCATTTACAGAGCATATTTTGCGTTTCTGCGGGCTCCCCTCTACAATAAAAACAACGAAAACACTTCAGCTTTATTCGGTTTTTTCAGAACACTTTTCAGCTTTTTCGACAGATATGATCCGCACTATTTTGCGGTTGCGATGGATTCTATTGGCCCTACATTCAGGCATGAGAAGTACAGCGAATACAAGGCAACCAGGGACAAGACGCCGGAAGATCTGCATGATCAGATTCCAAGAATTGAGAAGATTCTTGAAACAATCGGTATCAGGATTATCAGGGTAAACGGGTTTGAGGCAGATGACCTTATCGCAACTTTTTCAAGGCTGTGCAGCGAGGAAAAAAAGAAGTGCAGGATTATAACAGGCGACAAAGACCTTATGCAGCTTGTAGATGATTATACAAAAGTGCT
>JAVEZE010000249.1:0-2963 GCA_034003145.1 Spirochaetia bacterium
TTATCATATCAGACAGCAGGGAAAAAGGGACTGACAAAGTATTTGAGGCAGAAAAAAAGCTTTATAAATCTATCAGGCACATAAAAAATCATAGACTGGTACTGAGGGGAAATAGTTTAACCTGATTCCCCCCCCCCATTCAAAATCTGCCATTTTCCCGAGTGCCACTTCTCTGTTGCTCTATTTTCCTGTTTCTCTATTTTCCTGTTTCTCAAGAAGTTTGCTGATATTATATTTAAGCATACCTTCAAGGCTTTCCGGGGTTTTGGTCCCCTCTTTATCTGTAAAACCGGGAAAATTTACAAGCTCAATAGTCCTGGCTCCGGTAATCTCACTTATGGGAGAGCCGAGCGGATTATGCGCATTATCAATTATCAAAGCAGGTTTTAGTTTACCGATTGATGCGAGATTGCTCACTTCGGGAGGAGCAGGGCCGAAAACAGCAAGTATTTTAAATCCCAGCGCTTCAGCAAGCTGCTTAAAATGAAACTGTACTATAACCGGCGCGCCGCGCAATCCCCTTTTTTCAAGCTCTTCTACAGCAGAAGCAAAATCCTCATTATATGAGGCAATATATTTTTTCCCTATATCAGGATTTCCTGTTTTTACCGCGATTGCCATTACTGATTTTTCAATAATCTCCGGAGTATAACCGGTTTCTATCTTTAAAAGCTTTTCTTCCGGTTTTTTAAAACTATCAAAAACTGTCTTCATCATAACCTCATATCCGGCATAGACAAGAAGATCCGCGTCCCTGATCTTTACTACATCAGAAGGCTTAAGTTCATACTCAGGGGGGTGCTGCATATTTGATGATGCGATCTGCTGGGAATCAGATCCCGCAGCCGCTGCAAACGCGGCGGTCCAGGAATTGGTCGCCACTATTTTCATGCTGCTTTCTGCTGATAAAGGGAAGGAGCAAAGATAAAACAGCATTACAAAAACAATGTAAAGATATCCAGATGATTTTTTTGGTGTACTCATTTCAAGATCCTCTTTTTAAAAAATAATAATATGACAAATACTGCCATTGCGGGAAGCGCGACCCCGGCGCTTACCGGTATATCCATAAATAATGATAAAAAAAACCCGGCTATTGAAAAAAGCCCTCCCAAAAGAGATGAGAGTATCATGGTCTGTTTAAGACCGGAGGCGAAGAAACCTGCAATAATTACAGGGAGAATTATCTGCGCGTCAAGAAGGAGCGCTCCCATAAGCTGCATGGCAGATGCTACTACAAGCGATGTCAAAAGCATGACTGCAAGCTCGAAAATATTCACAGGAACGCCGAGTGAAAGCGCAATATCCCTGTCATGAAAAATTGCTGTAAGATATCTGAAAAAAACAGCAGCAAATAAAACAGCTCCCCCTCCAACAGATGCGGCAGTTATTATTGAAACTGTATTGCCTGAATAAAGGCTTCCCCATAAAAGGGTAAGTGTATCTTTTGCCGGTACATTGAACCGGCTTACAACAATTGAGGCGGCTGCAATGGAAGATACCATAAAGAACATGGTAAGAGCGCCGTAATCTGTATCAAGTATTTTTGAGCTCCTGCTTAGCAGGATTATCAGTATTATATTTGTCAAAAAACCTGTTAAAGGAAGGTTCCACCCGAAAGCAAGACCAAGAGCTCCTCCGAGAAGTACTCCATGCATCAGAAGATACCTGATAGGAAGAATATTCATCCTTAATATAAATATTCCGCTTAAGGGAAATGTAAAACCAGAGATAACAAGAAGAACAAATGCCCTAATAACAGGCGGATAACCCAGAACTTCTAACACAGCTTCCCTTCCTTCAATTTCCTTACCGGCCAGGAGAGCCTTTCTATCCATTCATGATCATGGGATACAAGCAGAACAGTAAGCAGCTGCCTTGACAAGCTGTTATTAAGAAAAAATACAAGCTCTTTCTTTGCGTCCTGATCCAGAAACGATGTAGGTTCATCCATCAATATCAATCCGGCTTCCTGGCACAAACATCTTGCAAGGGAGATTCTCTGCCTCTCTCCTCCTGAAAGCGCATAAAAATTACTGCCGCCAAGATGAAGGCAGCCGGTTCTGCGCATGGCAATCTCAACCCTGTGCCTTTTTTCGGCAGATGGAATTTTTATACCGATCATCCCGGCGCTGACAATTTCAAACGCGGTCAGAGGAGAATGGGATACTCCAATACTCTGATTCACATAACCGACAGGAGAAGGAATCTTCCTCATCTTTTTGATATCTTTACCGCCGAGAAGGATATCTCCCCCCGCAGCGGGAAGGGATCCTATAAGTGTTTTCATCAGTGTTGACTTTCCCGCTCCGTTATCCCCTGTTATAACAAGTTTTTCCCCGGGTTTCATGGAAAGATTAAAATCCACAAGTACAGGTTTTCCTGAATAACCGGCGATAAGCCCCTTTATTTCCAGTTCAAGGCCTTTAACAAGGCCGGCTCTTTGTTTAAGCAGATGGTATATCTGTTCTCTTTCCATATCAGGCTTTATAATTTCTTCTGTCATACAGGCTATCTTATCAACCAGGATTGAATATGAGCAGGTGATTCCCTCTTTCTCAAAAACCTGGAGCGCACCTGAGCTTACTGTATCAATAAAACATTTTTTAAAACCCATTCCTGAAATAAGGCTGGCTGCGGCACGCCCTGCTACCTTGTCATGAAGAAACAGGCGGGAAGGGTCAAGCTGACCAGCATCAAGAAATTCTTCCAGCTCAAATAAAGGATAGAGCCACTTTCCCCTGTCCTCAAACACAATTTCATTATCATTATATACCCTGAGAGAGATTCCGCCGGAAAGGGTATCCCTTGTATCTTCCGTATTACTTTGCACTGATTTTTCCTGCATTAATATCAAAACTTCCTTTTAACCATCTTTCTTCCTGGATCCTCTCCAGCTGCAAACAAGTGAGTTATAATGATATATAGAAAAATTATAATTTACAACTACTGAGGTTTTTAAG
>JAVEZE010000250.1:0-2930 GCA_034003145.1 Spirochaetia bacterium
GCGATCTGCCTAAAACATACAAGAAGCTAAGCTATCAGGTCGATGCCGTAAATCAGGGATTTCAGATGCTTTTGGAGCATAACGGGTTCTTCCTTGCCGATGTTGTCGGTCTGGGGAAAACAGTCGTAGCGGCAATGATCGCAAAGCGGTTCCTGATCGCGAACGGATCACTGAACACAAAAATACTTGTGATTTATCCTCCGGCTATAGAAAAGAACTGGAAAACGACTTTTAAAATGTTCGGCATAGACAAACACGCAAAATTTATTACTAACGGCAGGCTTGATGTTATTGCGGATAATAAGAGTCTCGATTACTGGGCCAAAGAAGATTACGATCTTATTCTCGTTGACGAAGCGCACAGATACAGAAATCATACATCAAAGATGTTTGAAAATCTGCAAAGGATCTGCAAAGCCAAAAGGAACGGTGAGGGACTGGTTGCGGGTAAAGACAAAAAGGTAATTCTGATTTCAGCTACACCTTTAAACAATAGCCCGACAGACCTTTATCATCAGCTTCTTTTATTTCAAGATGCGAGAAGAAGTACACTTGCCGTAAACAATCTTCAAACTTTCTTCGGGCCAATTATTTCCGAATATAAAAACATTCTAAGAAGCGATGATGAAAAGCCTGATCTTGACAGGATCAGAAAACTTTATGAAATAATCAGGGAAAAAATCATAACGAATATTACAGTCCGGAGGACAAGAAAAGATTTAAAAAATTATCCCAAATATTTTGATGATATTACGGCACAGGGCATAATTTTCCCTGAAATAGCTGTTCCGAGAGCAATAAAATACAAGATGAACGCAAAGCTGACTAAACTGTTCCATCACAGCCTTTTTTATCTGACAGAAGATGACAGAATTAATTATTATAGGTATCAGGCTATAAGGTATCTCAAGAAAGATCTGAGGGATAAATACTACGAACAGGCTGTCTTGGTATCTAAGTCGCTTGCCGGAATCATGAAAACTCTTATGGTGAAAAGGTTGGAGAGTTCATTTGTAGCCTTCAAAATATCTTTGAAAAATCTTGCGCAATCCACTCAGAGAATGATCGATATGTTCGAGAATAACAAAATATATATCGCGCCTGATCTTAAGCTGAATGATCTCTACGAAAAAGGATTCACTATCGAAGAAATAGAAAAAATCATTCTTGAGATGGGAATTGAGAACCCGAGAAACAATATTTTCGACACGGCCGATTTTGATCCGAAGTTTTTAGAAGGACTAAGAAAAGACAATCTGTTGCTTAATGAGCTTATTGATGACTGGTCGAAGATTACAGATGATCCTAAACTTGAAACTTTCTTCGAATCTTTTAAATCGCAGTTCTTTAATCCCGAAGAGAATATCTCAGGGAAGCTGGTTATTTTTACGGAAAGTACTGATACGGCCGATTATCTGAAAGAAAAAATTGAAGCTGAATTAAAAACCGATGTTCTAAATATTTCATCCTCGAACAGATCAAAACTTTTTGAAACTATTCAGGAGAATTTCGATGCCAATTACACAGGGGATAAAAAGGATAAATATAAAGTTCTTATATCTACCGATGTGCTTGCCGAAGGGATCAACCTGCACAGGGCGAATATCGTGATAAATTATGATACGCCGTGGAACGCGACAAGGCTGATGCAGAGACTCGGAAGGGTTAACAGGATCGGCGGTAATTCCAAGATGGTTTACAGTTATAATTTCTATCCTTCGCAGGAAGGTGACGAAGAGATCAAACTCTATAAAAATGCACTGGTCAAGCTTCAGGGATTTCATTCCGCTTTCGGAGAAGATGCAAAAATTTACACTCACGAAGAAATGGTTGAGCAGTTCAAGCTCTTTAAGGAAGGTATGAAAGACGATGAGGATAAAAGGTTGTTGTATTTGCGCCTTGTAAGAGAATTTAAAGATAATAATCCGTTAGAATTTAAAAGGATAAAACAATTCCCGCTCAAAGCAAGAACCGCAAGAATCGCGAAGGATGCGGAAAAATCTTTTGCGGCAGACAGCACGGTGGTATTTTTAAAATCTCAATATAAAATGGAATTTTATCTCGCAAACGGCACAAGCGAAGTAAAACCTTTAACATTCCTCGAAGCTGCCGAATATTTTGAGGCTAAATCAAACGAATTCGGATACGCACTGCCGAAATTCCATTATGATCATGTTTCGGCTGCATTTGATACTTTCGAGAAAGATTTTCTCGGAACAGCTACGGAAACAGCGGCATCAAAAGAAAAATCCGATGCCGTTTCGGCACAGGCTAAAAAGTTTTTAAGAGATCAAAAAGGTCTGACTACAATAAAAGAAATAAAACAAGCCTGCGACAGCCTTTATGACCTGATCGAGAGCGGCACATTCACCTCGCTTCCGAATGAAATCAGAAAGCTGAAAAGGAAGCTGGATAAAAAAGAGATAACTGAAGGACAGGCTGACAATCTAATAATTCAATACTCAAAGAAATTTCAGGTAACCGCTCCGGAAGCGGACGCGACTGAAATCAAGGCTGTTGATGCCGATGTATCCCCGGATATAGTAATTTCCGAAACCTTTATAGGATAACTAAATGGATAAAGCAAAGCTTCTCGATGTACTGTCATCAAAATTTGATCAAAAGAGCTGGCAGGATGTACTTGTAAATGTATTTAATGTTAAGAACATATATCAAATCCCTATTTCTATTCCGCTGCCTGCGAATGACAAAGCAGATTCAGCTTATGAAACAGCCAAATTTATAACGGCGGATGAAAGAGAGATCGGAGTTTATCAGGTAAACATCAAGTCAGGTGTCCGCCTAGAAAAGAATAAAGTCGGATTAAGACAATTACTGCGTAATATATATAAATACGAAGTTGACGGCGCACTTATCGTATTTGTGCAGAACGAAAAATGGAGACTTTCCTTCGTATCTGAAATAAGAGT
>JAVEZE010000251.1:0-2919 GCA_034003145.1 Spirochaetia bacterium
TTTCCGCTTCCGGGAGAACCTACCATTAAAATATTATGCCCGCCTGCAGCGGCTATCTCTATGGCTCTTTTTGCCTGTTCGTGTCCACGCACTTCTGAAAAATCGTAAATATGTTTCTTTTCAATTTTCACATCTGATGTTTTGTGAAAATTGACCGGACCTTCCTTTAATAATTCCAGTATATCTCCAAGATTTTTCACAGTTATAACTTTTATTTCGGTTATTGCAGCGGCTTCATCCCCGTTCTCGGACGGAACTATCACTCCAGAAAGCCCCGATTCTTTTGCCGTTATGGCCAACGGGAGAACTCCCCTCACCGGCTTGATATCACCATTTAATGCAAGTTCTCCCGCTATCATATATCTGTTTATCTTTTCCGGTTCCATGGAATATATTGAAGATATTATGGCAGCCGCTATCGGAAGATCAAATCCCGCCCCTTCCTTTTTAATTCCTGCGGGAGCCAGATTTATCGTTATTCTGTTCTGCGGGAACTTATGTCCACTGTTTATTATCGCCGTCCTGACCCTTTCCCTCGACTCCTTCACCGCACTGTCAGGAAGACCTACTATTGAAAATCCGGGAAGACCTTTCGAAATATCGACTTCTACATCGATAACACTTCCCTCTATTCCGGATATTGAACCGCTTTTGAGTATTGTGAACATTAGCACCTCTTTTAAAACAACTCGCTTTATTATATCTCTAATTTTTGTATGTCAAACTTTTGTTATAATCATTTTATCGACGGGAACAAATTGTCTTTCCTTTTAATTTACTAATGTTTTGTAAATGCTTTATAGTTGTGTGATATAAAAGTTGATTTTTCTGTAACCGGAAGATAAATTCGCAAGTCATACTGATGACCGGTAAAACGAACACCGGTGGTTATTGATAAACGGCTAAGGCAAAAAATGAATATAATCAGAATGTTAAGGATTTGTTGCAGAGTTATTCTGATACTATTGTGGACTCTGTTCATACATAATGTTTTTATTGATATTCCAAGACTGTTTTCAAAAAAGAGGCGGTTCCCCCGCATAATACATATCTGGGGAAAAGGTCTTGCGTGGCTTATGGGCATCAAAATACACCGGAAAAACAACCTTCCTGAACCGATGGGTGAAGTAATAATATCCAATCACCTCGGCTTTCTTGATGTGCCGATAATGTCAAGCATTTTTCCTGCCGTTTATATGATAAAAGCGGAAATAAAAAAACCGTTCTATTTCGGGCCGGCACTTTCAAGGGAAGGACACTTCTTTGTTGACAGGGAAGATGACTCATCAATGAGAAAAGCGGTAAAAGACCTTTTGAACTTTTCTAAGGATTTCTGCAGAATAATAATATTCCCCGAAGGTAAGGCAAGCCCCAATGCAGAACGGCTCCCTTTTAAGCAGGGTGCATTTGCAATGGCAAAAAAACTTGATAAAACAGTTCAGCCCTGTGTGATTGACTACCTTCCGGAAAGGTCTGTTCATAAATGGGATACAACAAAAAAAGGGCTCCCTCAACTGATCAATTATCTTGGAAAAAAAAGAATCGATGTCAGCATAGAGTTCTTTCCTGCTGAAAAGATCGAGGGGGAAACAAAGGATTTTGCTCAGAAATGGCACGACATTATTGAGAACAAACTTAAACAGTATGACAGTGAAAGAAATGGGAATTGATCTTAACGGAAAAAACATTGAAGCGGTTGTGTTCGACCTTGACGGCACATTTTATAATATCGGTTTTTTCACAAAATTGATGTTTCTGCTGCATAATATAAGAAACCTCTCCCTTTTCTCTGCTCACCGTAAAATTATGAAGACGCTCCGCAATGAAGATTTCGGATCGGGTGAAAAATATTTTGATACGCTGTTTGGTCGCATTTCTGAACTTACGGGAAAAAATAAGAAAAATATAAAGGGCTGGTATCTTACTGATTTCAGGAAAGATTTTATTTTAACGCTGGCAAAAAGCTGTAAAAAGAACAAGGATCTCGAAAGAGTTGCCGGGATACTGAAAAAGATAAACCTCAAAACAGCCATTCTTTCGGATTTCGGATTCATTGAAGAACGGCTCGAGGCACTGAATATAGACAGGTCTCTTTTTGACATTCTGGTTTCCGGTGAAGAAGAGGGTGCACTGAAGCCGCAGACAAGACCGCTTATTAAGATTTCGGAACATCTCGCCGTCAATACAGAAAATTCTGTTTTAATAGGAGACAGAGATGACACAGACAAAGCTGTCGCAGAAAACACAGGAATGGTTTTTATTGATGTGAAAAACATAAGCAGTCTGGAAAATATTTTAAAAGTTCATATATCAGGAGTCGTTTAATGAAAAGGTATGACATTGCTGTAATTGGAATGGGCGGGGTCTTTCCCGGATCAAGAAATGTTGAGGAATTCTGGAAAAATGTTTTAAGCGGAAAGACTTTTATCAAGGATATGCCGAAAAAATACTGGAGATGGGAAAATTATTTCAGTAAGGATACTTCTCTGATTGACAAGTCCTACACCGAAAAGGGCTCGTTCATTGACGATTTTGAGTTTCCGTTTAACAAATATAAATTCCCTCCAAACACAATGAAGAGTGTTGATCCGGCTCAGCTTGTAGCCCTTGAATCTGCAAGAGAAGCACTCGAAGATGCAGGTATAGAGCCGCATAGTTCCGCTCTTGACGAGGCAGTAACAATTCTCGGAGTAAGCGGAGTCGATGGCTATGCTCACGGCTGTGTTTATTTGAGGAGAAACAATTATTTCGAAAGACTGCAAAACCACCTTAGAAAAAACGGTGTTTCAGAAAAAATAATAAAAGAGTTACATACTGAATTTGAGCAGGAAGTGCTTAAACGTCATCCTATAAAATTGTTTGCAGTTGGAGCTATTCCTTCTGCATTGTCAATCAGAGTTGCACAGGTTTTTGGTGCTA
>JAVEZE010000252.1:0-2889 GCA_034003145.1 Spirochaetia bacterium
TTATTTCTCGGTATAATACTTCTTTTCATGCCGGGGCAGGGGCTTTTAACTATCTTTCTTTCTGTTGTGCTTATAGATTTTCCCGGCACATGGGTGTTGCAGAAAAAAATAATCCATAACAAAAAGATAGCATCTGCTGTAAACTGGATCCGAAGGCGTGGCGGAAAGAGAGAGCTGATTATCCCTTGATTACAGCTGCTCCTATATCAATAACTGAAAAAAAAGGCGGGGACTTAAGCCCCCGCCCTTATTAAAGCAATCTTAATCTAAAAAATCTACAAGAAGTATATCTACCGTAGTAGATTTTCCCGCTTCAACAGTAAACGGCTGCTCTGATGCAGTTGTCCATATTTCAGTGTTTACACCGAGGTAAGGATCTCCATCATTATAGTAAAAATCCCAATTTTCAAAGCAATACCAACCTGCTTTTGTGCCTGGAGGGATGTTGCCTGCGATTCCAAGTTCAGCAGGGTCATAATACCTTATATCCATTATAAGGCCCGGGTCCTCATCAAACTCATCAAGTGAGGTAACCTCATCATCAAAGACTGCTATATAAAGAAAATATTTTTTATTTGCAGGTATACCTGAAATTGTAAAATTACCGGTATCTGAATCCGGAATAGTCATCTTGAACTGGAAGTAAAATTTCCCTCCGTCAAACCTGACTGCTCCTTTCTGGATTGCATCCTGCCATAAATCATCAAGGTCATCATCACGATAATCAGCATATTCTCCACCTTCATCTTGAATATCTTCAATCCTGTTGAGCTCTTTTAGCTTGTTTTCAAATGATGCATCAAGGACAATCCCTACAACCCATATTTCATCATCATAAAACCCGGGATCGCGGGCAGGAGGGGATGCGGGAAAATTAGCTTTAAGAGTCAAATCCCCTTCTGTCGGTTCATTCATCTGATAGCAGCCGCCGGCTGCAACTATTATAAATAACAGTAAAACTGTTTTTAATATTAAATTTTTATTAAACATATAAACCTCCCTGCCTATTTAACAGTCCATAAAACTTTTATGCTGCCGTATCCAACACCGGAAGCACCGCCTCTTGACGTTGTAGGATCTGTATCCTCTCCTCCGCCCAAAATATCGGATGTGTCGGCACTTACAATTATATCACCTTCGCGCCCTTCTGCCCCTCCTTGCGGAGGTTTGGTGCCGTCGGAAGAACCTGATTCACCGCCTTTGTAAGATGATGAATGTTTGAATCTGTTGCTCATTTTTACAACACCGTTTCGTACCCTTAGGTTTACACTGTCAAAATCAAACCCTGTTCCCCTTACAGACGCTGTTGTTACCGGGCTTTTTAGTGTAAAATTGTGCTGAAGCCCTTCTATTGCTTTTACTTCCGCTTTTACCCTGCCTACTCTCAGGAACAGGTCTGTAGAAACAACCCCGTCCTGCTCGGCAAGTTTATCAAGCCTCATCCTTGTAAGAGGTTTAACCTCAAGTGTTGATGAGCCCATCTCAATAACCGCGTTTGAATTAAAACCGGTAGAAATGGTTGAGCCGAGAGGAATTTCTGTCCCCTTGTTTGCAGCTGTCCATGCGGCCCCTTCTGCCTTGTACTCAACCTTTCCTGAAGCTGAAACAACAACTGCGTTTTGTGCCGCTCCAAACAGGGCAGACGCAGATACTATCAATAACAATAAAAAGAAAATAAACATTTTGCGTATCATATTCAGATACCTCCTATACTAAAAACTTACAGATAAATTAAATTTGAGCGACCATATCGCATCCATCTCATCAGAGATTGTATTGGACGGGATAAAATAGGCACCCTTTATGTCAATTCCGAGATCGGAAAAAATTCGCCAAACAAGGGCTGCGTTGATTTCTGTTCCTAAATAAAGTGAATCAGAATCCGGATCAGTGTCTATCCAGTCAACTGTAACAGCGTATGTTCTCAAATAACCTTTTGCCCCTATCTCCGGCTGTATCCCTGCCGCAGTTTCAGAGCTGTTTTTATAAAACGGTCTGAATGAATAATTAAGGTCAAGAAGCCCGAGCCCTGAAAGATCTGGAGAAACTGATTCTCCAAGGTCAGGCTGGTTCATGGGAACAAATCCAAGTATTCCGGGGAGATTGTCTGAAAGATCATCTGTTGCAATATTGGGGGGAGCGCCCAGCGCGCGGAATTCAAACCTTGATCCGTAAAAATCTTCTTTAAGGTATCTAAGCCTGAGCCCTAAAAGCACTCCGTAGCCGACCCTGTCTTCCGTGTCAGGATCTTTTATCTGTCCCGACTGAAGTATTAAAAACAGATCCTGGTAAAGGTTTTTGCCGTAGCTCCGCTGGGTCTGTACTCCAAGATACTGCGTATTCATTACAGCACCTTCATCCTCGTCCCGAAGGTCAAACTGCGCAAGTGTAAAAAGAGAGAGTGAGTTTAGCCACCACAGTTCAGGAAAAGTAAGTGAAAATTGCCCGAAAGCTCTTTTTGGCCCGTAAAAATTATCATCAATTTCAAGGTCTTTTTCGCTTAAGTCCATACCGGTCATCCTGATATCACTGGACGGATTTATCAGCAGCCCGGTATAACCTCCTGATGCATGGAGCCTTACCTTTGGATACATGAGCCTAAGTGAAGCACCGTCAGCAGTATGCGCGAGTATCATACCTGAGGGGTCGCTGAAGAAAAATCTTCCGGCAGATCCTTCAAATATTGACGTTTCTCCCATAGCGCCGGGAAATGTCCCTTTAAGACGCAAAATTTCAGCATCAATGAGGAATGATCTTTCATCTGTATATTCATATCTTCCCTGGGCTGTGAATGTGCCGTTAGCACCTGTTTCTGCTTCTGTATATGCATCAAAACGAAGGGTCAGGGTATTAAGCTGTTCAAGGCCTGCATCTTCACGACCGTCAGAA
>JAVEZE010000253.1:0-2886 GCA_034003145.1 Spirochaetia bacterium
GGTCGGCAGCGGGCACACCTGCATCCCCATTGATGATAAAATAGGAATCGCGACAGTAAGGGAACATCTGCCGTAACCGGATAAATCATTAACTGCAGCTATTTCAAAAACAGGTTTTCTCATATCGCACTCTCCATCACCATAGGGGGATTCTGCCGTCTTCCGGTCAATTTCACCATCTGCAAATTCCTTTTTTCAAAAGCTCATCTGTTATCTCTTTTTTCATCCTGAGTGCCTCATCCCTTGCATGTTTTTCATAATTTTTACTGTCATTTTCTTTCATATAGGCATACATTATGGAGCGGGAAGAATTTATGACAGCGCCGCATCCGTCAGGGTTAAAACAGCTGATAACCCCTTGCGCCCCTCCCCCTTGCGCTCCATAACCGGGGACAAGGAAGAATGAGTTTTTCATCTCTTCCCTTAAAAGCTTTGCCTCATGGGGGAATGTCGCCCCCACAACCGCGCCGGCTGAACTGTATCCTTTTGAGCCGATAAGGGATCTGCCCCACTCTGATACAAGGCGTCCCATAACAAAGTAGTTTGGGCCGTTATCTGTCATTATACCCTGAAATTCAAGTGATCCCCTGTTTGATGTTTTCACAAGAGAAAAAACGCCTTTCCCGTAAAGGAGGCAGTCATCCAGAAAAGGCTCTATCCCCTCATAGCCAAGATAGCTGTTTACAGTAATTGCGTCAAAATCAAAAAGCGTAGTTTTAACCCCCAGCAAATCTACCCTTCCAAGGTATGCTGATGAATAGGCAGAGCAGGTGCTTCCTATATCATTTCTCTTTACATCGCCAATAACTATAAGTTTTTTTGACTTTGCGTACCTGGCAGTTTCAATCATTGCGGAAATTCCATCAGGGCCGAGCTGTTCATAATATGCTGACTGCAGCTTTACAGCAGGGACAATATCATACAGGCTGTCAATAATATTTTTGTTAAACTCAAGCACAGCATCTGCTGCTGCCTTAAAGCTTGCCTTTCCGGATGATAATCTGTATTTATCAAGGATATGGGAAGGCAGACTTCCGAGAGAAGGATCAAGCCCTGCAACAGATGGGTTTTTTTTGGAATCTATCGCACTGATAAGTGAGTCTGCGAAATTTTCATTCATAGCCATGTTTTTTCCCCCACCCCTGCGGATCCATATTCCAGCTTACTGATTTCTCTGCATCTTCCTCTGTTATATATTTTTTTTCAACCGCGCTCTTAATCAGAACATTGAAATTAGACGCAGTATAAAGGGCGCATTTTTCTTCTGAGAAAATCTTAAGCGCTGATTTCATTCCGTAAGTGAATATCGCGATACAGTTTTCAACTATGGCACCGTGTTCGCGCAGAATTCTCACCGCCTCAATAGAGCTTTTACCAGTGCTTATAAGATCTTCTACAACCAGAACTCTTTTCCCGTAAGGAAGCATCCCCTCAATATTAGATTTTTTACCTTTCTCTCCCTTATCTGATTTCACATAGACTAACGGAAGATCTAGAAGAGATGCCAAAAGTGATGCGTGAGGAATGCCGGCAGTAGAAGTTCCTGCGATTACTTCGATGTTTTCAGCTCCTATCCGGTTTTTGATAATGCTTTCCATGATGCGGATTATTATTTTCCACTTTACAGGAGAAGAAATCAATAAACGGTTATCGCAGTAAACCGGGCTTAAAATGCCTGAGGCATATCTGTAAGGGGATGATAAAGAAAGAGTCACAGCCTTTAATTCAAGTAGAATTTCTGCGGCATCTGTTTCAAACTTCCTGGACCCGGAAACTGTTACCCAGCCTGTCTCTCCTGAAGCTGACGGCGAGACGCCTGTTATTCCTGCGGTATCCTCGGCATCAATCTTTCGGTCCGCCTCATTGCCGGAACCCGTACCCGCATCTGCACCCGCCGGTATCCGGCTGCGCGCTGCCTTTATAATTTTATCAGGCAGAGCTTTGGTTTTTTCAGCGTAATCAATCAGTGATTTAAGCGAAAGAAGGCTTTCTACAGACCTTCTTTCACCCTCAATTTCAATGATATTTTCACCTGTCATATTTATTAAAGAGGCAACGCCGATTATTCTGCATTTTCTTTCAAGGAGCCCTTTTACGGCGCTCTCTATTCCGGCAGCGGAAGAGTAGGTTTCTGTAAATATAATGCAGTCACTGCCTTCATTGACCGAGCCCTCAAGCATATTCTTTTTTCCGTGCTTTTTAGCGCTCTCCCTTATATAAACCATGGGAAGCTCAAGCTGTTCCGCTGCAAGGGCTGCGAAAGGAATTGCTGAATGCCCGAACGCCGCGATTGTTGTTTTATTTCCTCTTTCGCCGCGTTCACTGCCTGCCCCTGCGATCAACTTCTCAAGCGATAACAAAAGAGCGTTTAAGAATATTTTTCTGTAATAGGGAAACGATGCGGCGCCATTGATATCTATAAAAAAAGGGGCTCTATCCTTTTCAGAAAGGATAAACATCCCCTCTCCGGATGATTTTTCAGCCGGAGAGTAATAAAAAAGATTAAGCCTCAGAATAATTTCAATCAGCTCTTTATCTGTTTCCCGCATTTATTCTCCTTGGTATTTATACTCCTTGGCATTTATCTATCCTCAACCCAATCCTGGATCCCGGTCATGGATCCCTCTCTTCGAACATTACCTGGATCTCTCTATTCCAATATTCACTGGATATTATAATTTATCCCCTGATCCTTGCAAGCTTTTCAACCGCAATCTCTATCTCATATTCGTGAAGATTCCCTAGAGCAAGGCGTATAGCGTAATCCTGACCTGAGCCGAAATATTCACCGGGAAGTGCTACAAGGTTTTCTGTTTCCATCATACCATAACAAAGCTGGGGCGCCTTGATAGGGCTCTCTTTATAATTAAGATAAACAAAAAAAGA
>JAVEZE010000254.1:0-2857 GCA_034003145.1 Spirochaetia bacterium
TTGATCAGTATTTTCGGGAGCAAGCTTTCAGGAAAGCTGGGAGTTCCCTCTCTTTTGATTTTTTTGTGTATAGGGATGCTTGCCGGCTCTGACGGAATTGGCAATATTTATTTTGATGATGCTCTCCTGGCAAATAGCCTGGGGACAACCGCACTTGCATTTATTCTGTTCTCAGGAGCTTTTGATACCCGTCTTCATGCGATAAAAGGGATAATCCTTTCAGGTATTATCCTTTCTACAGCCGGAGTTGCGCTAACCGCCGCTTTTATCGCTCTTTTTTCCTGTTATGTCCTGAATCTGCCGCTTGTTGATTCCATCCTTCTTGGAACAATTATTTCCTCAACAGACGCTGCAGCGGTTTTTTCTGTGCTGAGGTCCCGGGGAGTAGGGCTAAAGGGAAAAATCGCCCCTCTTCTTGAATTTGAGTCAGGAAGCAATGACCCGATGGCAATTTTTTTGACTATTACAGCAATACAGTTTTTTCTTCCCGGTGAGGGGAATTCCTGGTCTTATCTTTTGGCCCGCCTCTTTGTCCAGATGACAGTCGGCGCAGCTGCAGGTATTGGGGTTGGCCGTCTTTCCGGTTTTGTATTCAACAGGATAAAACTTGATTATGAAGGGTTATATCCGGTTTTAAGTATAAGTATTGTCCTTTTAACATACGGGACAGCTGAGATGTTTGCAGGCAACGGTTTTGTGGCGGTATATGCATGCGGTATAACGCTTGGCAATACAGATTTTTTATATAAACGGAGTGTCGGCAGGTTTAACGACGGCATCGCCTGGTTAATGCAGATAGGAATATTTCTCATGCTTGGGCTGCTTGTTTTTCCCTCGCATCTTAAGCCGGTAGCGCATACCGGGATTATTCTTGCTGCTTTTATCATGTTCGCTTCAAGGCCTCTTGCTGTCTTTATCTGTCTTTTGGGAAGCAGATTCAAATTCGGTGAAAAAATATTGATTAGCTGGGCAGGATTCAAGGGAGCTGTACCTGTAGTCCTGGCTACATATCCGCTTATGTACAAATTCCCGGGTGCAGGAAATATTTTTAATATTGTTTTTTTTATTGTTATTATTTCTGTACTTCTTCAGGGAAAAACACTAATGCCTCTTGCCAGGATTCTTAAACTTGATGTCAAGTCAGCCAACATTCCCAGATCTCCGCTTGAATTTGAGAGAACAGAAGATTGGGGAAATGAAACCAGGGAAGTTGACATACTTCCGAACTCTCTTGCGGCAGATAAAAAATTATCCTTATTAAAACTGCCGGGAGATGTAAGGGTATTGCTGATAAGGAGAGAGAGGGAATTCATAATACCGAAAGGCAATACAGTAATTGCGGCTAATGATACAACCACTTTGTACGGTCATGCAGAGCATCTTAAGGAAGCTGTTGAATATATGAACAGGCTTGAGGATGAAGAGATGCAGGAAAGCGAGGATGAAAAATATATTTATTAATCTGCCAGCGCGCAATTATGTCCCTGATTCCGCAATTGAAAATCTCTCCCTTAATGCCTTGCGGAAGGCAGGGGGGTTAAGCCCTAGCAGTTTAGCCGCGTTCTCCCTGTTTCCATTTGTCATTTCAAGCGCTTTAACATAAATATCTTTTTCGTAATTATAGATTACGGTTTTGATATTAAACCCTTCTTCAGGAATGGTGATCTCAAGGGGAGATGATACACCTGTCATTTTAAAATAAGAAAGTATTTCCTGCGGCAGAAGATCGGGGGTAATCTGGTTAGACACAGATGACGCGCAAAGGGAAAAAACCGTGTTTCTCAGCTGCCTTATGTTTCCCGGCCAGGAATATTTTGTAAGAAGAGCAGATGTTTCACTGCTGAAGTATTTCTCTTCCCTGTACTGGTTGTTCCATTCAGATATAAATTTAGATGCAAGCTCGTTTATGTCTTCACTGTGTTCTCTCAAGGGGGGGACAATAATCGTTATCTGATTTAATCTTTCATAAAGGTCTCTTCTGAAATTACCGCTGCTTATACAGCCTGGCAGATCCTTGTTTGTCGCAGCGATAATCCTGACATTTATCTTGTGTTCCTTTTCACCGCCCACCGGCAGGACAACCTTTTCTTCAAGTACCCGTAGAAGCTTGGGCTGGATTTCAAGAGGAAGATCTCCAATTTCATCCAGAAAAATTGTACCTCCCTCTGCCGCCCTGAACTGGCCGGTCCTGCTTCTGTCTGCCCCGGTAAAAGAACCTTTAACATGGCCGAAAAATTCACTTTCGGCAAGGCTTACAGAAATTCCTGAGCAGTTTACCGGGAGAAACGGCATTGCGCTTCTTGAAGATGAATCATGAATCATTTTTGCAATAACCCCTTTTCCTGTTCCGGTTTCTCCTGTGATCAGGACAGAAATATCATATTTGGAAACCTGAACCGCTTTATCAAGTATCTCCTGATAGATTTTGCTGATACCTCTTACAGGGCTTTCTTTTGAGCCGGTTATCCATTGATTTGTGCATTTATTGTTTCCTCCGGCTTTACCCCTTTCGTGACTATGGATTTCCGGGAGAATTTTACTGTCCGGATTAACTATCCTGTATTTGTATATACCGCCTGAAAACTGGGGCGGTATCCCCTGGAAAAGGTCTGCTTTAAGAAAGCCTGAGCGGGCAAGAAGAAACCAGCATGTCTGCATCTGGGGTGTTCCCGGGTCAAGAAGAATTGAGATATCAATTTCTTCCTGATTCAGGTTTTCCACTATTTTTATTGCTGCTGATTTGATTTTTAAAAATATTTCATCATAATCAATTACTGATTTGAGTTCGAGGCTTATAAAGCTGAATTTCGCCGAAGGGGAGTGTGACGCGAATTCCTGCTCAATAGTTTTAGCCCTT
>JAVEZE010000255.1:0-2845 GCA_034003145.1 Spirochaetia bacterium
GTTTGTTAAATCCTGAAGTAATTACAGGCTGGAATCGTAGGTCGCACTTGATAAATCATATGCTTCACTTGCCGCAGGATATTTATTATCATAACCAGATGATTTTTTTCCAATGGCGTTTAAAAGCTGAAGAAGAGCGTAATATTCGGGAAGGCTTGATTTTTCCCTCCAGACGCACCTGAAGGAATTAAAGCCTGAATCTGACGCAATCCGTGAAAATTCAGCGGCAAGCCTTGTCTTGCCGGAACCCGCCTCACCCGTAACAAGGAGCAGTCTCCGGCAGCCCTGGACAGTTTCATCCATCAGTTTCCTGAACAGAGTCGTCTCCCCTTGCCGGCCAACCAGATCATTATTTCCCGTCACCCGAAACTCCTTGTTTGAATATCAGATAACATATCCCGGACAGCCTGTTTGCATAAATAAATTGATTATCAAATGCTGTATTTTGAATAAATTTTACACCAGCCGGATAAAAAAGTAAACAAAATAGCTAATTTTAGCTATAACACATTTCCTGCAGCCTGTTTTACAATTTATCCGCAAGGAGAATTATATGAATAAAAAACACAATTTTTTTTTGGTATTTATCTCCATTATTCTGCTTTTGCATTTCACAGCCTGCAGCGATGATGGAGGGGCAGATGACGGAACAGTAACCATTACAATAACAGGTATTGATAATGGCGATATTGATGGAAATGGCGACGGACAGCAAATTGTCACAGCCATATATGAAAGAGCCTCCGATCCCTCGACAAGTACCCCTCTGTGCGGATATATTCAGGACTGCTCAGACGGAGCCGGAACCTATACAATTACCCTCAAGGTCATTACCCCTCCTATTACAATTACTGCTGAAACATGGGAAGGAGACGGCGGTGAGAAATACGATTTTTACGCATGGCTCGACGGAGATGTTGATAAGAGTCCCGATACCTCAGGTGTTGACTACCGTTACAGGGAATTCCCGATAGTTATTGAAATTGACGGTGATTTAAAACTCACATTGCCCTATTCAGATTTCGATGCAATGCCCTGACAGCGGTATGGATCAAACCGTTAAATCCCTATAAACCAGGGCAGGGATACATAAATCCTGTTATCAAAAAAAGGGAAAATCAATTATTATAATGCCGGGGCAAGGCTGCTCCGGCATCTTTATTGCCTTCCCTTCCAGAATTTAGTATTTAAACTTTTTTACATATCAAATTCTTTCTTGACATCTCACTCTTGAAGTTGCCAGGATTATTCCTTATTCAGATGAAGAAAAATCGAGAAAAGAGATTATAACCCGGCTTTCAGAATTTCGTGATAACCCAAAAGGTGATTTTGATATTACCGGAGCAATCAGGACAGGAAGACAATAAAGTTATATACTGAATTCTTATTATATCACCGGGCAGGAGGCATCATATGAAAAACAGGGTACGGGAAAAACTGAAAAGCGGCGAAAAAGTAATCGGTACTTTTTTTGAAATCGGAGGATGCAGCGCGGTAGAGTGCCTCGGGATAGCAGGCCTTGATTTTCTTGTAATTGATACGGAGCACGGCCCGTTTGATGTTGAAAGCACAATGGATTTTATAAGGGCTGCTGAGCTTAAAGGGATAACCCCTTTTGTAAGGGTAAAAGACGGTACCCGCCCTTCGGTTCTCAAGATGCTTGATATCGGCGCAAAGGGGCTGATTATCCCGTGCGTCAACACGGTTGATGAGGTAAGAAAAATTGTTGAGTACGGCAAGTATTACCCTGCCGGAAACAGGGGCTTTTTCTTCGGGAGGGCCGCTTCATACGGGTATGATGATGCAGCCGGAAATATTGAAACATGGTTTGATGTAAGCAACAGGGAAACGCTATTAATTCCCCAGTGCGAAACAGCCGGCTGTCTTGAAAATATCGAGGAAATTGTAAATATCAACGGAGTTGACGGAATCTTTATCGGCCCGTATGACCTTTCGATCGGAATGGAAAAGCCTGCGCAGTTTGACGACCCTGAATTTCTTGCCGCGGTTAAGCGGATACTTAAAGCATGCAATGATGCCGGGAAATTCTCTTTTATCTATACAGTAAAAACAGGTGATGCGAAAAAATATTTAAACAGCGGTTTCAGCGGGGTTGCCGTAAATACTGATGTTTCTGTTTTTATAAACGCATTTAAATCAATAATTGCTGAGGTTAAAGAGGGATAACTTAAGGCAAAAGATGCGATATAAATCATCTCCTTTTTAACCTTGCGCAGAGCTCTTAAAAAGACTCTCCGCTGCTGCCGGCCGGCCTGTCAAGGAAGAAGCGGAATAATAATCTCCCATTTGTGTAAAGGGTATATTTACCAGGTGTAATTTTTCTCAAGCGACTCATAAAGCTTGATATATTTTTCATGAATCATTTTTCTGTCAAATTCCCAAAATTCATCAAGCATGGTTTCAAGCTCTTCTTTGGAAAAATATTTTTCCGTATTGGGGAAAAAATGCAAGTCTTCTTTTGCAATATGTTTTGGATAAAAATCTATTAAAAACGAGAGCCTTTCTGTAATAATTTTCATGGCAGAAAGGTCTCCTTTGGCGTATTTTTTGTTTGCTTCAACAAGCTCGCCTACGAGCTTTCTGGAACTTACATGCTCATCAACAAGTTCCTGCATCATTTTAGTATCATCGGCATTCATTTTTTTATTTTCAAGCTGCTTGAACAGGATATCTTCTTCTTTACCATGATGTGTTCTGTCCGCATACACTCTGATAAAATCAACCACAGTATCAATAAAAACCGGGTTGACTACTTTGGTTCTTGCAATCACATCCAGCTCTTTTTTTACGATAACAAGCATTTTTTCAATCAGCCTGTGCTCAA
>JAVEZE010000256.1:0-2836 GCA_034003145.1 Spirochaetia bacterium
GGAAGAGCAGAAGCTAAAAGAGAAAATTGTTCCATGGAGGAATGAGCCGACTACATATTTGCAATATAAAATTGATATGGAATTTTCAAAAGAGGAATATGATAAAATTGATGCTTACTGCAGAAAAAAAGATATTAAATGGGCTGCAAGTGTCTGGGATCTTGATAGTCTTGAATTTTTAAAGCAATATAATATTCCGTTTCTTAAAATACCCAGCGCCTTAATAACAAATAAAAAATTGCTGACAGCTTGTAAAGAATCAGGAAAGCATGTTTATATGAGTACAGGTATGTCAAGTGAAAAGGAAATAAAAGAAGCTGTCGAAATTCTGGGAAAATCACTAAAAATGCTGTTTCACTGCAACTCAAGTTATCCCGCAAAAGACAATGAACTGAATTTAAATTATATTTCTGTATTAAAAAGAAATTATCCTGATGTGAAAATTGGGTATAGCGGACATGAAGAAGGAATTAGCGCTTGTATTGTTGCAGGAGTTCTTGGCGCAGAAGCTTTTGAGCGTCATATAACAATAAGCCGCTCAAACTGGGGTACAGATCAGGGGGCCAGTTTAGTATTTGACCAGATATACAGATTGGTAAGAGACTTAAACAAGATAGATATTTGGCTGGGATCAGCAGTTAAGGAAGTGTTCAGCAGTGAAATAAGTATCAGAAACAAACTTAGAGGTCTGTAATCAGGATATTTTCTTGATTTGCCAATAGTTCTTTTGTTTGCATGGCTCATTACCTGCCTAAACTAAGGAGAATTATCAATGGAAGATAATAAAAAAATTGTATATGTCGGGATGAGCGCGGATCTCATTCACCCCGGCCACCTTAATATTTTAAAGCATGCCAGGGAGCTTGGTTCAGTGACGGTAGGGCTGCTTACAGACAAGGCCATTGCAAGCTATAAAAGACTTCCCTACATGACTTTTGACCAGAGAAAACAGGTTATTGAAAATATAAAAGGGGTTGATTCTGTTGTAGAGCAGGATACACTTGATTATGTCCCAAACCTTAAGCAGTATAAACCTGATTTTGTTGTTCACGGCGATGACTGGAGGGAAGGGGTACAGAGGAAAACCCGCCAGAGTGTAATTGACGCGCTGGCCCAGTGGGGAGGGGAACTGGTGGAGGTTTCCTATACCCCCGATATTTCTTCAACCCGTCTTAACGAAGGGCTTAAAAAAATTGGTATTACACCACAGAGAAGGCTCGGGATGCTGCGGCGACTGATTAACGCGAAACCTGTAGTTACATTTATGGAAGCACACAGCGGTTTAAGCGGACTGATAATCGAGAACATAAGTGAGAATAATGATAAGGGCGTGAAAAAGGTCTTTGACGGTATATGGCTTTCAAGCTTTTCCAATTCCGCAAGCAGGGGCAAACCTGACATAGAAGCTGTTGATGTTACTGCAAGGATGCAGACTTTAAATGAAATTATAGAGGTTACGACAAAACCTGTTATCTATGACGCTGGAAGCGGCGGCAGGGGAGAGCATTTCGGATTTACTGTAAGGACGCTTGAGCGGTTCGGCGTTTCCGCCGCAGTGATTGAGGATAAGGCAGTCTTTTCACGCAATGAAGAAAACTCTGTGTACGCGGACGCAGACGCGGCAGCGGCAGGCGGACAGGTTGAAATAAATGAATTCTGCCGTAAAATAGAAGCTGGAAAAAAGTCCAGGGTAACAGATGATTTCATGGTTATTGCCAAGCTTGAAAGCCTTGTTTTCGGCATGGGCACAGATGATGCGATGAAAAGGGCAGGCGCGTATCTTGAGGCAGGGGCAGACGGCATACTTATACACAGCCGCGGCAGTGATGGAAGGGATATAAATGAGTTCTGCGAAAAATACAGAAGCGCGGGGTATAAGGCTCCGCTTGCGGCAATGCCGACTTCCTACAACACTGTTTTTGAATCAGATCTCCATAAAATGGGTATAAATATTATTATCCATGCTAACCACCTTATAAGAAGCGCATACCCTGCCATGACAAAAGCGGCAAAAATGATTTTAAAACACGGACGCTCCGCGGAATCAGACCAGACGATGGTGCCGGTGGAAGATATTATGTCGATTATACCTGAAGGTGACTGGTAAAATACCTCGGGCGGGCAAGGCTTTGGTTAACAGCTGCCTTGATTTCGTGTCAAAGTATTTGCTCCTTTATAGAAAAAAATGATATAAGTTAAATTATGCTGATATTTAAAATAGCGCTAAGAAATCTCAATCGGCATACCCGAAAAACTCTCCGGATAGGTGTTCTGATTACACTCGGGATGGCATTTCTCTTTTCAGCGAACGCGGTATTTGAAAGCACCAACAAGGGGCTTAAAAGCTCGTTTATAAGGAGCTTAACCGGCGATGCTGTCTTAAGCGCAAAGTCTGAAGTACCTTACGGTCTTTTCGGAATTGAAATCCCGATTATAAGCTCGTATGAAAACATTCCTGCTCTTGCAGGTTATACTGAAATAACACAAAAGCTTGATGAGATTCCTGAAATTGCTTCAGGTGAATGGAAATGGACCCCTTTGGTTTCTGCTGCGGCAAGCCTTGAAATTGATAGTTTCCAGCTCGCAGTCCCGTTATTCGGTATAGATCCGGATAGCTATTTCAGCGTCTGCTCTGATATAAAAATAGAGAAAGGCTCACCAGGTTCGCTTGCAGGCGGCGGTATTTTTCTTAACGCCCGGCTTGCGGAAAATATTGAAACAGAACTTGGAAGGCCCCTTGCAATAGGTGAGCCTGTAACCCTCAGCATGTATTCTGACGGAAGTTTTCATATCAGGAAAGGGATTTTTTCAGGTGTACACAGTTATATAAGCTATA
>JAVEZE010000257.1:0-2825 GCA_034003145.1 Spirochaetia bacterium
GGCCTGCAGGTTATAGGTTCTTCCCCTTTGAGTACCGCTTTCTGCAGTTCTTTCGGGAAACCCTGATAAGGCTGCCCTATCATCCCCTTGAAAAAATCGACAACAGACTGCGGGAAGGTAAGCTCATCCGCTTTCGGTATTACATCATAGGTTGTAAGATTGTTCTTGACCAGAAACATCGCCATATCAGCGACAACCTTGGAGGAAGGAGTGACCTTGATTATATCTCCGAACAGCTCATTGACATCGCGGTACATTCTCTTGCACTCTTCCCATCTGTCAATAAGGCCAAGCCCCTCAACCATCGGCTTATAGTTTGAGTACTGTCCTCCCGGGATTTCATGATAATAAACTTCCGCTGTTCCGCTTTTAAGTCCTGACTCAAACGGGAAATAATAGCTTCGTACAGTTTCCCAGTAATTTGAAATTGAGTTTATCCTTTCCATATCAAGTTTGAGGTCCCGGTCTGTCCCTTCAAGAGCCGCGGCAAGTGCATTCATGTTAGGCTGTGAAGTAAGGCCTGACATTGAGGCGATCGCAGTATCTACAATATCAACCCCTGCCTCTGCCGCCTTCAAGAGGGAAGCCCCTCCATTGCTTGAAGTGTCATGAGTGTGGAGATGGACCGGAATGCCGATCTCCTGCTTTAGGGCTTTGACAAGTTTTTCCGCAGCCATCGGTTTTAAAAGTCCTGCCATATCCTTGATTCCAAGTATATGGGCTCCCATTTTCTCAAGCTCTTTCGCAAGATTTACATAGTATTCAAGCGGATATTTGTCTCTTTTGGGGTCTGTTATATCACCGGTGTAGCAGATCGCGGCTTCGCATATCTTCTCCTGTTTTCTTACAGCTTCCATCGCCACAGACATACCCTGGAGCCAGTTAAGAGAATCAAAAACCCTGAAGATATCGATGCCTGAATCTGATGCTTCCTTTACAAATCTCTCAACAACATTATCAGGATAGTTTGTATACCCTACAGCGTTTGATGCGCGAAGCAGCATCTGGAACATTATATTGGGTATTCTTTCCCTTAAATCATGCAGCCTCTGCCATGGGCACTCTTTTAAAAACCTCAAAGCGACATCAAAGGTTGCCCCGCCCCACATTTCAAGAGAAAAAAGGTCAGAGGCAAGATATGAGACAGGTTCTGCTATTTTAAGAAGGTCATAGCTCCTTACCCTGGTGGCAAGGAGAGACTGGTGGGCATCCCTCATTGTTGTATCTGTAACAAGGAGTTTTTTCTGCTCTATAATCCACTTTATAAATTTATCTGTTCCCAGTTCTTTATAAAGGTCACGGCTGCCTTGCGGCCTTTTTGTTATTCCCAGTATATCAGGGACTAACGGCTCTGTAAAAAGGGGTTTTTTACTCTGCTTTTTGATAAACTCCTGCCCGTTGACAGTTGTATTGCCGATATAGTTTATTATTTTTGTTGCCCTGTCTTTTTTAATCTTTCCCTTCAAGAGGTCAGGGTTTGAATCGATAAAAGATGTGTCGCAGTTTCCAGCGAGAAAAACAGGATGGGTTACAACATTCTCAAGGAACGGGATATTGGTTTTTACACCCCTTATCCTGAATTCAATCAGCGATCTTTTCATAACCCTTGCCGCATTTTCAAAGGTAAGGCCCCAGCCGCTGAGCTTTACAAGAAGCGAGTCATAGGAAGAGGTGATCCTTGCCCCTGAAAAAGCGTTGCCGGCATCAAGCCTTACCCCGAACCCGGCAGGCGATCTGTATGCCTTTAAAGTCCCGAAATCAGGGGAAAAGTTGTTTTCAGGGTCTTCTGTCGTAATCCTGCACTGTATCGCATAACCGTGTCTTCTTACCGCGCTCTGCTCAGGAATATCTATTTCCGGATCACTAAGGCTGTATCCTTCAGCAACCCTTATCTGCATCTGCACAAGGTCGCGCCCAGTTATCAGCTCGGTTACTGTATGCTCAACCTGAAGGCGGGGATTCATTTCGATAAAATAGTAATTTCCCCCTTTGTCTATGAGAAACTCAACTGTCCCTGCATTGCGGTAGTCAACCTGCCTGGCGATCCTGATCGCGTCCATGCACAGTTTTTCTCTTAAGTCCTCTGATATCGCGAGTGACGGGGCAAATTCTACTACCTTCTGATGCCGCCTCTGAATTGAGCAGTCCCTGTCATAAAAATGGACAATATTGCCGTAATTATCTCCCATTATCTGGATTTCTATATGCTTGGGTTTTTCAAGATATTTTTCAAGAAACACAGTGTCATCTCCGAAAGCTGCCTTTGCCTCGCTTCTTGCGCTTGAAAGCCCCTCAACAAGCTCGCTGTGTTTGTGCGCTACCCTCATGCCGCGCCCTCCGCCTCCGGCAGCTGCTTTTATTATTATGGGATATCCGTGTGTTTTAGCGAATTTAAAAGCTTCCTCATCAAGTGTAACAGGTTTTTCAGTACCCGGAACTACCGGAACCCCGGCTTTTATCGCAGCATGGCGCGCTGAGACCTTGTCGCCGAGAATTCTCTGCTGATGCGCTGTAGGGCCGATAAACGCGATTCCCTCTTTTTCGCACCTCTGTGAAAACTCAGGGTTTTCAGACAAAAACCCGTATCCTGGATGGATAGCGTCAACCTCTTTTTTCTTTGCAAGTTCGATTATCTCATCTATCCCAAGGTAGGCATCAATTGCTCCTTTACCTTTTCCGATAAGATATGCCTCATCAGCCTTGGTTCTGTACAGAGAAAGCCTGTCTTCACTTGAATAGATCGCCACTGTCTTGATTCCAAGCTCGATACAGGCACGGAATGTTCTGATTGCGATTTCGCCCCTGTTTGCTGACATTACTTTTCT
>JAVEZE010000258.1:0-2824 GCA_034003145.1 Spirochaetia bacterium
CCATGTTCTCAACTGTCCCGTGCAGCATATTGATTTTTCTGTGTTCTTCCGGCCTTTTCTTTGATGTGTATATTTTTTCAGGTCTGATGCTTACATGATCAGGGTCGCCTGTTTTAAGCTTTCTGTCGTTAAAGCAAATAATCTCGCCAATTCCGTCGACAAATATAACGGCATATTCCTTGTCAATTATTTTTGTAACCTCTCCGTCAAGAAAGTTGGTGTCGCCGATAAATGCTGCCGTAAAGCTGCTCACAGGGCTTTCATATATTTCTACCGGCGTTCCTATCTGTTCAATCCTGCCGTTATTCATCACAGCCATTCTGTCGCTCAGGCTCATGGCCTCTGTCTGGTCATGTGTAATAAATAAAAAAGTGATCCCTACCTCATCATGAATCTGGTCAAGTTCGATAAGCATTCTTTGTCTGAGTTTCAAGTCAAGCGCGGCAAGCGGCTCATCAAGGAGAAGTACCTGGGGTTTGTTTATCAGCGCCCGGGCGATGGCTACCCTCTGCTTCTGGCCGCCGCTTATCTGGGACGGCATGCGCAAGGCGGCGTCTTCCATTTGGATGAAAGAGAGCATCTTGTCTACTTCGTAGTCAATTTCTTTTTTGCTTTTGCCGGCAGTTCTTGGGCCGAAGGCGATATTTTCCCTAATAGAAAGGTGCGGAAAAAGGGCATAGCTTTGGAAAACAGTATTTACCTTTCTTTTCTCAGGCGGCAGTTCGGTAATATCTTTGCCGTCAAGTATTATTCGCCCTTTATCCGGAGTTTCAAATCCTGCGCACAGCCTGAGCAGCGTTGTCTTGCCACATCCGCTGGGCCCCAGCAGGGAGAATATCTCTCCCCGGTTGACTGATAAAGAGAAGTTTTTTACCGCTATGACATCACCGTAGCTTTTATTCAGGTTCTCAAATACGAGAAAATCTTTCATTTTACTGCTGCTTCCTGTAAGGCTATTATGCTTAAAATTACCCCTTCTTGCAAGAAAAAGATTTGTTTCTTTTTGACAATATCTATAAATATACCTTTGAAAAAGGCTCGTGACAGGATGAAAAATATTTACCTTTTCCCTGCAGGCTTTTCAAGCGACAGCGAGAAGAAAAAACTTCCCACTGCGAAAAAAGCCGCGACAGAAAAGAGCAGTTCCATCCCGATCTTTTCCCAAAGAAGCCCGCCGAGCAGCGCTATGATTATGCTGAAAAGGTGATCAAGTGATATGCCTGTTGAAATTGTGGCAGATGCCTCTTCCCTGCTGTCAGAAAGACTGCCAACATAGACTGTTCTTGCCATTGAGACTGCGAAAAGCATAGCATCAATTACAAAGACAACACAGATAATCAAAAAAGCTGTCGTTGTACTGAAGAAGAGGTGTGAAAAACCGTATATGATGCAGACACTAAAAAGAACAATGGAATCGACAATCAGGATTTTTTTATAGCCGAAACGGTCGATAAACTTTCCAACTAACGGATTGAAAAATATGTTGAGGGTTGAATAAATACCGTATAGCATCGCGATCAGCTCTGTCCTTGCCCCGTACTTGAGGATAAGAACATAGGGGGCGAATGTGAGAAATACCTGTTTCCTTGCCCCGAAAAATGTCTGCAGTATATAGAATTTCATAAATTTTTTATGGAAATATATTTTCTGCCGTTTGATTTTTTTATCTGATTTTTCAAGCCACAGCGTAGATATAAGCGAAAGAACAATGAAGAAAGCTGAAAGAAAAAAGACCAGCCTGAAAATCATGGATTGCTGGATCCTGAGCAGCCGTATACCTGCTATGAAGCATAACGGAACAAGATAATATCCTGTTACCTGTCCGAAGTTCTTTGCCCCTGCGGACAGTCCCAGGGCAAACCCCTCTCTCCCGGGTTTCGCGCTGTGCATCGCTATCGACTGCCTGAGCGGCATAATCATGTGCTCCCCGGTACTCCAGAGAACTACAAAAAATATGCTTAAATACCTTAAGTCAGATTTCCCTGCAAGTCCGGCAAGCCCTGCCAGGCTGATAAGAAACGCTGCCTGGATAATACGGGTTTCGCTTGATCTGTAAAAAGGGATAAGAAGAAGAAACAGCAAAAACCCGGGAAGTTCCCGTAAAAACTCAACAACACCCCGCTCAAACCGGTCAATAAGGAGTACCTCTGCAAGGTAGTTGTTAAAAACGCCGTTGAAAAGCCCCAGCGCGCCTCCAAACAGGAACATGCTTACCATAAAAGAGAAAAAATGTTTTGACTCAATACTTTCAGTTAGTTTTTTCATTTTATGCCTGACTCCTGATGTGCGCAAATTCAAGTGATGATGTCCCAGATAATTCTTGTATTTCGAAGTGTAACCTGTTTTTCCGGTTTGAGCATAGGTTTTTATTGTATTCTGCTTTGTTTTGACAGTAAAAAATCAGCTTTCGACAATGATAAGTGAAATATTATCCCTGGCTCCGCTTTCTATCGCCGCTGCAAGAAGTTCATCTGCGGCTTGATCAGCAGACTGCTTCATCACAAGGATCTCTTCCATTTCCCTGTCGCTTAGCATGTCGCTTAGCCCGTCGCTGCAAAGGAGGAACAGATCATTCTCTTCTATATCAAGCCTGTAGCTTTCAATACTGTTCAGCATCATGTCGGAGTCTGTACCAAGTGCGCAGGTAAGGATATTGTTTCTCGGGTGTTTTCTTATCTCCTCTTTTGACATTTTTCCCGACCTGTAATATTCCCACACAAGAGACTGATCTTCTGTTATCTGTTCTAGCGAACCGCTTCTTAGCCTGTAAACCCTGCTGTCCCCCACAGAGTTTATATAAGCTGTACTGCCGTCAATCAGCAGA
>JAVEZE010000259.1:0-2721 GCA_034003145.1 Spirochaetia bacterium
ATTTGACTGTAAAGCCTTTCAAGGAGGTATAAAACGCTTTCATGGAAAAGTTCATCCTTGCTTTCGAAGTAGTGGTAAATCCCCCCTTTTGTAATAGCAAGAGCTTTTGCTATATCGTTGAGTGATTCCCTGTCATAGTCATTTGCGCAGAAAAACATTACTGCCTGCTGCATAATCTGTTCTTTATTTACCTTCATATTCCACCTTTCCCCAAACAAACCTACCGTAGGTATGTTATAAGTGTAGAAAAATTATATTCCGCTGTCAATAGTTTTTTAATTTTTATAAAATCGGGCAGAAAGCAAATATTCAGGTGATATTCCGCAAACTTCCTTGCCTTTGGGATCATCAGGCCATACATTTGAATATATAAAATATACTATAATGGCGGCAGGAAAAATAATATGCCAGACTATAAAGGATATTAAAAGGAGAAGAATAACATGCTTGATTTCACATTTAAAAACCCGACAAAAATTCTATTCGGGAAAAACAGGATTGAGGATATTAAAAATGAAATACCTTCCGGGAAAAAAGTTCTGATTACCTATGGAGGCGGCAGCATAAAGAAAAGCGGCCTTCTTGACCGGGTTAAAAAAAACCTGGAAAGATACAGTCTTACCGAGTTCGGAGGAATAGAGCCAAACCCGACATATGAGACGCTGATGAAAGGGGTTGAGGCTGCGCGCACAGCAAAAGCTGATTTTATCCTTGCTGTGGGGGGAGGGTCTGTTATTGACGGAACCAAATTTATCGCAGCAGCAGTAAACTATAAAGGTGATCCATGGGAAATACTTATGACTTACGGGTCAAAAATAAAGTCTGCCATCCCTTTCGGAACAGTATTGACTTTACCTGCCACAGGGTCTGAGATGAACAGCTCATCAGTAATTACCAATAAAGCACTGCACGCAAAGCTGCCGTTCTCAAATCCGCTTGTATACCCGGTGTTTTCTGTACTTGAACCTGAAACTACATACACGCTTCCGGCAAAACAGATAGGAAACGGGGTTGTTGATACATTTGTCCATATTATGGAACAGTACATGACATATCCTGTTGATGCAAAAGTACAGGACCGCTTCGCAGAAGGGCTCCTTTTAACACTGATCGAAGAGGGGCCAAAAGCTCTTTTACAGCCTGAAAACTATGATATAAGAGCTAATCTCATGTGGTGCGCTACAATGGCATTAAACGGCCTGATAGGCTCCGGCGTTCCCCAGGACTGGGCGACCCACATGATAGGACACGAAATCACAGCGCTCCATGGAGTTGATCACGCAAGAACGCTTGCCATAGTTCTCCCTTCCCTTATGAAGATCAAAAAGGATGAGAAAAAAGGCAAGCTTCTCCAGTACGGAGAGCGGGTCTGGGGAATCACGGATGGAAGTGAGGATGAAAGGATTGAACTTGCTATTAAAAAAACAGGTGATTTTTTTAAAGCGATGGGAGTAGGGATACGCTTGAGCGATTACGGCATTGCGGAAAAAGAGATAAAAATTATAACAGGTCAGTTAAAAGATCATGGCATGACGCAGCTTGGCGAGCACAAGGATATAACACCTGATGTCGCTGAAAAAATACTGACCTTAAATCTTTAATCTAAATGGTATAAACGTTATCCGTATTTATTAAATGACCCAGAAGAGGAAGGAGCTGTAATGACCCTGTGGAGGTGCGGGCTAAAACCTCTACAGCGCAGCTGCTATAAAAAAAGGAGCGCGACACCTGTTACGGCAAGAAAAGCCCCCGCTATCTCGATTACGTTTACCTTCTCTTTATAGATAAGGATAGCCGGGACAATTATAAGGACAGGGGTTATTGACATGATGGTTGACGCGACTCCGGCAGAGGTAAGTGTAATTGCTATGAGCGCGAAAGAAACCCCCACAAAAGGGCCGAAGAAAGCACCGGACGCGGTAAAGAGCATGCCTCTTTTGTCGTGAACCGCCTCTTTTACCATTGGCCAGCGGCGCATAACTGATATAATTATTGTGAATCCGGTTATTCCGGCCATTATCCTGATCATGTTAGATTCGAACGGGTTGTTATAGCCTGCCATGCCGAATTTCGAAAGGATAAGGCCTCCGGCCTGCCCGGCAGCTCCGAGCGCCGCGAAAAACACACCTCTAAGGAAATGGGAGTTTTTTGGGCCGCCCTTACCCTTGTTCCGGTCAAGAACTACAACCGCGATGCCTGTAACTGTTAGCATCATCCCTGTAATATCTTTAAGTCCGAGTGTTTCATGGAGAAAGAAAAATCCGGCAAGCCCTGTTATTATGGGGACAGATGCGTATACAAGCATTGAGATGCGGGCCCCTACAATAACAAATGCCTGAAAGAGAAAAAGATCCCCAAGGGCAAACCCCACAAGACCTGAAAGCCCCATGAAAAGCCAAACCTTCCCGGCCGCATCGATTGGAAGAGGAGCACCGGTTCTTATAAACAGGTATAATCCCATCATTGTAAAAGCCATAATAAGACGGATGAAGTTTACGGTAAGGGAGCCTATTCTTTTTCCGGCTGCCTCAAAGCTCATTGAGGTCGCAACCCAGCAGAACGCTGTAACAAGCGCGGCAAGCTCGCCGCCGTGATTTATCATGGGAAGACTCCTCAGTTGATTCAGTAATTTAAATACTTAGAGCGCTTTCAGTACTATCAATACTATCAGTAATCGCCGCGGTAAAGGTACATGTCTGATATCCTGCTGTTCTGATCAAA
>JAVEZE010000260.1:0-2700 GCA_034003145.1 Spirochaetia bacterium
GATATTAAGGGAAATTGCGGAAGGAAACGGGGACCTGACAAAAAAGCTTGATATAAACACAAAAGATGAAATTGGAGAAGTTTCAGAAAGCTTTAATAATTTTTCAGAAAACTTGAGAAAAATGATTTCAAAGATAAAATCCTCAACAATCAAACTTTCAGAAACCGGGGAGACATTAAAATCAAGCATGAATCACTCAGCATCAGCTGTCACGGAAATTGTAGCCAATATTGAAAGCTCAAACAAACTTTTTGACAAGCAGAACAGCAGTGTTACTGAAACAGCGGCAGCGGTTGAGCAGATATCCCGCGCAATGAATTCCCTTAATGAGATGATTGTTGACCAGTCCTCAAGCGTGACTGAATCTTCTGCCTCAATTGAGGAGATGGTTGCTAATATAAATAATGTAAACAAGATTTTCGCATCCCTTGGAGAACATTATAAAAATCTTGTAGCGACATCGGATGAGGGAAAGAAAAAACTGAGTATTGTAAACAGCCAGATCAGCGAAATATCAATCCAGTCTGGAGATTTGATGGAAACAAACCGTGTTATAAGCGGTATAGCTTCACAGACAAATCTTCTTTCAATGAACGCGGCGATTGAGGCGGCACACGCAGGGGATGCGGGAAGAGGATTTGCCGTAGTAGCCTCCGAGATAAGAAAACTCGCTGAAATATCAGCAGCTCAGTCAAAGGAAGTAGGGCAGAAACTAAGCTCCATAAAAGCTTTTATTGACTCGATTGTCTCTTCATCAGGCGAAGCTGAAAAAACATTTGACGTTATTATGGATGTTGTTACAACAATTGACAATCTCAGGGCTGAGATAGAGAATTCCATGTCAGAGCAGATAGAGGGAAGCAAGCAGATACTTGAGGCGATCGCGAACATAAACAACATTACACAGTCGGTAAGCAGCGGATCAAAAGAGATGAGCGATGGAATAAACATGATAAACAGTGAGATCGCAAAGCTCAAGATGATCAACTCAGAAGTTTTCAGCAGTATTTCTGAAATTTCCACAGGAACAAAGGAAATCAACAATTCGATGCAGTCAGTCAAGGAAACATCTGAAATTACAACAGACGCGATAGAAGATGTAAAAACAGAAATTTCACGCTTCAAACTGTAAGGGCTGGATTGCTTTACAGGTAAAAAATAACCCGGCGTTACGGCCGGGCTTTTTTTTGCCAGTCACAATTTTTAACAATATAATGTCAAGAAAAATCTTCCCTGATTACATCAACTGCGGTCTGGATTACCCCGAACGGCGGGCTTACCTGGACACCGCAGACTTTGCTTCTTACAGTTTCAAGTATTTCCCTGGCAATCAGGATCCCTTCCCTTAAAGCAGCTTCCTTTGTCTCGGTTTTTTCCATTCTTTTCATAATATGCTCAGGGATTGAAACACCTGGAACCTCGTTGTTAAGAAAAAGGGCATTGCGGTATGAGGCAAGCGGCCAGATACCAGCCATTAAAGGAACATTTGTTTCCTTTATCTTTTCCATGAAATCAAGAAGAATATCAGGATCAAAAACCGGCTGTGTAATAAAAAAATCAGCCCCTGCCTCTGCTTTAAGAAAGCATCTCTCAATTTCCCTTTCAAGCCCGGTTGATGCCGGATTTGCCCCCGCGCCTATAACAAAACTTGTCTGCCCTGAAAGTTCTCTCCCCCCCAGATCAATCCCGCGGTTTAATCTTTTGGCAAGTGTAATCAGCCCGATTGCATCAACATCAAAAACACCGGTTACATCAGGGTAGTTGCCCACCTTGGGGGGGTCTCCTGTAATAATGAGAAGGTTTCGAAGCCCTGCGGCATGGGAGCCGAGAAGCTCGGCCTGAATACCGATAAGGTTCTTGTCCCGGCAGCAGATATGGGGGATAGTCTCGATCCCTGCTTTTCTTTCTATCTCAATCGCGGTTATGGCAACAGAAATCCTTGATGAGGCTCTGGGGCCGTCAGGCAGATTGATGCCGAGTATCCCTTTTTTCTTTAATTCTGCTGATCTTTCAATTATCCTTGAAAGGTCTGTTCCTATCGGCGGGACAAGCTCAACTGTTGTTATCCAGCTCCCCTCCTCAAGAGCCCTGCCCAGGGCAGATCGCTCTCCAAGTGGAATTTCACTCTTCTCCTGAACAGGAATATCCTTAAAACTTCCCCCCTTGCCGCCTGCCGCCTTTCCAAGTGAAAGGACCATCCTGCCTGCTTTTTTTATATGTTCCGGTGTTGTTCCGCAGCACCCCCCGATAACAGCGGCCCCTGCTTCAAAGAATTTAAGCGCGTAATTGCCGAAATAGGAAGGGGAAGCAAGATACATGTTCCTGTTGTCTATCTCCCGCGGCAGCCCTGCATTGGGCATTACTGAAACAGGTTTTTTAACATGAGGTTTTATTGACATCAGTATTTCAAGGATATGATCAGGCCCGACAGCGCAGTTTATCCCGACAACATCGACAGCATCTTCCCCGTCAAGCCGTCTTGCTATGGATGGTGCTTCTTTTTTATATTCCTCTTCATTTAATGGGCCTATTGTAAACTGGGCCTGTACCGGCATGGCAGGGTCAAGACGCCCAGCAATCCTGACAGCAAGAAGAAGCTCCTCAATATCCCTGAATGTTTCAAAGACAAGAAGGTCAACCTTTTCCTCAATAAGCGCGGAAATCTGGATTTCAAAAGCTTTTTCCGCTTCCTTTTTTTCA
>JAVEZE010000261.1:0-2684 GCA_034003145.1 Spirochaetia bacterium
GGGATGGGGCTAAGGATCAAGTTTACCCTGTTTGTAATATTTATAGTTCTTGCTGTTGTAATAATGGTAGCGCTTCCTCTTGGGAGGTTTATGCTTGAAACACAGAGAAAAAACCTGGTAACCGGTCTGAAGCAGCAGTCCGAAGTTCTGCTTGAAAGCCTAACCTCCGGGGCAAGATCTTATCTGCCATCTTCAAATACACTTGAGCTCGGGCTTCTTCCAGCCCAGAGAGAGGCAATGGCAGATGCAGTATTTGTCACAATCGCGGGAAAAAGCTCTGAAAACAAATCTGGTTATGATTATGTATGGTCAAGCGATGACAGGAATATTTATACCAAAATTGACTCACAGGAACTTATTCCGGGAAAATATAAAATAAGTGATTCAATATCAGCCCTGTCTGAAGAGCTTGAGAAAAATATCAATGAAGAAGCATCAAGCCGGGTATCTGTCCTTGCTCAGGAAGTTGAAAAACTTGGACAGGAAGCAAGAGCCCTTATCGGCCGCAGTGGAAACGAGGCCGCGCTTCAGGAGCTTCAGAACAGGATCAGGGAACTTGACCAGCAGATACAGAAAATACTCAAGGAAATAGGGAGCGGGATAAGGGTTTACCCTCTCCTTGATGCGGAAAGCAGCTCAATAGAAGATGCTGTGTATACCTTTTACAAACCTGTTATCTACAGACAGAGCGGGGAGAATATCTACTACCGCGGCCTTGTAAGGCTTGGAGTTTCAACCGGAGGAATTCTTGCAGAAATCAAAAATTCAAACGACTTTCTGATCAGACAGACCCTTATTATCGCGGCTGCAGCGATTTTGTTCGGGATGATAGGTGCTTTGATTCTCTCTGCCATTATCATCAGGCCCATAAGAGCGCTTGTAAGGGGACTTGAAACAATCAGGGACACTGAAGACAAGGAAAAGCTCTCAGAACATGTTATCAATGTCAAGTCGCGTGACGAACTTTATATTCTGGCTGAGACAATAAACGAAATGACTCAAGGGCTTGTAAAGGCAGCAGCTGCAAGCAAGGATCTTACTGTAGGGAAGGAAGTCCAGAAAATGTTTATCCCGCTTGAGGTAGATAAATTCGGGAAAAAGCTTTCAACAGGCAAGGAAACAACAGACCGGTTTGAATTCTTCGGCTATTACGAAGGGGCGAAAGGTGTCTCAGGCGACTATTTTGATTATCTGAAACTTGATGAGGATAATTACGCCCTGATCAAATGCGATGTAGCGGGAAAAGGTATCCCAGCCTCGCTTATCATGGTTGAAGTAGCTACGATTTTCCTTAATTATTTCCGTCACTGGAAGCCAGGCAGCGGGGTGAATCTCCCTGAGTTGATAATAAATATAAACGACCTGCTTGAGGAGAGGGGTTTTCAGGGGCGCTTTGCCGCGCTGATTGTTGCTCTTGTCAATATAAAAACAGGGGAATGCTATCTATGTAACGCGGGGGACAATATTGTCCATCTTTTCAGCAGCAGCGAAAACAGGATGAAGCAGCTGACATTGCCTGAATCGCCGGCATCAGGGGTTTTTGCCTCGGATATGATTCCTGACACGTTCAAGCAGGTAAAGATGAAGCTGGAGAACGGGGATGCGCTGATTCTTTTTACTGACGGAGTTGAAGAGGCTAAAAGAGTGTTCAGAAACAGCAATTTCGAGCCTGTTATCTGCGAAGAACCGGGGATGAAGGAAGGTGATCTGCACGGCAACCACTATGTATCTGCAGGCGATGAAGAGTTTGGGTTAAGCCGGATTTATGATATAGTCAATGCTGTTTTCAGCAGGGGAACCTATACACTTGAGAAATACCACAACCCTGTAAGCGGGGAGATACTTTCATTTGATTTCAGTTCATGCAGCGGTACAATTGAAGAGGCTGTCATGGCAATGGTTTCGGTAGAAAGAATCTTTAGAATTTACCCTGACCCATCCGCTGCTGCTGAAAACAGGATAGAGGTTGACAACAAGGTTGATGAATTTCTCAAAGAGCATTTTGACCAGTACCGCCGTTATTTTTCAAATGCTATTGAATATAAGGAAGGACAGGGGTATGCTGTTTTTACCAATTTAAAACAGGATGATCAGTATGACGATCTTACAATTCTCGCGTTCAGGAGAAAATAATTGGGCAGTTTGAAGAAGGGTTTTGTCTGTCAGAACTGCGGAAAAAATGTCCCCCCAAAAACAGACAGGTGCCCTTTCTGCGGCAGGTTTTTCAAGGGGGTCAGGTGTCCCCAGTGTCTCTATATCGGGGTTGCAGATGATTTTTTAAAAGGCTGTCCGTCATGCGGGTATCTGGGTGATACAGAGGCAGGAATAAACCTCCAGAGTATGCCTGACCATTTAAAACCCCCTGAAAAAGAGCTTCCGGCATGGTTTTACCTGTCTGCCATAGGCATATTGATATCTGCAGTGATTGTTCTGCTTTTTATCTTTTTTAACATGTCTTAGAGAATTAATTAACAGAGGCCAAAATGACTTTTTTTAATTTTTTCAACTCATATTTCATAGTTGCGGTACTTCTCTTGATCAGTATTTTCGGGAGCAAGCTTTCAGGAAAGCTGGGAGTTCCCTCTCTTTTGATTTTTTTGTGTATAGGGATGCTTGCCGGCTCTGACGGAATTGGCAATATTTATTTTGATGATGCTCTCTTGGCAAATAGCCTGGGGACAACC
>JAVEZE010000262.1:0-2647 GCA_034003145.1 Spirochaetia bacterium
GAGTTTAAAGTTACAGAAGATGTATATTCAAGAACTTTCTCTCATATAACAATCCTGATCGATACTCTTAATTCGATAATCAGGTCTTCAAAATTTGATGAATGGAAAAAATATCTTACAAAAGATTATATAGACTATTACAGCAGTCAGGAAAATCTGAAAGCCTATAATGAAACCCCGATTCTTAAAAAACACAATATAGTACTGAGGTCACTGAAAGACTATTTCAACTATGTAGTCGTGCCAAGCAGATCTGATGTTCAGCTTGATGATATATCATTCCTTGACGATAATAATATCAAGGCATATATGCAAATTGACGGAGAGCCGGTTGTGCTTTATACTCTCATAAATATACAGGGTAACTGGAAGATTGGACTATAGCTGTTGTTTTGCAGAAAAACAATATTGGAGAAAAAAATATGAAAAGAGTGATTTTTGTAATTTTTATTTTAACTGTTTCAGCATTTTTTGTTTTTCCGCAAAGCGGAACGCAGAGCGGAACACAGGGCGGAGAAAAAACTGTAGAGGAAAAATATCTAAGCACAAGTATTGAAATAGGGATAATCAGCGAACTTGCCGCGGCTGATACAAGAGAACAGAAGCTTGTGGCACTTGATACAATTGAAAAGATGGTTAATGACGGAAAAGTCAGAGAAGGCGATGTGCAGCTGCACTCTATATTGACATCACTTTCAGGAGAAGGGACCTCAATAATTGTGAGGGAAAGCAACAGGAATACCAATTACTATCCTGAAGTCAGAAGAAGAGCGGCTAAATTACTCGGAGAAATTGGCGGTGAAAATTCCAAAGACTCACTGATAAATATAGCGCTGAAAGATGTTGAGCCCATGGTGCTCTCCCAGGCAGTTTACGGTCTTGGTGTTATCGGCCTTAACAACAACAATGAAGCGCTGTTAGCAATTGCAGCTGTTATTGATGAAGATTCCAAGAAATATATAGTAGATGACAATCTTGCGGTAGCATCACTGCTGGCAATAGAAAAAATAGCCAGGAAAAACGGGGGATTTGAGGATGAACCTGATCCCAAATTTATTTATAAATCCATTGTCGCGATACAGCAGGGAAACTACAGTCCCAATGTAAAAAAATGGGCAGGACTTCTTATTGACAAGTTAAGACAATACTGATTTTTATATATCAACGGAAAAGCTAAAAGCTGCCTGATGCGTAAACGCGTTAACGGCAGCTTTTTTTATTATTATATGTTAATGTAATTGGCCGATCTTCAGTACTTTTCACTAGATCTCTTCTTCAGACCACGACTTTAACAAGTTCTTTTCTCCAGCCAGGAATGATTTCCCTGTCTTCAAATTCTATCTTTTTTATAATTTTAAAATCGTTTTTGGAAGATTTTGGATCAATTTTCACAATCCCGAAATTACCTCCGCCAAGATACACAATCTGCTGCCCTTCCTCAAGTTTCTCGGTTTCTGCCAGTTTTTTGATAACACAGTCAAAATGGGCCGGATTCCCGCTTACCGGTAATGCAATGGCAGCAGTAATATCCTGTATTGCCTGCGTACATATTTCGCATGTATAAGTAACTTTGTTTACCTCAATTTTCTCTCTTGTAACATTGCCCTTTCTGCGGCTACCCCGGAAATTCTTTCTGAAATCTTTTTTATTATTATTTCCTTTCGGATTCATACCTTGTTTTCCTCTTCAAGATTTAGTATTTCAGATGATAATACCTGGGCTATCTGCTGAATTGCAAGAGATAAATATTTTTCATCATTAATTTTTTTCTTCAATTCTTCAAGTTTAACAGGGTCAGTTTTTTTTGCTATTCTTACCATTATTTAATAAACCTCCCCTATTGCATTCTCGCTGTGGGTCAGAGTCCCTTCCCGCGGATTTATAAAAATCAAATCAAATCTTATATCAAGCCCTGAAACACTTTTTTGATTTTCAAATAGATATTGTTTTACAGTTTTAATCATCCTGCTTTTTTTCAACCTTCCTATACTGAATCCTGCTTCAGAAAAAGGGACACTCCCCCATGATTTCACCTCTACAAAAACAAGAAAGCTGCCATCTTTTGCAACAATATCTATTTCCCCTTTTTTGCTTCTGTAATTTCTTGCAATTACAGTATATCCTTTTTTTTCAAGATACTTACAGGCTTTATCTTCTCCGGATTTTCCCTTTTCGTACCGGTTCAACCTGTGAGCTTTCCTTCAAGCTCAGAAAGATCTAAAACCTTGACTATAAAAAGCCCTGTTTTTGTAACAAGATCAATTTCTATATTGCTATCTTCGCATTTATTGCCGTTGTTATCAATCAGAAGCTTTATAACAGGCCTTAAGGGGGCAATTTTCTTAACTTTGACAACCTTACCAATGCTTGTGTCGTTAAGTATTACAAAACTTCCCGGAGGATAAATACCTAGTACCTTGATAAAAAGTTTTACAATTGATGCATCATATTTTTTTGAATTTTCATTAAGGATCTGCTTCATTGCAGCATATCCAATCATTGAAGAGCGGTATGACTTTGCCCTGTTCATTGCCTCGAATGAATCAGTTACCGCTATTATTCTTGAAAGAAGGTTTATCTGGTCACCGGCAAGCCCGTTGGGATAGCCTTTACCGTCCCATCTTTCATGATGCTGAAGAACAATTCT
>JAVEZE010000263.1:0-2621 GCA_034003145.1 Spirochaetia bacterium
TAAAAGATAAAAGACAAAAGACAAAAGTAAAAGATAAAAGACAAAAGTAAAAAGACAAAAGTAAAAAGTAGAAGCGTAGCGAAGATCCCGCTTCGGCGGGAACAAAAGTAAAAAGTCGAAGCGTAGCGAAGATCCCGCTTCGGCGGGAATAAAAGTAGGAAGATAAAAGGAGAAAGGCAAGCGGGGTAGCGAGGGGAAGAGGGGGTGACTGGGTGAATGGGCGACTGGCGAAGATAGTTGAGCAAAGAGCGGGGAGCGGGGAGCGGAGAGCAGAGAGCGGAGAAAGGAAGCGTTGAGCGTTGAGCGGAGAGCGGGGGGCGGGGAGCGGGGAGCGATGTAAAATCATTTCTGTTACATGGAACTTGTGGTATATACCCGGTTAAATAGTAATTTTGAAAAAATCTGAAATATGAGAATTGATATCATAACAGTGCTGCCGGAATTGCTTGAAAGCCCTTTAAACCATTCCATAGTAAAAAGAGCAAGGGAAAAGGGGCTTGTAGAAATAAATCTTATTAATCTCCGCGATTTTACAACAGATAAGTATAAAACTGTTGATGACTACGCTTATGGCGGCGGCGCAGGAATGGTGATGATGATAGAACCCGTCTTTAAGGCGATTGAAAAACTCAAAAGTGAACGAGACTATGATGAGATAATATACACTTCACCCGACGGGGAGAAATTCAGTCAAAAAATAGCAAACAGACTTTCAATGCTTAATAATATAATTATTCTTGCCGGTCATTATAAAGGTGTCGATCAGAGAATAAGAGACCACCTGATAACCAAAGAAATATCGATAGGCGATTATGTTTTGTCAGGGGGCGAAATACCGGCAGCTGTAATTACGGATGCAATTGTAAGGCTCATACCCGGAGCAATATCTGATGAACAGTCTGCCCTCTCCGATTCCTTCCAGGACGACCTCCTGGCTCCTCCGGTTTATACACGACCAGTCGTTTTCAACGAATGGGAAGTACCTGATATACTCCTTTCAGGACATGCTGCAAATATCGAAAAATGGCGCCATGAGCAATCTCTTGAGAGGACACGCAGACTCAGGCCCGGTCTTACAAAAGATGAATAAAAATACAATATTTTTGAAATAATATACAATTTATGACAGATCTTCTTTGAAAAGACAAAAAGCTTTTGTAAGATTGTAGTCATATTTTTTATTTTCTTATCTATTTAATAATCAACAACATGAAAACGCAGGATTATATTAACCGGGAAGATAAATACGGTGCTCATAATTATCATCCGCTTCCGGTAGTCCTTGAAAAAGGGGAAGGTCCATTTGTATGGGATGTTGAAGGAAAACGCTATTTTGATTTTCTTTCAGCTTATTCGGCAGTAAACCAGGGTCATTGCCATCCGGAAATAATTAAAGCTTTGTGCGATCAGGCCCGGAAGCTGACTCTTACATCAAGGGCTTTCTATAATGCTTTTCTTGGAGAATATGAGGAGTATATCACAAAATATTTCGGATATGACAAGGTTCTTCCGATGAATTCCGGTGCAGAAGCTGATGAAACAGCCCTTAAACTATGCCGTAAATGGGCATACAAAAAGAAAGGCATAAAAGAGAACCAGGCAAAAATCATAGCATGCGAGGGGAACTTTCACGGAAGGACAATTACAATAATCACAATGTCGACCGATCCGGATGCAAGAAAAGATTTTGGTCCGTATACTCCGGGATTTGTTATAATACCTTATAACGATATAAAAGCTCTGGAAAATGCCCTGAAAGATCCCGATGTAGCAGGCTTTCTTGTTGAGCCGATCCAGGGTGAAGCAGGAGTCTATGTCCCTGACGAGGGATATCTGAAGAAAGCATCCGAACTTTGCAAATCGAATAATGTCCTTTTCATGGCCGATGAGGTACAGACCGGTATTGCACGTACCGGAAAGCTTCTTGCATGTGATCATGAAGGTGTGCGTCCCGATATTCTTATACTTGGAAAAGCACTTTCAGGAGGAGCTTTACCGATCTCGGCTGTTCTTGCTGATGACGAGATCATGCTGACAATTAAACCGGGTGAGCATGGATCAACATTCGGAGGAAATCCTGTTGCAGCAAAAGTAGCCATTGCAGCGCTGGAAGTTGTAAAAAATGAAAAGCTGGCTGAAAATGCTGAGAGGCTTGGTATTATATTCAGGGAAGAGATGAGGGGTATAAAATCGGATATGATAGAACTTGTAAGGGGCAAAGGCCTGCTTAATGCTGTTGTTATCAGGCCAAAAGGCGATAAAACAGCCTGGGATGTCTGCCTTGCCATGAAAGAAAAAGGAGTAATTGCCAAACCTACCCACGAACATATTATACGCTTTGCTCCTCCCCTTGTGATTACTGAATCACAGCTAAGGGAAGCAATCGGTCTGATTAAAGAGGCATTTAAGATTTTTCAATAAGCAGGTTAAAGCTTATAAGCAAGTACAGAATCTGTATTAATCTGCGTGATCTGCCGGCGATTTTTTACCACTTCTCCTGCAGATTTTCGCAGATTTTTAATTATAAAAGAGAGAAGGAGAACTGTTTTGTTTACTATCCGGAGCAGGTAAGAAAAAGATTGTTATTTTTGACATTCACATAAATCAATTTTTATGATTCC
>JAVEZE010000264.1:0-2609 GCA_034003145.1 Spirochaetia bacterium
AGATAATCAGCTGAAGCCTCTCTTGCGAAACGGCTCATCCCTTCTGATGTAAATGGCTCAACCGCGCTTTTATAATCTCCTGTTTTAAACACATTAACCTTAATATTGAATCTCTCCATACCTTTGCCGTAATAATTGCTGAAATTGCCGAAGCCGGTAAACATCAGTTCTCCAAGCGGATCCATAAAAACCTTGCCGGCATGGGATGCGATATAATAACTTCCTTGAGTATAATTATCAGAAAAGGCAACAACAGTTTTTCCCGCCTCTTTTACCTTTTTTACTGCCAATGCAATCTCCTGCAGTTTGCTGAATCCCCCACCTGCGAAAGAGCGCAGATCAAGCAGTACAGAAGATATTTTCTCATCAGAGGCAGCCTCATCAAGTGCTGTAAGTATTTTTCCAAGCATCAGGTTTTTTTCCACTTCAGAGAATGAGGGGAGAAATCTCCCTGTATCTGCTGATGAATATTCAACAACCATCCCCTGAGGCCTGATGATGAGAGTAGTTCCGGCTTCTATCTCGGGAATATAATTGATTTTGACATAAAAGCCTGCAGCTGCGATTACAAGCCCCCAAAAAAGCAGGTTTATAATAATTTTTCTTAAAACATCAAAAATCCTGAAAAATGACAAAATAAATGATTTCACAGCTTCCTCCGGCGTTATTTCCCTGAAATTCCGGAAAAACCGGTCAGTCAGTTTATATTTCTTTAATATTGAAACAACTTTTCTTATATTGTAAATTGTACTTATGTAACATCTCCACTGTTTTAACAAAACATTTATTAAGCCAGGAAAACAAAATATTGGCTTGGCAGTAAGTTACATAGTTATATTATAACAAAATACACACACTGAGGTTAGTAATGTCATTAAAAAAATTACCATTTACACTGCAGCAAATTGAAAAAATCATGGAAAAATATCCCACCCCTTTTCATATATATGATGAAAAAGCAATCAGGGAAAACGCCAGAAGATTGTACAAGGCTTTTTCCTGGGTTCCCGGCGGATTTAAAAACTACTTTGCGGTAAAAGCGCTTCCCAATCCCGCGATTATCAAAATTCTAAAAGAAGAGGGAATGGGCGCGGACTGCTCATCGCTTCCCGAGCTTATCCTTTCTGACATGGCAGGAATCAAGGGAGAGGATATAGTATTTACATCAAACGATACACCGGCGTCAGAATATATTAAAGCAAAAGAACTTGGCGCTGTCATAAACCTTGACGATATAACCCATATCCCGTTTCTGGAAAAACACGCAGGGATACCACCCCTTGCGTGCCTCAGGTACAATCCAGGCCCGCTAAAGGAAGGGAACAAGATTATAGGAAACCCGGAAGAGGCAAAATACGGATTTACCAAAGAACAGCTTATCGAAGGATACAGGCTGATGAAAGAAAAGGGGGCAAAGAGATTCGGGCTTCACACAATGGTTGCCTCAAACGAGCTAAATCCTGATTATTTTATTGAAACAGCGGAAATTCTCTTTGACCTTGTAGTTGAGATTTCAAAAAAGCTTGGGATAAAATTCGAGTTTGTAAACCTGGGCGGGGGGATCGGTATTCCGTACAAACCGGAACAAAAAGAGGTTGATCTTGAATATTTATCAGAAGGGATAAAAAAAGCCTACGAAAAGAAAATCAGGGGAAACTCTCTCGATCCCCTTAGAATCGTTATGGAATGCGGAAGAGTGATAACAGGCCCTTACGGATATCTTGTTACAAAAGCAATCCACACAAAAAATACATACAAGAACTATATAGGACTTGACGCCTGTATGGCAAATCTGATGAGGCCGGCACTTTACGGCGCATATCATCACATTACAAATATGAATAATCCTGATGGAAAAGCTGATCACACCTATGATGTTACAGGATCTCTTTGTGAAAATAACGATAAATTCGCGATAAACAGGGCAATGGCTGAAACAAAACCGGGAGACACAATAGTTATCCACGACACAGGAGCCCACGGACATGCCATGGGTTTCAACTATAACGGCAAATTAAGATCGGCAGAGCTGCTTCTTTTACCGGATAGCTCCGCAAAACTGATAAGAAGGGCAGAAACAATAGAAGATTACTTCTCTACACTAAAGGTTTAACAGTATCAGGTGATAAGTCCCTTCTGTATGCAGCCGCTTAAAAGCGGCGGCGAAGAAGGGCAGAAACAATAGAAGATTACTTCTCTACACTAAAATTTTAACAGTATCAGATACCAAGTCCCTTCTGTATGCAGCCATCGGTTGCACAGAAGGGCAAAAACTGCAGGTGATTATTTCTCTATCAGCGGGTAAGAAATATTGAGTATGGATGGTATATCTGATAAATTACCCCCAATTATGAGAACAGAAGTATTTTATAAAAATCCCGATCTTGACGGGAGAGCCAAAAGACTTTTAAAACAGATAAAACAGTCTGTTTCACCGCTAATCGAAAACATCAGGATTGTTGATGTTTTTATTTCAGAAGGGATTGACCGGCTTACCCCTTCACTTTCTGAAGAACTATTTTCAGACCCTGTCGCCCAGAAAGCATATACAGGCAGATACGCATCTGAATCGGATGCACTTTCCGGCTGGAACTATCTTGTTGAGATTA
>JAVEZE010000265.1:0-2589 GCA_034003145.1 Spirochaetia bacterium
AGGATTAAAAAAGATGCCTTCGCAGCAGGTTTTACGGAAGGAATTATAATTTTTGTGAAAATCCTAACCCTTCCTGCGCCCAGCATCCGGGCTGTATCAAGATAACCCTTGTCTAGATTTTTAAGAAGTGCTGATACCATGAGTACGGCAAACGGCGTTCCTTTTAGTATGTAACTGAGGATAATGCCGGTGCCTAAAGCATCATAAACCAGAACAGGAAACTGCAGGTAATTTTCCAACATCCCCAGGTTGTTGAGGATTGATGATACCATACCTGTCCTTGAAAAAAAGATCATTACAAAATACGCGATTGAAAGGTGCGGCATAATAAGGAGAACCTTGTAAAGTGTTCCTGCCTTTTGCCAGCTGACAGGAAGGGACCAGAAAAGGGAGGCAATCAAAATGCCGGAAAAAACTGAAAAAGAGGCGGAAACTGCCCCTATATAGATGGAAAAAGCGAAAGTCCTGTAAAACCAGATATCACCAAGAACAGTCTTCCATGCTGAGAAGAGGTCAGGATAGCTGAACAGGATAAACTGATTGAAAGACTGCAGTACTGTAAATCCTGTACCGCCGGCAAATACCGGGATGATGAGAATCAGAAGCGGAATAAAAGCAATAATACCCTTATTTTTTAAGAACATTCTCATCCCAGCCCTTCTCAAGAAGCTCAAGGTAGCCTGACGGGATTTCAGGTACCGCGTTATCTGAGAGAACTAAAGGTGAAAGCACGGCCTCTCCGCGTCTGATATCAGCAAAGCTTTTCCTCTGCCCATCAGTCAGCTTTGAGAAATCAAGCACAGGAAGGTCTCCCCAGTTAACAGGATCAGCCTTGGAAAGCTGTGCGTCAAATGAGAGGAGAAAATCGGATGTTATCATGGCCCCTGCCTTGTTTGGGGCGTTAAAAGGGATAGCTGTAAAATGGGTATTTGAAAGTGAGAGGTTATTCATTACAAATGTTCTTGCGGAAGCGGGATAACTGCCTTCAGCGATTTTGCCTGCCGCGTGGGAGGGGCTGTAAAACATGGAAAAACTAACCTCTCCCCGCTGGAAAAGCCCTTCAAGCACCGCGATATTTTTGGGATAGGTTTTTCCCTCCTGCCAGAGATACGGCTCAATTCTGTTGAGGTAATCCCAGAGAAGTGGAGCTTTTTCATTAAAGAGTGACTCATCAAAACCGTTCATGTACTGCTCATATCCTCCCGTAACACCGTAGAAAGCCTGCCTTATAAATGCCGAACCTGTGAAGTCAGGGGGCTGCGGATATGTAAATAAGCCGCGGTTATCAAATACCCATTTTTCAAGCTCCGCAAAGTCAGCAGGAACACTAAAGGTAACAGCAGAATCATATTCAAAGACAAACTGCGCCATACCATAAGGAGATTCATACCCCTCTACAGGATATCCGAAATCATATTCTGAAGCTTTTTTTAACGCATGCTTTTCATAGTTTGGAAGTTTCTGCGTAAAGGGGCCGAAAAGAAGGTCTGCCTCGCGCGCGTTTTTAAAATTCTCGCCGTTGATCCAGATCAGGTCCGCGCTTCCTCTCTTTTTGCCTGCCTGCTTTTCGGTAAGAAGCTTTGATACCAGCTCCGCGGCGTCATTAATCGGCACTGCCTTAAGTGTTATGCCATATCTTTTTTCCATCTCACTGCCGGCATAATCCCTGACCCAGGTATTTATTTGTGTGCTGCCGCCCCACATGTAAAAGCTTACTTCGCTCCCTTTTGATTTTTCCTTAAGTGTCTCAAAATCCATGCCGGCGATGTCGGCATCTGAAAGGCCACCGGCATCCTGATTTTTTTTGTTGCAGGATGATGTTAATAAAAGTAAAACAAGAATTATCTGTAATAAAATGATCAGGGTTCTGTTTTTTCGTAACATGTTTCATCTCCTCAAAATGTGCCAGGGGAGGTCTTGCTGCATCGAATACCGCTAAAGATAACGCTAAAAATAATGCAGCACTTCGATGGAGACCTTGTTCCCCTCTTCAAGATTCCCGTTAAAGCTGGTTGACTTAAGGAGAACACCATCGATTTTTATATCTATAAGTATCATCGCACCTACAAAACAGACTTTCTCTATAGTGCCTTGCCCTTCAGGGTCAAGCCGGACTGACAAAGCCTCGGCTCTCGCTAAAACCTCTTTCCCTTCAGCCTTAATCCTGAGTGATGAAAAAAGGGATGAGGGTATCCTGTTAACTGGGCCCAGGAACTTCGCCGCTTCCCAGCTTGCCGGGGTATAATAAACATTCCTTGTAGTGTTTAACTGGACAAGCCTGCCTGCGATCAGAATGCCGATAGAGTCAGACATGGCAAAAGCCTCTTCCTGGTCGTGGGTAACGCTTACAGTAGTGGTGCCGAGTTTTTTTTGAATCCCCCTGATAAACTCGGCTGTCTCGACTTTGAGATTTTTGTCAAGATTGGCGAAAGGCTCATCAAGCAGGAGAAGGGCAGGCTCGATAACCATTGCTCTCGCTATAGCAGCCCTCTGCTGTTGCCCGGCTGAAAGCTGCTTCGGATAACTATATGCCTTATCAGGAATGCCGAAGTATACAAGGTAGGTAAACACCTTTTCCCTAATAAAAGA
>JAVEZE010000266.1:0-2556 GCA_034003145.1 Spirochaetia bacterium
AGGAGGGGAACAAATATGAGATTTTCAAAAAAACAGAGAGCCAGAATTGATCTTGTCAATGAGCACCTTAAAAAAGGTGTTCTGATAACTCATACCTGTGACGGCGGAATGCTTGCGGAACATTATTACGAAGGAACAGACAAGTCCGGGAACATTGTCGGTATTCCCACACCGGAAACAAAGAGATTTATGGGGATCTTTCTTTCAAACATTTCAATTCATCCGCTGAACATCACCCACATTAACAGACAGTCCGTTGAATCAATACCTTATTTAGCTTCCAGTCTTTAAAAACAGAATCCCAATCAAAACAGAAGGTTAGAATCTCGGTTTTCCGCTGGTGACAGCTTCGCTTCCACCGCTCTAAACAGTCCTGCTGAACGCAGGACAAACTTGATTGGATTGGACTTTAGTGAAAAACGAATACCGCTTGAAACGGCTTCTAAAAATACCACCTGTCTGAAATAATTCAATTTTTCTTGACATCATTATTTTATGAAGTTATAAAGTCACTGTTTTATAGTTTTTATGAACGGAGTTTTTTATGAAAGCGGATAATAATGACGGCATTAAAAAAAAGTCACCGGCATCGAAGGAGATTCTTGAGAGGGAGTCGGTTACTTTCAGAATAAACCGGGATCTCTGGACCGATTTTGACTACTGGTGTAAGAAGAACAGAATTTCAAGAAGCGATATACTTGAAAAGTTCATACTTGAAAAGATAGGCAGAAACCCTGATGATTATAACGGGAACTGACAATATTTTCTTTTTTCCGCTATTGAGTAGAATTTGTGACAGGGGGATAGATAAAAGGTAGCTCCTTTTGTTGAACGGCTGTATGAAGGGATAGCCTTCCCCCTGCTTTTTAGCAAAGCCCTTCTTTAATACCTTATCCCTTCAAGGAGGATTTCAGATGTCAAATGAAAAGATGAACGATCTTAAAAAGGCGATGAAGGAAAAAGAGGAAAGCGAACTTTCCTCAAAGATGGAACGGAACGACATTCAGCTTGAGCTGTGGGACGAGGAGAAGATACCTTTCTACAGTCAGGACCTTATTGAAAGAAAATCGGTTTTTCTTCCGAACACATCAAGAGCCACATCTTTTGAGGTCGCCAGAAACAACGCTGTGAAGATAACAATAGGAAAGGCCGGTGGACATAAGGACTACGGCATACTCAAGACAAAACACAGGGATGTTCTTTATGCGGTTCTTGCCATATGGGCAAGTCACAACTGGCCGACATGGAAAAACAAGGACGGCGAATATCTCGGTCACATCAGAACGAGCAGATATAAAATATTAAATCTGATACTTCAGAAAAACCCGGGCTCGAACGATTATAAAAGTCTAATGGACACACTTTATGAACTCAAGGTCATTCCAATCGAAGTTGAGGATATTCAATCCGAGGACACCAAGGAAGTGTTCTCGCTGTTCTCAAGCTTTGATTTTGAAACTGAAAAGGAAAAGGATGTTATCTCGATATATCTCCACCCCAAAATAACAAAGCAGTATTACCGCAAGCAGGATCTAAAACTTCTTTTCTTTGATACTTACCGCAACCTTTCCAGCGACATAGCTAAAACCCTTTATCCCATAATAGACAGGGCAATGGCGGCATCCAATGAGTTTTCAAAGAAAGTTGTAGATCTCTGTCATGAGAACGGGCTGACCGCATATTCATATAATTCAGAATACAGAAAGAAATGGAAAAAAGCATTTGTTGAATTGAACCAGATAACGCTGACCAACGGTAAGAAGATCGAAGTGAGTTTTTATGAAAATAAGCTTAAAGAGCTGATTTTATTAGTAGTATCCATATAATCCGCACATCGGGAATTGAGCCTAATGATATCGGGAATTGAGACCAGTCTTTTTAAATATTTCTCCTGTAACTGGGTTCTTTTTCCTCTTTACCGGAGCGGTTTTTATGATTTTAACCCTCATGACCCCTTTTTTGATACTGAATGTGGTAAAAAAGGGCTGCTTTTTCTCCTGTAAATATAGTGTTTTGGCTTTTTGAAATTTGAAAAGACCTTCGGGATTTGAGCCCAGTATTATAGGGAATTGGGACTACTATTATCGGGAATTGAGCCCACTACTATCGGGATTTGGGACTAATACAATCGGGAATTGAGCCCAGTGGTATCGGGAATTGAGCCCAGTCACTTCGGGAATTGAGCCCACTTCTGTCGGGATTTGAGCCCATTACTATAGGGATTTGAGCCCAATCGACCCTTTCCCGGCACTTCTTTTTCCTTTTTATTGCAGATGGTTATCCCTTCCTGTTTTTTTGCTATAGTATTCTCAAAGTGTTTTCATAGTATAAGAAATAAAAAAAGATCCGTTGTCCGGAAAAATTTCAAAATTTCCCCCAGACCCCCTTAAAAAGGATATTTTTGCGCACCTTATCGCTACGCTCAAAGGATTTACGCCAATGCAAAAATATCTTTAACGCTTAAACCCGTTATAAATTCAAAAATCGTGGTAACGCTATCTATCAGAACAAGAGGATATTTTGCGGGCAGCCTTCGACAAGCTCAGGCATTACGCC
>JAVEZE010000267.1:0-2554 GCA_034003145.1 Spirochaetia bacterium
CAGATTACTCAACAGATTGCACTCATGATGACCATCCTTGCAATCAGAAAGTTGATTTCAAAAATGAGGCCTCAAGGGTATACCGCCTCTGGATTAAAATAATTATCGCTTTTATACCTGCAGCCGTTATCGGCCTTTTTGTTGAGAGTTTCCTTGAACAGTATCTTTTTAATACCAAAAGCGTATCTGCAGCCCTTATCGCAGGTGCGTTTTTAATGCTTTACGCGGAAAGGCACCGCGGTAAAAAACTGACAGAAAATGTTTCTGATCTTACGGTCAGTCAGGCTCTTTTTATAGGCTTTTTCCAGTGCCTTGCCATGTGGCCGGGGATGTCGCGATCAGCTTCCACAATCGCAGGCGGGCTGTTCGCAGGTCTTTCAAGAAGCATGGCTGCTGAATTTTCTTTTCTTCTGGGGATTCCTACAATAATGGCAGCATCATTATACAAGCTCTATAAAACAGGATTTTCCGCCATATCGCCTCAGCAGTGGGACGCTCTTTTTACAGGGACAATCGTCTCTTTTGCTGTCGCTCTTTTTGTTATACGATTTTTCATGGAATATCTCAAAGCCAAAGGGCTTGCCCCTTTTGCCGTCTATAGAATTGCCCTCGGTATAGTGCTTATTATATTTCTGTAATGAGGGAGGAGCAGAATACACTGCAGTCTGTTTACCGCCGTTTTCACTTGATCTTGTACACCGGGATAAAAAATAAACGCACCTTACTGTTATAAGGAGTTTTGATGTTTGAAAAACTGGAACTTGGCCCGAGGCAGCGCGCTACTGTGGCAGCTGCGGTAACACTGGGTTCTGCGATGGTACTGCTTATGGTTTTCAGCGCAGCAGTCTGGGGACTGGGGAAATTCGCGTCTGCTTTCAAAAATGTGCTGATGCCCCCTGTTGTGGCCGGTATACTGACAATAATGATGCGCCCCTATTATAACTGGCTTTTTAAGGTTTTGCGAAAATCCCGTGCCGGGGCATTGATTGTGTTTTTTCTTTCCGCGCTTGTTCCTCTGGGCGCCTTATTCTGGGCCGCAGCTATTTTTGCCATTAACCAGACTGCCTTGATACTTGATGATCTGCCTTATCTTATTAATTCCATGCAGGAGGCGGTAAAGTCGTATTGGCCGCAGTTTATGGAGCTGCTGGACAAATACGAATTGATGCAGAATCCCGGAGAGATGGCAGCCGATGCTCTCAGGGAAGCAGGAATACGGATGATGAACTCGGCAGCTCAGATTTCCCGGACCGCGGCAGGTTTTTTAAGCTGGGCTGTTTTACCTGTCTATATTGCGTTCTTTCTTATGGCAGAACCTTTCAAGGCAAAACAGATTGGCGATTTTCTTCCCTTCCTGAAAAAAGAAACCAGAAAAGACGTTATTTACCTGGTTGATCAGTTTATTAATATACTGCTGACATTTTTCCGCGGCCAGATTATTATTGCCCTGATCCAGGGAGTGCTTTATGCTGCCGGGTTTGCCCTGGTTGGGCTGCCTTATGGTATTTTTATGGGGTTGGCTTTGGGATTTTTTAACATAATACCTTACCTTGGCAGTATCGCAGGGCTTCTTACCGCATTGCCTCTTGCTTATTTCGGCGGAGGAGGAGATATAATCCGCGTTGTGCTTGTTCTTGCTGTATTCAGCCTGGTACAGGCTTTTGAAGGCTATTTCCTTACACCCAAAATCATGGGTGAGCGTACCAGCCTGCATCCAGTCCTTATTATTTTCGCGATATTTTTCTGGGGCGCCGCCCTGGAAGGGATTCTGGGTATGATGCTTGCGATTCCCCTAACTGCTTTTGCTGTTGTTTTCTGGCGGCTTCTTAAAAAGAAATATATCAAAGAAATTGTATAACGCCTGTAAATACGGATTTTAACAGCAGATGACGATGATATTCTGACAGGATTGATTGTTAGGGGGGAAGATAATGATGAATTTTTTCAGAAAAAAAAACAAGGATAAAAAAATAGGATTGGCTCTTGGGGGCGGGGCTGTTCTTGGAGCTGCGCATATCGGAGTATTAAAAGTAATTGAGGAATATAATATTTCTGTCAGCTATGCTGCCGGAACAAGCATTGGAGCTTTAACTGCCGCGCTTTTTGCTTTCGGGAAAAAATGGAATGATATTGAGGATATTGCCAAAAACATGCATTGGCTTGATATTTCTGAAATTTCCCTTTCCCGGTTCGGGCTGCTCTCTAATAGAAAAATTGGAAAAATCATAACAGATAATATCGGGGATGTTGATTTTGAGGATTCTCCTGTACCCCTGTCAATGATTGCGACCGATATTACAACTGGTGAAAAAATTGTCTTAAATAAAGGAAGCGTTGCTGATGCGGTTATGGCAAGCACTTGTATTCCAGGGGTTTTTGTTCCGGTTGAAATAGATAACAGATTGCTTGTCGACGGAGGAATTGTTGAGAATGTTCCAGTAGCTACCTTGAAACAAGCCGGGGCTGATTTAATAATCGGTGTTGATCTGCATGCCGGGCATGCGCGGAAAAAGCCGGAGAACATTATTGAAGTATTGCTGCGCTCTTTTGATTT
>JAVEZE010000268.1:0-2542 GCA_034003145.1 Spirochaetia bacterium
ATTAAATCCTTAATAACAAAAGTTACAATACTGATGTAACAACTGTTCCGCACCCTGCATCTGTATGCAATCACCTTTATACCATTTACCCAATAAAACACCCCATAACGCTTAAAAATACCATTAAACTCTGAAATTACGCCTGCAACAGGGGTTAATCAGCTGATTAACCCTAAAACCATGAAAAACCGGATTTTAACGCATACCGGATATCAGCATGGCACGGTTCCTGCATTAATAATTAGAGAATGGTTAAAATAATGGAGGATTGTAAAAATGGGAAAAAAATGTTTTGTGATGCTGCTTTTACTGTTTATCGCCGGATCTGTTTTTGCGGTTGAATTTACCCCGGGCATATCGGCAGGGCTTAACATGGGGTGGTTTTCAGGTGATGACTGGGATGACATGGTTGATTACTTTGACGCCTCAAATGATTCAAAAATGGGTTACTCATTTGGATTTTTTCTTGATATGGCATTTTCTGAAAGTTTTTCAATACAGCCTGAGCTTAACGTTACTGGATCAGGAGGCGGTATCTCAGCTGATAACCTTTATGATGCGGATTACGATGTCTACTACGATGAGAAGGTAACACAAACTGCGAAGATACTTAATATGCCTGTCCTTTTCAAATTCAAGGTTCCTGCAGGATCAGGCAAGCTGTCCCTTTTCGCAGGTCCTTTATTCGGACTGCTTTTGGGTGATATCAAACTTACAGATCAAGTTACAGTAAAAGGGTACGGTTCTGATTCTGCGGATATAGATGTGGAAGCTGACAATAACCTTGTCTTCGGTTTTACCCTTGGAGCAGGCTTTGAGTTCCCGATGGGAAGCGGGAAACTGTTTACAGACCTCCGCTACAGCCGTGCCCTGACAAGCTTCTTTGATGATGATGATACAAAGGCTAATAACATCGGGATAAACCTCGGTTATGGTTTTTAGTGGGGAAAAAATTACCCGTATGGATGTAAAAAAGTTTATTTAAAAAAGTTGATTCATTTTGAGCAGAGTGAAAACAATCAAATTAACTGGACGGAGGAATCCCTGTATGAAAAAATTTATCACGGCATTATTTCTTGTATTTTCTGTTTTTATATTTTCCTGCAGCTCGCCCGATTCCGCAGGCGATGGCTCAGGCGGAGACAGCGGCAGCTCAGCGGCTCAGGTGAGGTTTCAGAATAATTTCACTGACGGAACATATCTTTCATACGGAATAGGACTTGGGGAGGCGAAGTATTCGGGCTCCCTTTACCCTGGTAACGTTACTTCCTATAAAAGTACTACAGAAGGGTCATATTCTGTTCAGCTTAAGGGAGAGGACGGCCTTTGGCACACAGACAGCCTTGGATCATTTTATGTAGAGGGAGGACACAGTTATACAGTTGTGATCAGTGGTACTCTGGATACTTACTGGTATAATCTGATTCAGGATAGTTGATGAAAAATGATTAAAATTCGGGTATGTCTGAGATAAAATGAATAGTAATTTACAATAAGGATTCAATGAGGTAATATTTTATAGTTTCAAATTAAAGAACAAACTATTAATACAGGTCGAAATGGACAGATATAACCTTGGAATTGTAAATGAAAGCCTTTATTTTCTTGAATCTGCACTTCTGATTAAAAAATATCATACAGCAGGCAGCTGGGATGATGTAAAGGTGATGGTAAAGGAAGAAAATCTGCTTCAGAAGATACACACAAGGACATCGCAGAAGATATCAGGTGAAGTCATTAAACGGGTGAAATCTGCATATCCCTGGGAGCTTGAAGAAATAATCAAGTCCGAAGATCCTGAAGACTGGAGATTTATCACACTTGCTTTTACAGCCAGGCACTACCGGATTTTATTGGATGTAATTGTCAATATTATTCATTATAAATGGCAGGGCGGGGACCTTATTCTTGAAAACTATGAAATTCCCTCATACATTGACTCTCTTAAACCTGATCATCCTGAACTTCTTGAAATTACAAAGCGCTCAATGGAAGATCTACTTTCAACACTTAAAAGAAACATAAAAGACGGTGGTCTTCTTGTTAAATCAGAAGGGTCCGCCTTAAAAATAACGAAGCCCCGTATTAGCCACCGCCTCAGACAACAGTATCTGGATGAGGGTTCAGTCGATGACCTTAAGCTGCTGCTGCTTAAGGATAATGAGATTAAAAAGGCAAGGAGTTAAATAATGTCCGGAAGGCCTGATTTTGAAATGCTTTATTCCATTATGACAAACAGAAAATTCCTTTCAATGGAAGGTCTTGGAAAGGAGGTCCCTTTCTTTGTTCATACCTACGATATCTCTTTACAAGATGCCGTATTTACTGGAATAACAAGTCTTCAGAAAAGACTTGTTACAAGCGGAACAGATACGCTCCTTATAGGGCTTTATGATATGGTTATTGATTATTTTAAAGACCACGATGAGCTTGAAGATATATTTGACTTTGAAAAAAACAGCACAAAAGATCTCCTTTTTCAGGAATTAGTGAGTATTTTCAATTCTGACGATGTCATAAAACCCAATGTCCGCTCCCGTCT
>JAVEZE010000269.1:0-2539 GCA_034003145.1 Spirochaetia bacterium
TTTCTGCAGTTTCTCATCAACTATCTGCCTGATCTCATCAAGCTTCCTTGTATTTTCTTCCTGTATCGCCTTAAGCTGATTCTCAACCCCGTGCCTTATATCTCTTACGCTTTCGGTAGTGAGTTTGTTTATTTCCCCCTGCCTGCTGCCGAACTCGCTGAAGTTTTTTGCAAGCATATCATTGAGCATCCTGATATTTTCACTGAATGATTTATTAAGCTCTTCCCTGTTTAGTCTTGATATTTCGCTGCTTTCCTGACGGCCTCTCTGAAGCTCATCCTTCATTGAGGCGCTGATTATATCAAGCGCTGAATTGAATTTTATGATTGAGGTTTCGATATCCCTAAGATGAGGTGAAATATCACTCCTGTTTTTTCTGAACAGCAGTATTAGGATATTTGCAGCTGCAAGTGCAATCAGAATATAAAGCAGATATTCAATCATTTTTTACTCCTGATGTTATCTGTACTTGAAAGTTTCTCTGCGGCTATTTTTTGGCCAAGAGAAGTAAGGCGGTATTTCTGTGTCGGGCTTTTTGGTGAATCAGGCTGTGTCATTTCAATAATCCCGGCCGTCATGGCTGGTTGTAAATAATCATATAGCAATGTTGGTCTGTGTTTCATTTTTAATGCATCCAAAATTTCCCTGATGCTCAAGTCTTCACTATTCAAACAAATTATTAGTCGTTTTACTTGTTCGGTTACTTGTTCGGTTACTTGTTCGGTTACTTGCTGGGTTACTTGTTCGGTTACTTGTTCGGTTACTTGCTGGGTTACTTGTTCGAAATCTGAATCAAAGGGGAATGTAACTTCCAGAAAATTATCAGATAAGTGAAAAATATCTGGGCTGTATGCTTTTAAAATCCGGTTCATCCCTGAGCCGATGTGTTCTGTCAGTCCCATATCCTTGAAAATCCGCATCAGTTCCCGGTTGCGTGGTATGGAGCGCCCCCGGAAAAACTCTTCTTTGGATAAACCGGCAACAAGGCCTCCGTATGATGTTATGGATAATCTATCCGCGTATATTTCAACAAGAGGCGGAACTTCCCTGCTGTAATCATTATGTACAACCGCATTTATAAATGCTTCCCTGAGCGCGGTTTTATCAATCATTCTTTTTTCCAGACGGCTGGCAGCACCGGTTATTTTTGTAAATGTTTTATTCTCTATCTCAAGTTTATCCAGAATGCGGTTTACTGCTTTTAGCAGAGAACAATAACCATACTCTTCATTTTCAATCAAATCGCATTTGTCTTTTCCTGAATATTTAACCACTTTCATGGAAAAGCTGTTTGTATCAGCCATAAGATATGCAATGTAGTTGTATTTCCCGTCAGCAGTATACAGATCCAGATTCTGAAGTAATTGATCATTCAGAATAAATCCTTTCTCTTCATAGTATATCTTAACTTGAGAAAATGTATGGTTTGTATAGCGCGGAGACAGTATATTCCGCAATGATGTCATTGTTCTCGCAGAATAGAATTTATCGATCATTCTTGTGTCCATCTGGCGGGTGCTGCTTCCCACTCTGATGTAGCATCCTGCCGGCGACATTCCAAATGATTTTATGTAATACGGTTTTTCGGTGCCGCTTGAAACTACTATATGAATGATTTTTTTGTTTCCATTTTCTTCTGTATACACATCGAACAGGCCGAGACAGTTAGGTAGAATATTGTTTTTTATGCGGTCGGTTATCTCAAGCTGTTTTTTGTCGGTATTGGAAACTCCGGCTGCATGTCCAGTGTCATCAATACCTATATAAATATCCCCGCCGGTTTTGGAGTTGAGAAATCCTGTTACTGATCTTTCGAGCTTATCGTTAAGTTCTGCCTTAAACTCGGTTTTATAATCTTCAGCAAGATTAAGTGTCATATTTAAACTCCGCCGGAAGAAGTTTCATGCAAAACCATCATTTTATTGCCTCCAGAAGCATCCTGTTCTTCTCTACCTCTGACCTGCCGTCAACAAGGCGGAGGTATGCCCCTTTATAATCAGGCATATATTCATTTCCAAGGACAAAGGCTGTAGTCGATACTACCTCGCCTCCTATGCTGTCAAAGGCCCGCGCTCCCAGATGCGCCATTGAAAGGATTGTTGCGTTATTGAGTATCTTTTCCCTGAGTTTTTCAAAGCTTGAAAGAAACATCCAGCTCTGCATTGTGATCATGCCGGTCATTCCAGTTTTAACAGTAAGGCTTAAACACCGTTCTATAAACATCGCAAAAAGGTCTGACTTGCTGTCAGGGTAATTGCTCTTTACCCACTCAGAAAGCCTTGCGTTCATCCCCTTGCCTCCCATATAGGGCGGGTTTGTTATTACGCAGTGATAGCGCGGGGATAAGTATTTAAGCTGTGAAAGACCTTCAAGCACTTCAGCTTCTATAAAGTCAGGTGATCCTTTGCTTTTAAGTTTTTGGGTAACTGCATCAATCTCATCTGCACTCTTTTCAGAAACTGGGATAAGCGAGCCGAAATTGCCGGCCTCCTTAAGATATGAGAAGCTTTTTTTAAGTTCAGATGACATTGTGATTCCT
>JAVEZE010000270.1:0-2529 GCA_034003145.1 Spirochaetia bacterium
CTACCAGGTCCCAGTTATTGATAAAGCGCGTATTCCGAATGTAGAGATTATAAATCTTCTTTTGAACACTCGCATCTCCCTGCCGGTAAGCCCGGATTAAAATAAGGAGCGCCAGCAGTCGGGCCTCATGGATGGAGGAGTGAAGCAATCGGATTATTTTTGTAAAAGAGAGTGCCTGATAGTCTTTGACCATTTTCCTGATATCGGGGACACAAATACCGACAAAAACATCCCCCTCGCCATATTCACCGGGTGCTGTTTTAAAAAACCTTTGTACTGCCAGGACTCTTTTTTTATCCCCAAGCGCCTGTAATCTACAGCATATATCTGAAACTCTCAAAGGGCAATACTCCTTGGATCGTCTTTTTTTCCATCATAGGTGAGCATGTCTTTCAGTCTCATAAAAAACTTTCAAGCCCACCAAAATAACGGGCGCCGACGAAAACAACTCACGACATTCGGCACTATTTTCGCCAATAGAACCATATGCTCTTTAAAAAAAAATGTCAAGAGATACTCTAATAATATTAAACAAAATCAAACTATTATACATTTTCCCCCGATCAACAAAAGGACAACCAGCGCACTTCTCTCCGCAGGGTCGATAATCAGGATAGCATGTGGGGCGTACCTAGTTTGTCGATCGCCGTTTACCACGAAAAAAATGAATATATTGGGTTATTGACTTATTTTTATTTTTTTCGTAAAAGGTAAATTCATATCCTGATAATTTAAACAAAGGGAACCACCATGGAGAAAGTTTTTATCTATAATGAAGTTCTGGGTCTTAAAGGTTCAGCCGGGGTGCTTCAACAGATAAACGAAAAGGGGTTTTACGACCTCGTCCTGAAAATCAAGGAAAATCGTCATCGTATATTTCTACCCATTTCCCAGACTGTGCTTATTTTCAGTGAACCGATCATTGAATCGGACCAATCTTTAGAACTGGAATAGACTCAGATTACTTTTTTAATAACATTTTTTTGGCCCAAAAAAATTTTCTCAGGCAGAATTTTTTTCCGGGGCAACGAGTTAACCTGGTATGCTGAAACGATCTTTTGCAGAATGTGTCGGAATTTTTCTTTTTTCAACCATCCTGGCGTTTTCGACCAATTTTTTCCGCTCTGATGGCCTCTCTCTTTTGCGACCGAAATTTTTGCCTCCTCCCGCTGAAGATAATCAAGCAAACAACATCTCTCTCCAGACACTAAAGGGAAAATTGCAACAGCCCGGAGTTATCATTCTTGATGCCCGTTCATCGGATGAATTTGCAGAAGGCCATATTCCCGGTGCAAAAAATCTGCCTTATTTTGAATTTGCCGAGAAGGCTCCCGTTGTCCTCAAAGAAATTTCGTTTAATCAGGAAATGATCGCATATTGCGATGGACTGGAGTGCTCTAACGCGGAAGATCTGGCGTTCTTACTCAGAGAAAACGGATACAGCAAGATTAAAGTCTTTCAAGGAGGATGGGAAGAATGGAAGGAAAACGGGATGCCCATAAAAAGAGGAGAGCGCTGATGTTTAAACAGCTCATCACTCATCCCTATACCGCCTTAATTGGAAGAGTACTTCTAGGAGTTGTTTTTATTTACGCCGGGGTGAGCAAAATTCTTAATCCCGATCAATTCGCCCAAGGGGTGATGAATTACCGCATTGTCCCCCCTGTGAGCGTTAATCTTTTTGCCATTGTCCTTCCCTGGCTGGAACTGGTGTCGGGAATTTTTCTGCTTGTGGGCTTTCTTTCCGGAGGAAGCATCGTCATAATAACAGTGCTTATGGCAATTTTTTCAGGAGCAATCGCGTCAGCCTTGCTGCGCGGTCTCGATATAAGCTGCGGCTGCTTTTCTAGCAACGGAGCTTATACGATCACTATTTTTTATTTGATCAGGGATCTATTCTTGTTTGGGCTTGCTTTGCAAGTTCTTTTTTACGATCAAAAAATATTCAGCTTGGACACGTTGCGTAAACGGATGAGTTAAGCCTCGGCATACTCTCTTTGTAAAAAACCTGAGACCTCCTTAAGCAAATGCATCACCCGCTCTGCCAACTCCGGCGTTAACGCGCCCGTCCCACAACTTGGGGTAATCAGAGATTGGGAGATAATGCGCTTGCGCTCAATTTTCAACCCCTCTAATGCCGCCACTGAATCTTGCCACCGCTCAATGAGTGACTCCGCTGTTTCTTTTTTGATATCCTCAGGACTCCCCGTGGGGATAAGCCCCCAAGCAAGAATGTTACCGCGCATAATAAAATTCTTCAGGTCCTCAGCGTATAAGATCAACCGGTCGAAAAAACCGTAGGCATCAAAATTGAGGACGTCGGCATCAGTTTTCATTAATAAACTCCAGTCAGTGTTTTCACAACAGTGAATGCCAGCCAACGCTCCTTCAGCATGAATCTGTTCGATAATCTCCTTGAGGTCGTCATAAACATCGGCGGCGGAAATACCTAAAAATGCGCTTGACCCGTAGGCAGAAAGGCTCGGCTCATCAATAAAGATAATAACCGGGGCTCCCAGGGATCGAAGC
>JAVEZE010000271.1:0-2528 GCA_034003145.1 Spirochaetia bacterium
TCTCCCGGTTCACTCGCAGGCGGCGGTATTTTTCTTAACGCCCGGCTTGCGGAAAATATTGAGACAGAGCTTGGCCGACCCCTTGCGACAGGTGAGCCTGTAACCCTCAGCATGTATTCTGACGGAAGTTTTCATATCAGAAAAGGGATTTTTTCAGGTATACACAGTTATATAAGCTATACAGAACCCCTTGACCGTATAGTTCTTGCTGACGCATCAATTGTGCGAAGCCTTGCAAACTATACCACAGGGTATGTCAGCGGAAATCAGGATGAGGATTCCATCCCGGATTCCGGGTCATTTGATATGGATGATCTTTTTTCAGGGGCAGAGGATAATGAATCATCAGGCGGGGAAGGAATAACTCTTGTTGAGCTTGAACAGATGCTTTCTGATACAACGCAGAGAACCGCGCTTGTTGAAACTGATGCGGCGGCCTGGAGTTTTATCCTGCTTAGCGCAGGTGATAGAGGACAGGGGAGACTTTTAAGAGTTCTTGAAAACGAGGCTGAAGAAAACCAGTGGGCAGTCCGCATCCTTAACTGGAGAAACGCCGCGGGACTTGGAGCGCAGGCAGTTTTCGCTCTGCAGACAGTTTTTTACAGCGGGATGATATTTATAGTTTTCGGCGCTGTCCTTGTAATCATGAACGCGCTTGTAATATCTGTTTTTGAGAGAATCCCTGAAATTGGGACAATGAGGGGACTGGGGGCCGGCAGGCGGTTTATCAGCTCTCTTTTTATAGCTGAATCCATGATTCTTACCATGAGCGCATCAATCGCAGGGATAATTCTTGGAATAATAATCTCATATGTTACACTTGAAACAGGTATCACAATTGAAAATGAGCTTTTGATTACCCTTTTCGGCGGGAATGTAATCCGCCCGGTAGTCAGCGTATCCGGTATTGTAAAACACCTTGTTATGGCTTTGGCCGCAGGCTCTATCGCCTGGATATACCCGGTATCACTTGCAATGAGAATCCAGCCGGTTGAAGTTATGGGAAAGGGATAGAACATAATGACGATATTTCTTGCGCTTCGAAACCTTTTCCTTCAGAGAAAACGGTATCTCCTTGTTGCTGTGGCAATAGCTGCCGGGTTTGCCCTGGTTACTTTCCAGAGCGGCGCCGCCTACGGGGCTATGGAAACAGTAATGGTTAAAGCGGCCCGCTATTTTTCAGGGCATGTAAGCATAAGCGGATACAGGAAAAAGGAAAATGTGATAGAAAATCCGGAGGCAATAATAGCTCTCATAAAAGATGGCGGTTTTCCTGTGAGAACAGTATCCAAAAGGACTATTTACGCGGGAAAAGAGGCAAGGCTTTTCTTCGGGGGCAATTCCGTAAGGCTCAGGCGGCAGGTAGGATTTGATTATGAGGGTGAAAGCAGGGAGCTTTCAAGACTCCCCTTTACAGAAGGGGGGATTGAGGGGATGGCAGAAAGTGAGGGGCATAACGGTATAATTATCAGCCGCGCCGCCGCAAGGCTGCTTGGCGCCCGGCTTGGCGATGATGTAAGCTTTTACCTGACAGCAGATAACGGACAGCATAATACCGCGACAATGATAGTCCGGGGCATCTTTGATGAGACAAGTATTTTCGGTTATGCGACCTATATGCGAAATGATGATCTAAACGCTCTTCTCCTGCGCCCTCCCGGGGCGGCGACAGAGATCGCGGTTTATGCCCGTGAAGGGGTCAACCTTGTCAAATTCGCGGAAAAAATAAGGGTTGCACTTGGCAGGGACTATTCTGTGTTTCCTCCTATACTAAGACGTGATGATTTTCCTGGCAAAAAAACCAGGAATACCGAGGAAGAAACCTTTGCTGTAATGTCTCTTGATGCCCACCTTGATCAGATCAAGAATCTTCTTGACGCGTTTCTTGCCGGTTCTTACTTTATTTTTGTGGTTTTTATGCTTATCGTGATGATAGGTGTGCTTAATACCTACAGGGTAATGGTCTATGAGAGGACAAGGGAAATAGGAACAATGCGGGCAATGGGAATGCAAAGGGGACAGGTAAAATCACTTTTCCTTTATGAGGCAGCCGGTCTTGTAACTTTATCATCCGCATCTGGTTTACTTATTGGGCTTCTGCTTCTTTACGCGGCCGGGACTATTGATTTAAGCGGGATAAGCGCATCAGCCCTGTTTACAGAGTCAGGCCGGCTGAAATTTTATCTAAGTCCCGGTCTTGTCCTTGCAAACTTTCTGATTATGGCTTTTACAGTGCTGCTTGCGGCCTGGGGGCCGGCAGACAGGGCAGGGAAGATGCCTCCGGCGCAGGCTCTGGGTAAAAATGGATAAATAAGCCTGTTAAGAAATACAGTGTTAACGGAGTTTGTGTAGTGGTAATAAAAAAATACTTTATTTTTCTTCTTTCTTTTTTTCTGGCAGCGGGAATGATTTGGGCTGACTCAATCGAAGATTATAAAAAGCTTCTTAAAAAAGTGGATGCAAATGTTACTTTCAATAAATCGGATTTGTCGGCAGAATATACAATTGTAAAAAGGGACCCCGGAGGT
>JAVEZE010000272.1:0-2528 GCA_034003145.1 Spirochaetia bacterium
GTAATTAAAAATTACGTCGAAATGCAAGGGCAACAGGATTCAGGACAGCTCAAGATTGAGCTGTAAAAAACATGCGATAGCATGGCGAAAGCATAGAACCCCGGGTTTACCCGGGGGTATCTATTTTTATTACGTTTAGCTGTAAATTATTTCCATATTATTTAAACCCCTGAACAGATAAGTGTTTTAGTATTAATAAAATCCAAAAACAGCTTGACAACAGTTCTTTCTTATTATACTAGAAGGTTATTATTTAGTTAGTCAGTTCTAAAATTGTTGCTAAATCCTTTGGGGCTGCCGGTTTGTGCTTTCTGCAAATTTTCACAGGTAATAACATCTGTGTTTTTGCAAAAGAATTAAAAAAGTTCCGGAGCAGGTTTTTATGAAACTCATGCGGAGATACATCATTATTGCTGCTGTTTCGGTTCTCCTTAGCGGCATAGTTCCCCACCTTTATTCAGCAGTTTTTCCAAAGAACAATCCAGAGGCTGCTGTTAAAGAATATGGACTGGCGGAAACGGTCTATGAAACAGTTTTCCCATTTGAGGTCAATACAGGGAGTCCGGACAGGTATCGGAGTCTTCATATAAGGCTCAGTGAAAAGCTGCATGCGGCTTTTATTTTCTCTGCTGTTGCAGCGGTTATTTATGCCGCAGTAAAAATTTTCGGCGGGAAAAAAGAACGCACGCTGCCGTATGATACAGCATCTGTGCTTGCCGGCGGGGTTTATGCTGTCTGCGCTTTGCTGCTTCTGGACGGATTCAGGAGGAATAAAATATGAACAAAATTATTGTCACGCTGTGCGTGATGATTGCGGGCTCAGCCGCCTTTGCTGCGGATGCGGACAAAATTCTGGATTTACAGAAGGATATCCATGATAAAAAAAGCGGATTCTACTCTGAAAATGAGAAATGGCAGGAAGAGAAGATTAATCTCGAACAGCAGTACATACACCTTAAAAGAGCGATTGCGGAGAAAGAAGCGTATCTTAATAGCCTGAAAACCTCTGCCGCAGAGCTTAAAGCGGAAGCTGAAAGAAGCAGAACACGCATAGCCGAAGGGCAGAAGCTTAAAACCGGTCTGGAAACAGCTCTTTCATATCTGCTTGAAAAACTGGGCAGAGAAGTGACTTCCGGTGATGATGCTGCCGTGCAGGAAAGACTTGAACGCATAGAAAATCTCACTGCATTTGTTGCCGCACCGGATGTTCTCCCTTCTGAAAAAGTCCGCAGGGTTATGGAGGCTTACAAGGTCGAGGCGGATATGTCAAGATATGCCGAAATCCGTAATACCAGCATAACTGTGGGCGGTGAGCAGCTCAACGGATATCTTCTCCGGGCGGGTGCGCTTGCCTCTTTCTTTACAACTCCGGACGGAACCACAGCGGCGTTTTATAATCCATCCTCAAAGCAGTTTGAAAAGCTTGATTCCAAGTATTCAGAAGAGGTTATAATCGCAGGTGAGCTGGTTAACAGAAAAAGAATGCCTGCTCTTGTTACTCTGCCCGTGGGGAGGATAGAAGCACAATGAAAAAAACAGCACTTTTCCTTGCGGCGGTTATGATAATTCCTGCCGTTGTATTCGCTAAAGACTTAAGAGTTATATATAAAGACCTTATTCAGGAATCAGAGACTGTTTCCAGAAATATAGAAAAAGAGCTACAGGCGCTCAGAAACGACAAAACAAAAATGAAGAGTGAAGTAGCTGCCCTTGAAAGGCAGCTTTCGGCACTTGATGCCGAAGCAGACTCTCTGCGCAAAGAGAGCGAAGGCTATATAAAAGCAATCAACGGTAACCGTGAAGCTTTGGGACGTGAAAACAGCAACTTCACCCAGATTGAAGCTTCTGTTGAGGCTTCCATGCAGGACTTTTTTGTAATGGCGCAGGAATATCCCGCTTATGCAGTTCCCGGCGGACACGACTTTTTTATGAAAGGGGAAGAGCCTCTGACTAAGCTTAATTTTCTCGCTGACAGTTATCTGGATTTCATAAATTACTCATCCTCTGTAAGTCTTCGTGATATGTCCGTTACCGATACGGACGGAACGTTGAAAGATGTTCAGGTGCTTTCTGTAGGTACCTTCGCCGACCTTTACAAAGATGGCGGGGAATACGGCTATCTTGCCAGAAGCATGGAAGGCGGATTGCAGAAAGTTGCTGGAGTTCCTTCAAAAGAGAGAGGACTCATAGAAGATTATTTTAAGGGCGATACCGATGATATGGCTCTGGATTTTTCCGGCGGAGCTGTCTTTAAACAGTGGGAAAATAAAATCACGCTTGCCTCACAGCTCAAAAAGGGCGGTCTGCTGATCGTGCCTATTATCCTTGTTGCGGTATTTGCCGTTTTGCTCATGTTTGAGAGGACATTCAGCCTGTATTTCAAAGGGCTGGGCGGGCTTAACATTGTGGATGAGATAGCTGAAAAGCTTGAAAAAGGAAAAGCAGATGATGCACTTAACTCCGCAGAAGGGATAAAATCGACCCCTCTGGGCAGAGTGTGCATGGCGATAATCCCTTACCGCTCCTGC
>JAVEZE010000273.1:0-2519 GCA_034003145.1 Spirochaetia bacterium
GCTCCCTCAATTATAGCCAGGGCCATATCAAGGTCAACTACATTAAAAGACCCGACAGCGCCTTCTGTTTCAAGAATTTTTTCAAGCTTTACAACCATTTAATTATTTACTCCTTAGCATTTATCTTTTTTGCGTTCTCAGCTTCTTTCTGATATTCATATACATCTTTGAATAATGAACTTTCCGAAAGACTTGCGTATAATTTTTTTCTGAATATGCTGTAATTTTTATATATTTCCGCGTTCGCCTTATCAGGGCTGTATACTTCGGGATTTCCCTGAACAATTTTGCCAAAACCCTCTTCAATACTGCTGAATATTCCAACAGCTCTCCCGCCGATTATCAGCGATCCTATAGATGTAGCCTCAGGATTACCATAGCGCAGTACGGGTCTGTCAAAAGCGTCAGACTGTATTCTGTTAAATAGATCAAGCTGTGTTAATCCGCCCGCTACGGTAATCTCGTCAATTTTCCCCGTATTTTCCTCAATAATGGAAACGTTATCAGATAGCTCAAGCGCTATTGACTCAAGGGCTGCTCGGGCGATGTCCCCTTTTGTGGTTGCAAGTGAGAGATTGAATATGACACCTTTTGCGTACGGGTCCCAGTAAGGGGCGGCGCATCCTTTAAAGTGGGGAAGGATAATAACCCCTCCGGCGCCGGGAGAAGATAACCCTGCCAGATGATTTATTTCTTCGATATCAGTCTTTTCAGTATCTCCGGCTTGCTTAACGCCGCCGATCATGCCTGAAAGCCATTTATAAATTATTCCGGAAGTAAGGATACCCGCTTCCGCGACCCAGCCATCAGGGGCGGCTGATATGCTGCAGAGTATCCGCATTTCCCTGTCAAAGACAGGAGCATCGCTGTGTGTAATGATAAAAGAGCCTGTTCCTGTATTGGCTTCCGCTCTCCCGTTTTTAAAAACCCCAAGCCCGACAGCCGCTGCCTGCTGATCCCCGCCGGCAATTACCACGGGAAGAGCTTCAGGAAGCCCTGTGATTTGAGAAACCTCTTTCAAAAGGATTCCCGCTTTTTCTCCGGGAGGTATAAGATCCGGAAGCGTGGTTTGATGGATACCTGCTGCATTCAGCATGTCATCGCTCCAAATCCTTTTTTCAATATCAAAGAGAAGGGTGCGCGATGCCTGAGTATGATCAGTGATAAAATTGCCTGTCAGAAGGAAAACAGCGTAATCCTGAACACCCAGGAATTTTGCCGTTTTTTTATAAACCTGCGGTTCGTTATCCCGAAGCCATAATATCTTGGGCGCTGAAAAATAGGGATCAATCCTTAAGCCTGTTTTCCGGTACGCGGAGTAAAGATCGATATCGGCGCGGAGGTTTTCGCACTGAGCCAGAGTTGTTTTATCCTGCCACATAAAAGCGTCATAAAGAGGTACTCCGCTCCCGTCGACCGGTATGACAGAGGCTCTCTGGCTTGCCACTACCGCAGCAGCCGGTATGATATTATTTTCCTTTAACCAGGAAGCAGTATCGGTTAGTGTTTCGTAAAGAGCACTCTTCCATGTATCCGGATCCTGGCGCACCTGCTGGTTGCCCAGAAAAACAGGCTGATAATTTCTGACAGAGGTGAAAAGGAGCGTTCCGTCAGCCTTGTAAAGCATTGACTTGAAATTAGTAGTACCGATATCAATAGTTATAAATGATTCCACCGGAACCTCCTTCGTAAACAAGTTTAAAATAAACCACGCAGGGCGCGGGATTTATAAGTATCAGTTTTGTTCTGCTGATCCTTTTTTCAGTTTCATTTAATCTGTGTTTTTACAGTTTTAAACCACTGCTCGAACCTGCTGTCTTTAAGCACCTCGGGGTTAACCATAAACCGGTACTCCTCTCCTTTGAGAAAATGCTCAATATCTTCCATAAGAAGGCCCGGCGATTTTGTCAAAGCCTCGGTTGTTGTTCCGGCGATATGGGTAGTCAGTGTAACATTGTCAAGAGTAAGGATTTCACTTGATTCCGGTATCGGTTCAGTCGGAAAAACATCAAGCGCCGCGCCGGCAATCCTGTTTTCCTTAAGCGCCTTTATCAGAGCTGCCTCATTTACAAGCCCCGCGCGCCCTGTATTTATAAGGTATGCGGATTTTTTCATCATTCCTATTTCTTTTTCTCCTGCCATACCCTTGTTTTCATCAGTAAGCCTCGCATGGATAGTTATAAAATCGCTGTTGGAAAAAAGTGTTTCCCGGTCGGCAGGCGTGCACCCCAGTTTTTTTATGGAAGCAAGGTCCGCGTACGGATCGTGGACAAGTATGTTTACATTAAAACCTGAAAGTTTTCTGGCGACAAGCCTGCCGATAAAACCGAATCCGATTATCCCGATTGTTTTACCTTTAAGCTGAGGGACAAATTCGGAATTGGGGAAAGTTTTTCTCCATGTTCCGGTTTTTATCGCATGGTGCGCGCGGGCAATGTTTCTTGATTCGGCAATCATCATGCCTACGGCAAAATCGCTAACCGCTTCCGCGTTTCTTCCCTGCACATTAAAAACAAGTA